>CAZTBM010000056.1:0-3646 GCA_964611985.1 uncultured Desulfurococcales archaeon | reverse complement strand
GTAGCTCCAAGTGACAGCGCGAGCTCCCAGTATTCACTGAGTGCTTTAACAAATACTTCATACATTAATGATATCATTAATGGTGTTATAAGGATTGCCTGGCCGATAATGATTATCTGAGGTGTATACAATAACCCTAGAAAACCTAGTGGCCCGCTACGACTAAAGACTAAGTATAATAGTAGTCCTACGAGTACCGTAGGAAAACCTATGAGGGCATTAAAAGTACCAATAATTACATCTCTTACCTTATGCTTCATAGATGCTATTTTTATCGAGAGTGGAATACTCCAAGTTAAAGCTAGAATAGTTGCAAATAGTGATATAGAAAAAGATCTTAATGCAACATCGTAAACTTCAGGATACAATATACTACACCTTAATACTCTACTAGCTTTCTCCAGTACACCTTAAGCTCTGATTCTTTACCTTTCGCTGGATAGAATAGTGGTTGACTAAATTTGTCTTTACCATATGAATTTATAATTTCTTGTCCTTTATCAGAAGTAACAAACTCAAGGAAGAGTTTAGCTAATTTATAGTTGACTATATATTTCTGCGGGTTAACAATATATGCACTGTAAATGTTGATTAATTCTTCGCCTTTACCGACTAGTATTTCAAGCTCGTTTAATACTCCTTCACCCTTAAGCTTAAGGAATGTTCCTATATCACTTAGTGTGTATGCTTTCTTCTCATTAGCTATTAGGAGAGTCTTAGACATACCAGTTCCTGACTCAATATACCATTTCTGACCTTTCGGATTAAGTCCAGCTCTCCTCCATATAGCGAGCTCTCTCACATGGGTACCAGAATTGTCACCTCGACTAATGAACAAAGCTTTACCTTTGAGGCCTGCCTTATAAATTTTCTTAAAGGCCTCGATAGGACTAGTTAAACCCTTAATATTAGCTGGATCATCTCTAGGGCCTACTATAATAAAATAGTTATATGCTATTATACGTCCTTCAACCAATAATCCATTATTGATATATTTCTGCTCGAGTGATGGTGCATGAACAAATGTCATGTCAACATCACCATTAGCTACAAGTTGTAATGCCCTACCAGTACCAACAGCAATAAACTGTACAACTACATCGGGATACTGTTTTCTAAATTCTTCAGCTAGTTTCTCAAGTAGACCTGTAGCATAAAGGCTTGTTGTAGTAGAAACTCTAAGTGTACCACTTATTTTCCCTGATTGTACGAATGTCTGTACTCCAATAACCGCTATAGCTATAATCACTATGATTAATAATGGAAAAATTATTGTCTTCCTCATTATCCTATCACCGTTTTCAGATAACGGATAACGGGTATATAAATATTGACACTGATTATCTCTCTAGCCACATATATCATTGACGCAAATAAAGTTGATAGCGTTGACTACATTCTAATATACTTTATTTTTAGACTATAGGATTATGTCCTTGAGTGAGAGCTTAATTTTACTACCAATTTTATATCCTATTTCTAAAGCTCTAATGTTAGCCTCTTTATCTCTAACACTCTCCATAGTAGTTCTAATACATTTATCGAGTGGTAATGTGAAGAGTGAAGCTAGTAATCCGAGAATAGCAGTATTAAGATATTTTTCTAGGTTATTCTTACTCAGTATACTCAATAATGGTATAGTTAGTATCTTCTTGCACGGTAATCTCATTTCTTTAGATTCAGTATTAAATACTGATATTATGGTGGTATTCTTATTGCTATACTTGGTTACCTGGTTTACTACACGTTTATCCATAATTATTATTAGGTCGTGTACTAGACGGTATGGTGATAGTATAGGTGATTTAGATATTGTTATTGATGCTGTAATTGGTGTATTACGAACTTCTGCACCATAGGATGAGAATGAGGAGACATAGTATCCTTCACTATGTAGTAACACTGAAAACATTCTTGCCAGAAACCTTACACCTTGTCCTCCAATACCCGCAATAAGTAAGCTTATTTCCTTCTTTGGGAAGCTCATATTATCCACCTCGTGAGGTATATTCACCTATGGGTATAATGTTTGGTTTAATCTCTTTAACTTCGCTAATAGGCTTCATGAATGTAGCTAACTTTTTAAGATACTGAATTGGTGTTAAACCTAGCCGTTCGCTTATACGTGAGGTACATTGTGCTATAACCTCTATGAATTTAAAGCCGTTCATTTCTAAGGCTTTCTTGAATGACTCTTTTAACTGGTTTACATGAATGACACTCCAACGGGCGGCATAAGCTGCACCTGCATCGGCAATAAGTTTGCAAACATCTAGTGTACCCTCTTTAATACAGCTTTTGAAGCTAACGATGCGATCAAGCCATTCAGGTGTTACTGGAGAAGCTTGACCACCCGTCATAGCGTAGACTAGGTTATTAACCATTATGGTTAGTATATTGACATTTCTACGAGCAGCGTGGATTAGGTGACTTAATCCTATAGAGCTTAGGTCCCCATCGCCACCGAAAACGACTACCTTGAGGTCAGGTCTTGTAAGAGCTATCCCTGTAGCTACAGGAATAGCTCTCCCATGTAATGTATGTATTGTATCAGCTTTAAAATGTGGGCTAGGTATCCAACCTGAACATCCAATACCACTAACAAAAACGAATTCTCTCAAATCCTTGTACCCTTTCTCTCTAACAGCATGTAAAAATATGCTAGCCGTTGACCCACAACCACATCCTGAGCAAAACACTGTTGGTATCGTTTCGAGCCTTAGATAGGGATCGAGCGGGTGAAGCATAGTCTTTATGTCACCCCTAAGACTTTATCCATTATTTCTTCAGGGTATATTGGTATACCTCCACCGATTTTACTTACTAACTCAACTTTACATTCTCTTGGAGCTAATCTTTCAATATCATAGTAGAGTTGTCCTAGGTTCATTTCTACAACTAGTACCTTTTTGGAAAAGCTTAATATGGATCTAAGGTAGCCTTCGTCAAGGGGCCATAGTGTCTTAAGTTTTAATACCCCTACATCTTTAACTCCTTCCTTTTGAAGGGTCTGAGCGGCAATAATAGCATTTCTAGCTGAAGACCCATAGGAGACTATCAATATGTTAGGCTTACTACTGTAAAATAACTCTTCATACTTGAATAGTTTATTCGCATTAAGTATTACCTTACCTACGAGTCTTCTAACAAGCCTATTATGTATCTCATGTGATGCAGTAAACCTATAACCATAAGCGTCATGTGTGCTTCCAGTAACAAGGACGTTGAATCCTTCACCAAGTTTCGGCATGGGCGGGGCTTTTCTGGGATCATCACTATCAAATGGTTTATCGCCAGGTTTAGCATAAACTCTATTCTTAATTGTAATGTTCTCAGGAATGTCAAAGGACTCCCAAGTATGTGCTACAAGTTCATCATAGGCAACTATAACTGGGACACGTAATTCCTCAGCTGTATTGAAAGCTTCAATGGTTAAGAGGTAAGCCTCACAAGGTGTAGATGGAGCATAAACCACGACGGCCTGGTCTCCATGTCGGCCCCATCTAGCCTGTAATATATCACCTTGTGCAGCTTTTGATGCTTGACCTGTTGCAGGACCGGCCCTCATGACATCAACTATAACGAGAGGGGTCTCGGTCATAACGGCATAACCAATACCCTCTTGCATTAGTGAGAATCCTGGGCC
>CAZTBM010000055.1:0-4238 GCA_964611985.1 uncultured Desulfurococcales archaeon | reverse complement strand
CTAGTGGTATATGATGTTTACTCTAATGAGCTTAAAGAGCCAGAATTCCAGTATAGTGATTACAAGAAGTACAAATTCTCCGAATACGCAGTTTATGGTTGGACTCAAGAGGGTAAAATATGGTTTATAGGTAAAGCTAATGGTAGGACTAGAACATTTATTGATGGAAGGGAAGTCCCATTACCCGAAGGCTATGTAGAAAACATTGCTATACATGGTAGTAAAGTCTATGCTTCATGGTCATCACTAACCACCCCCTCAAGAATATACATGGTCAATATGAATACTGGAGAAGTAAAAGAGATACTTGGGGCAAAACTCCCAGACTATATAGTTAAACGCTTTGGTACAGTGACATTTGTGAAATATGAGAGCTTTGACGGCTTAGAAATACCAGCATTCATCGTGGAAAGTACGATAGCACCAAAACCTGGACCAACAGTAATATATGTTCATGGGGGCCCATGGTCTGAAGTAGCTGACTGCTGGAGAACATTCATAGCATCACTTGTGGCCCTAGGCTACCATGTTGTTGCACCAAACTTTAGAGACTCTACAGGCTACGGTGAAGAGTTTAGAAGACTAGATATAGGCGATCCTGGCGGAGGAGACTTAATGGACGTGGTTTACGCTAGAAACTATGCTGTAAAATTGGGTATTGCAGACCCTAATAAAGTCGCCATTATGGGTTATAGCTACGGAGGGTTCATGACGTACTTGGCGACAGTTAAACATCCAGACTTGTGGAGATGCGGAGTTGCTGGAGCTGGCATTACAGATTGGGTTGAAATGTATGAGCTTAGCGATGCTCTCTTCAGAAAGTTTATGGAAATGCTGTTCGCTGGTAGAAGAGACTTATGGAAGGATAGGTCAGCAGTAAACTATATCAGTAATCTCAAGGCTCCTCTATGTATCATTCACCCACAAAATGATACAAGAACTCCTCTAAAGCCTATACTAGAGTATTGTATGAAACTATTAGAGCTTGGGAAGGGTTTTGAACTACACGTAGTACCAGATATGGGCCATATAATAATAAGATTGGATGATGCTATAAAGTTGCTATTTCCAGCTAGTATTCCTAGATAAGCAAATGAAGCAAACTTAAACAAGTCACTCCATTTTTAACATGTAGTCTTGAGGACGACATCATGGAGTTAGATAAGAAAAAACAGAATAAACAAGTGGTAAGCGGTGAGGAAATAATTAAAGAACTCATAAAGGAACTTAAGAAGTACAGAGACTCCTTAGACCAGTATAATGAGGCATTAGAAAATGTCAAGGAGGAGATTTCAAAGCTAACAGCTAAATATGACTATTTAGCTTTAGTATTAGATTCTTTAGTGAAGAGCATCTACTCTAGGTTTATATGGGAAGAATTGAGGTTAGAGGTCCTCAGCGAAAGTGGAAGAGTGGTCCGTAAAGAACGTAATGCAAGAATAGAAGATACCGAAGTTGACTTCCTCATTGAAACATTGAGAAAAGTCTACGTAGTAGATATTAGAGTTAAACCTAAAATCGATGACATAAGTAAACTTCTAGTCAAGGCGGATATTCTAAGTAATAAGTACATCGGAAAGCTTATAATACCTGTACTTGCTGGCACAGTAATAGAGGACAATGTTAAAGACTACGCTAAGTCTAGAGGGGTAAGAGTTTACAAACTATAAGCAATGTCTCCTGAATGTAGTAGATGTTTATATTCTCCTAACAATCTCTAAGTATGGAATACTGAAGGAAACATGGACTTAAATATTTTAACAATCTGACCTTTATATCTTATTAATGTTTCTTCTCTTGGCCTCCAGCCTATACCTTCAACGATCACAGCAACAGCTTCAGGCGCCCTCGCCTCAATAACTTTTTCATGCCATCGCTCTAAACCTACAACTTTTAAGAGCTTACCATCAGATAATCTTAATATCGCATTATCAACTATCACACCCTCTATTAATTGAACATCCAATACTAATATTGTGGCTTTGCCGCAAATCTTACCATAACCAAAAATATTTTGTATTTTACCTCTCCCAATAATAGAAGCTCTATTAACAACATCTAAAACGATATCCCCCAAAACTCTCACCTATTATCATGTGAGAGTATCTCTAAATCCTCTTTATTGGATATTTTATTTTGTTTTCATTCCTCCTGTTTTATTATTAATAGTATATTCTAATATTTATCTGCTCTTTTAAATCTTATTTTCGAACCTCAATATTACTAGAGTCACCTTAGTAACAATATAATACTGTCTATGAGGCCCAGTACATTTTTGAAATATTGTATTAGGTGAGAGGAAAGATTTTATGTTGCTCCGGCTTTTATCTATTTAGACGCTAGTTTAGGGGAGTATTTTGGCTGATCCATTAATTCGTACTAGGGACTTAAGGGTCATGTACATTAGTTTTAGGGGGTATGTTTAGGCTGTAGATTCTGTCACCTAGATTAAGAACAGAAGACTAAGAAGACCTAAAAACCCTTTCACTTATTTATCTTTTAAGGAGGGAACACTAGTTTAATACATACTTAATATGTAATACTGTATATACGAGCTTTTAATGTTGGATCATTATGAAGAGAATTAGTAAATCCCAACTTAATGATATACTTCAAAAGATTGATGGTAGAAGGTACTCTGCATACAAGAGATTAAGGAGTATAGTCATAGATTATGTCTATGCCAAAGCAGTCTTCACAAGAGTTCAAAGCGACCCCCATGCTCCGCCATCAATATTGGAAATAACCATACCAGCACAGGTACATAAGTTACCTAAATACCTCTTTAAGAGTGAGCATATAGTACCGTTCACAGACTATATAGCTAGAGTGCTGTATAGGTCAGCAACAAGGTTTAGTAGGAAACGTGGTTCAGGCTTTAGTGGGTATATAGGCATACCTAAGCCTAGCCCCAGAATTCTAAGAAGGTCATGCGTAGATGTAGAGAAGAATAATATTATTCTAAGATCATATATTGGTTTACCTGCCAGAGGTAGGAGGATTTTAGGAGAACAGGCTAAGGCAATGCTATTAAATGATGTCCCAGAGTTAATTAAGACGATAGTGATGTTACATAAAAAGCTTGGTGAAATAGAGAGTCATATAAGAAACTATCTTGACCAAGAGTATCTTAGAGAATGGTTATACAAGAATAATTACTTATTCTTCATCGGCGACAACAGCATACTACCTAGAGAGTCCAGCATTTCTGATAAACCTATGAGAAACGCTATTCCATTTAAGTCTCCTAGGGAACTTAGAGTAATGGTAAAGCTCCCTAGTGGTAGGACAATTACTGGTATGGCAGTGCCTAAAGGGCTCATAATGATCACTGGTGGAGGATATCATGGCAAAACGACATTACTCAACAGTATACAAGAGGGAATATATAATCATGTTAAAGGTGATGGTAGAGAACTAGTTGTATCCAGGAAACATACAATACTAGTTAGAGCTGAGGATGGACGTATCATATCTCATGTTGATATCTCCACATTCATAAGCAAACTACCTACACATAGTGTCACATACGATTTTGTTAGTCTAGATGCTAGTGGCTCAACTAGTATGGCAGCATCAATCAATGAAGCTATCGAGGCTGGTGCTGAAATCTTATTAATTGATGAAGATACTAGTGCTACAAATCTTCTATACAAGGACGAAGTCATGAATGAGATAGTGAAGGAGGAACCCATAAGACCCCTATGTCTACAAGTAAAGAATATGATTGAAAAAACTAATGTAGGAGTAGTAATAATAGCTAGTGCTTCATCATCATTTATCAGTATTGCAGATGAAATCATACTCATGGAAAACTTCTTACCAATAGATATAACCGTCAAAGCGAAAAAGCAGGCTGAAAAGAGAGGTATTCTACCTCAACAACTAACTTATAATCCACCCAGAGAAAGAGTATTCCATGGAATTAGAGGTTTAAGAAAAGTAAAGTCTAGCGGATTCAAAATCATAACTGAATATGATAATGGGTTAAGATTTGAACTAGACTTAACATACTATCCAAGAATTGTAGAGAAAGGGCAAGTAAAGCTCATAACCCATATAATTAAAAAGCTAAAGAGTTTAAAACGACCTATGAGTGTTCGTGAACTAATAAGGCATGTGAATGAGCTGATTCGTAAGGATGGCTTCTCAGCTTTCGTTAAACCAGTACTCCCAGATCTTACAGTAGTTGATGGATTTGATGTAGTATGGGTTCTTAATAGACTGTTCAATTCTTC
>CAZTBM010000054.1:0-4407 GCA_964611985.1 uncultured Desulfurococcales archaeon | reverse complement strand
AAGTCTTCGGTAAACAAGCTCACGGAAGCACCCCATGGAAAGGTGTTAATGCTTTTGAGAAAATGGTTGAACTAGCATACAAGATGACTCACGAACTCAAACCAAAAATAGAATCGAAAAAGAGCAAATACGACTATGGAGACCCCGAGGGAGCTAAAGCAACAATAACTATTGGTGGTGAAGTTAAGGGTGGTGCGAAAATAAACATCGTACCAGGATACTATGCTTTCTCAATAGACCGTAGAGTCATACCGGAAGAAACAGCTGATGAAGCTGAAAGAGAACTACTAGACTTTATCGAGAAGGCTAAGAAGGAAATACCAGGGCTGGAGGTTAAAGTTAAGGTTAAAGCAAAATTTGATGCAGCAGTAACAGATCCGAAAATGCCTCTCGTACAAACAGCTATAAAATGTGCAGAGGAGGTAATAGGAGTTAGACCTAGAACAACAGTATGTATTGGAGGTTTAGATACAAGATACTATCAAGTAAAAGATGTCCAAGCAATAACCTATGGACCGGGAGTCTTAACTGTAGCACATATCTCAGATGAGTACATATACATAGATGACATGATCAAAATGGCCAAGATCTATGCGAGAATGGTACTTAACCTACTAAAGTAAAAATACTATAAAATCCATTTTCCATTTTTACTAAGTAGCCTTAAAGGCGAATATTTTCTTTACTAATACACCACCTTTTAAAACCTAGTATCTTAGCGGGAGCAGCACAAGAGATTCCATAGAGAATTATCTTATCCTTATATTTTAATAGAATTTCATCTAGACTTCCATTAACTAAGACACTACCCGTAATTAGTGATATATTGCTCCACAAAATTATGTCCTCATCAGCATCTGCGGGCTCGATTTTGATTCCAAACTTTACCTTACCTATGTTGTCTGGATCCGCATCAGCAGCTCTAACCTTGAACCCGAGTTCTGATAGATTCTTTAGCATAGCAGGTTGATATCCTATAAGGCCGATTCTTGAAACATTAGCTTTCCTAAGGTATAATGCTAATTCGTATCCACAAGTTAATGGATAATCATTCTTACAGTGCACGGTTCTATCGGTTAATCCAAGGTAGACCATAACAGCGTTCAAGACTGCGATAAATATTGAACGATTCCAGGGTCTGGAAAGATTAAGTTCAAAAACATCTCTAAGTAGACCACTAAAAGATTTTGGTGTATTAGTGAATGCTTGACCTCTAAACCTCCTGAATGTAGCCTCCACCATTACCTCTTTTCCTTTTAGTAATGCATACTCATTCATACTAGGTTTACCGATAGCCTCCTCAACGTTTAGAGGCTTGACGGTAACATGAACTCTCTCATCCATTAGCTTATATTCTTCAATGATTCTCTTACTCCTGACATACAATTCTTTTAGAAGAGTTGATGTCAAGTATTACCACCCTATTATGCTATTTGGCCCCCCTTATCCTGATATAGCGTATGGGGATTTTTACATAAACTTCATTATTCTCTTTAAGATTTAAGTGGTGGAAGGAGTCATAATCTATATGTACTATTAACTCTATACCATTAATACTAACTAAAACTTCCACGGGTGATGTATTTTTAACCTCCTTAGCAATACCCTTAAAAGTATTGGTTACAACTTTAGGTTTAATCTTGGATAAGGATATCTTATCAGGAGGGATAGTGATTGTGACCTCAGAGGGGGGATTATCCTCAGCATCGTATGGTACAATGAACTTAGTATTTTCACATTCAACGATTGCTAATCCTGAATCTAAGATCCCAATAATTTTACCATAGAGTACATTTAACCTGTATATAGTAGATGATATAGTTGGTATTACTTCAGTATATGTACCTACATTTAATATTCTTCCATTATTTAGGACTGCTATTCTATCTCCTAATTCTTCAGCCTCGATAATGTCGTGAGTTACAAACAATGTGGTTACATTAAACATCTTTTGAAGTCTTCTTACCTCTAATCTTAAATTTTTCCTAGTACTCAATTGTAAATTATTGAAGGGCTCATCAAGCAGTAGTATTCTAGGATTTATTGCTAAAGCCCTAGCAATAGCTACCTTCTGCTGTTCACCACCACTAAGTCTCATTGGATACTTTTCTCTTAAATTCCAGATACCTAGTAGTTCCATAACCTCCCTTACCTTTTTCTTAACCTCATTCTTAGGTATACCTCTAACTCTAAGCCCATAAGCTACATTATCATAAACTTTCATATGAGGAAATAAAGCTAGACCTTGAGGAACATAACCTATGCCTCTTAAGTGTGGGGGTAAGTGGTCGACAGGTTTATCATCAAATAGGACATTTCCCTCATACTTAACGAGGCCGGCAATGACATTAAGTAAAGTTGTCTTGCCTGCCCCGTTAGGGCCCAGGAGTACCATTAGCTCTCCACTATTAATTTTCAAATTAGCATTCTTTAGTATGAAGTTACTTATATTTCTAAGTTCAATCATGGTCATTTTGAAGTATAACCCCATCTACTTAGCATTATAACTTCTATACGTTCAAATAAGAGATAGAATAGATAACATGAGATTGAGAGGATAATTAGGGAGGCTAATAGAATATCCACTCTTAGAGTGCTTTCAGCTAATAACATGTAGTAGCCTAGTCCTGAAGATAAAACCAACATTTCAGTAACAAAACAGGTCTTCCAAGCCATTGCGGCCTCTATTTTTAATGCTGAGAGTATTGAAGGTAGTGATAGAGGAAGTATAATTGTATAAATAACTTTTACATCATTTGCTCCAAGGGTCTTAGCTATTCTCACTAGCTCAGGATTAATACTTCTAGCACCAGATAGTGTATTGAAAATTACAGGTATGGATGAACAGAGAAAGACTGTAACTATCGGTAATAACTCGTTTAACCCAATCCATATCATGAGTAAAGGTAATAAGGCTATTACGGGTATTACAGCTAGAAATGAGAAGAAAGGATATAATGATTCCCTTAAAGTCTTAGAGTATGATAGAAGGATGCCACAAACTATCCCGAGTAAGGATCCAAGAGTAAAACCTAATATAACTCTCCTAAGCGTTATCAGATAAGCCTCTACTATTTCTCCCTTCAATATTAAGTATGTGAGGGTTCCCATAACCTGTGAAAAGGGTGGGAATAGATATGATGGTATAAAGTTTACCCTACCAATAAACTCCCATACTAATATAAATACCAACAAGAGTATTAAGGACTTAAGATTAATTATTCTTCACCCAATAGCTCTTGTAAGAAACTTGAATCAATGATATTAGAAGCATTAAACGATTTATCAATAGCACCATACTTTACCAGTAAATCAATGTATTTTTGTATCTCACTCTCATCTATGCTATAAGTGTATTTCAGATTCCTCATACTCTCTAAGGAGGCCTCATAAGGTATGTTAAGTCTTTTAGCAACTATTCTCGCAGCATCATCAAAATGTTCATTTATGTAATTTAATGCTCTAATAGTTACCTTCACAAGTTTTCTTACAGCTTCAGGGTGACCCCTAAGATAATCTACTTTAACCACTAATACACTACCGGGCATAGTAGGCCATATATCCTGGCTCCTAACTAGTACTTTCATACCCTTCATCTTAGCTAAAGTCACATAGTGTTCAGGTAGGGCTGCAGCATCAAGTTGGCCTGAGACCAAAGCATTTAAAGCCATATGGGGTGGCATCTTCCTAATCCTAACTTGAATATCATACTTATCGATAACCATCTTTAATAGGAGCCAGCAAGGAGAGCCAGGACCAGGACATGCAATAATCTTACCATTTAAGTCCATTATACTATCGTATTCAGGCTTACAAACTAGCGCGTAACCATGTAGATGAGCCATACAGATAATCTTTAATGGTACTCCTCTAGCATAAGCCATAATTATTGGTCCTAAACAAGCCCAAGCAACATTAATATCCCCCCTACTTATTGCAGCAGCAAGTTGTAGTCCTGTTCTGAAAGTCGCTAGTGATGACACATTAAGGCCCTCTTCTCTGAACCAACCCTTCTCTAAAGCTACCCATGCGGCTGCGGCATGATCATTAAATTCAACAGCCATACCAACATTCTCAACTGCATGGGATGGGATGATAAGATAGTATAGTATTGAGAATAATAGTATAGCCACAATTAAAATGACTACTATTATCCTATTCATGATTAACTCCTTCTAACTCTTATATAAATGATTAGACCAGATGTATATAACTACATTTACATTAATATAAAGGTATCGGTTAGTAATGTAAACATATATGTTTACATTACTAATTGTATTTCGCTATAATACTATGATTAAATATGAAAGAGATGGTGGATAGAGCTAGCATTAAATGTTTATTTAAAGTTTAATAAATATTCTATACTATTTCGAGACGACTAATTTTAATGATTCAATAAGC
>CAZTBM010000053.1:0-5428 GCA_964611985.1 uncultured Desulfurococcales archaeon | reverse complement strand
CCACATAGCCCGGAGAGGCGGAGGTCCCGGGTTCAAATCCCGGCCGCGGCTCCATCTCACACTACTTATTATCTTCATACAAAATTGCCTTACTGCTCTAGTCAAAGTATATGTTCATTCAAATCGTATTTACCTTTAATAGAACTTCTTCTATTGTTTCCCGAATAGACCTAATATACCTTAGTGTCTTAACGTAACCCTCTTCAGTAATCATAATTAATGTTCTAGGTCTTAAGCCTATTATGGTCTTTCTAATTTTTACTAGTCTCGCCCTCTCCAATTTCCTCAAATGGCTATCGAGATTTCCAGGTGTAGTATTAAGTGCCTTCTGTAAGTCAGAAAATGTTATACTACCAGCTATGAGAAGGTGTAACATAATGGCTAGCCTTATTGGATTCCCCAATATGTTATCCTTTGGTATCTCTATTCTCATTTAGTTATTTACCCTCAAGGAAGACATACTTGAAAAACTTGCTCAATAGATAGGCTGAAGCACACAAATAAGACAATCCTACAACAGCAGCAAACAACATAAACCCAAGATAGAATGCTTTGAGCGATACTAACCCAACAATAGGTGACATCAAGTACAAGATTAAGGCAACTATTAGTGTTTCTCTTCTATCTCTTTCTATAGCTCTTTTAAGCAGGATATATGTGCCTAGATTACCAGATGCTATGATTATACAAAAACCTGAGGTAACTACCATAGACCAGTATTGTGTGCCATAGGGTGTTGCCGTAACCGTAACTATAGCATATACTGTAAACAATATTATCCAGATCATTAACTCCTTTCTCTCGTATTCTCTTATCTTCCTTAAGTATTCTTCAACCCTATTCTCCTCTCTACCATAGATTGATCTAAGTCCATACATTCCGCCGAGCTCTCGAGATGTGGTCAAACAGAACACTATTAAACAAGCCCAGAGTGTTATTACTATTATATGTGTCCATATGTTTATGTTTAAAACACCATAGACAACCGCTGTTAATAATGCCCCCACGGGTGCAATTACTGCCCAGAACAGGTAGTTTATAGCCCCCTTGTATATACTTGTGATCTCGACTATTTTATCAAAGCGGAGAAGGATTTTATGGAGCTCCTTAATTTCTTCTAAGCTCATAAGCATCAATCCCATATTATTATACTACTAAATGACAGTATTAGCCTTCAATGTTACTCTGTACTGCAGAGTAAATAAATGGTATATATAACGCTTTTCTGATATTATCTATCGCAGAGGATCATGGTTATGACGAAAGAGGTCATCAGGGTTATAGATCTAAGCAAGGAGTATAATGGAACCATAGCTGTAAGGGATGTAAACTTCAACGTATATGAGAATGAAATATTCAGCTTGCTAGGACCTAATGGTGCAGGTAAGACAACATTACTAAACATTATAGCTGGCGTTATTCACCCAACTAAGGGTAAGGTATTTATCAAAGACTACGATATGACTAAGGCATCCTTAGAGGCAAGAAGACGCATAGGGTTTCTGCCACAAGAGGTTCCTGCATACGATTATCTAACGGGTGAAGAGAACCTATTGTTCTATGCTGGACTCTATGGTATACCATGTAATGAAGCTAAGAGAAGAGCCAAAGAACTACTAGAAATTGTAGGCTTAGGTAACGTAGCTAAAAGAAAAGTTAAAACATACTCTGGTGGAATGAAGAGAAGACTCGCTCTGGCCATAGCATTAATTAATGATCCAGAAGTCATCATTTTAGATGAGCCAACAACAGGTCTAGACCCTGGGATAAGGAGGAGTATTTGGGAGTTCATACAGTCACTAAAGAAGAAGAGTAAGACTATACTACTTTCAACACATTACATGGAGGAAGCTGATGTACTCTCTGATCGTGTAGCCATAATGCACCAAGGCAAGATATTAGTTATAGATTCTCCAGAGGCTCTAAAGAAGAGTCTTGGACCATACTCAGTAATAGAGATTGAAGTACAGCCAAGAATTAAAGTTAACTTGAAGAGTATTCTTGAGGATCTTAGTGAGGCTGGTATATCACAATATGATAATACGTGTAAACTTTTAGTTAAAGACCCAGACCCCCTAGTCCCCATTATCGCTGAGCGTCTTGTTAAACATGGCATCCGTATTACACGTATTCACGTTTCTGAGCCTACATTAGAGGATGTTTTCCTTAAATTAACTGGCAGGAGGCTTGAGGAGGAATGAACCCTCGTGCAATATTAGCTATAGGTTTAAGAAACATTAAGAGAACACTAAGAGACCCTATGGACCTCTTCTGGACAATCGTTTTCCCAATATTCTTTATAGCATTAACAGCGTACGTCTTCATACCACCAGGGCCAGGAATTTACACTCTAAAAACCGCAATAATAAACTATGATGGTTCACCAGCAGGCTTCAACTTCACAGCGACAAACTTCGTAAATGTATTAAAGAATATTACCATTGAAGGTAGGAAAATTTTCGATATAAAAGATTATGACTTAAACTTAGATAAAGCATTAAATGATTTGAAACGTGGAAAACTACACCTAGTTATAGTTATACCTGAAGGGTTTACACATAACATAACGTATAGTAGGGCATATATCGAAGTTTATGTCTCAGGATCAGATATAAGACTTGAGCAAGTGGCATTAGCTGAAGTAAGAGGTGTTATTTCAGAAATTTCTAAAAGAACAGGTCAGATAAGAATCGAGATAATAAAGAGTATCCTAAGTCAATATTACAATAGTCAAGGAATTATGGATTGGTTTAACTATATAGCGTACTCTATAGAGCCTCTACAAGCGAGATACAACATTACCAGACCTAAGACCATGCTTACGAGAGCTGGAATTCTCGGATGGTACGTTATAGGAATGATAGGTGTGGAAATATTATTCATAGGGTTATTTACTGGAGCACTAGCATTACTTCATGAGAAAGAACAGGGTACATTAAGGAAACTATTGTCAACACCTATAACAGCAGTAGACTTACTATTTGGTACAGTAATAGACTTATTATTCTCAATAATGCTATCAACCATAGCTTGTATATTATTCGGAGTCTACGTGGTAGGTGCAAAGATACATTGGGTTTGGGACTTAGAGCATTTATTTATAATACCATTACTGATATTAGCAAGTTTACTTACATTATCTGTAGGAATATTCGTATCGATGGCTTGTAAAAACTATAGAGCAGCATCAGGAATAGTCACGATTATAGCATGGCCTACAATGTTTCTAACGGGCATATGGTTCCCCAAGTTTATGATGCCAGAGCCACTAAGAATACTAGCTGACATCTCACCATTAACTATAATAATTGATGCAATGAGAAATATAATGGTGTTTGAGGCAAGTCTAAGTGAAGTCATAGGTACGCTTCCAATACCCATAGTTGTAACGATAGTGTTATTCACTATAGCTAGCATAGTTTTCAGACGTAGCTTAGAAAAAATGATTACATGAGGAGGAGGTGAAAGGAAAGTGAGAAAAATCATCATTTTAACTCTTCTATTAATATTAATAGTGTTCTCTTCCAATATAAGTTTACCAAGCGTATATGCCGAGAAACATATTGTGAAGAACGTACCATACTACCCCATGCACACAGCTATCTGTGCTATCAAAGCGTTACAAATGATACTAGCATACTATGGTTACGAGTACCCCATAGAATTACTGGTACAACTGGGAGGATGGGATTATGGTATATGGTATTCTAAGCAGTATCATTTTGGATATGGCGGTGACATATACCCGATCGTAGCGGCATCGTTTGCTGCTAAACTGTTGGGATTCAGCTGTCAGCATAAAGTATTCACTAAGTGGGATGAGGCTTGGAGCTGGCTGAAAATACAACTCAATAATAACACACCAGTATTCATTGAGGTTCAAGGCCACTCAATAGTAGCAGTAGGCTATGATGAGGATACTGGGGTAATTTACATTCATGACCCTAGCGGCGGTATATGTTCATGGAAAACCTTAGTGGAGTTTGAAGCACTAAACATAAGCATTGACAAAAGATTTAGAGACTACATTTTAAACATTAGTATTCGCAAAGGCTATGGAGGCTACATGGAGCTATCATTAAACTACTTTAAGAATTGGTGGAAATGGATGGGAAGATACGAAGCTCTACTAATTAAACCCAAAAAGCCAGTAACAAACATAGAACACCTGGACTGGCCAAGTCTACTAGAGAGAATAGCATCAATAACAATTTACGGTTCATGGGATCCACAGAATACAGGTATGAAAGGGTACGAAAACTTAATCGAAGACTTCAAAAGCTATCTGCCCAGAGCTGGTAAAGACCATCTCATGCTAATTAAACAGACAGTATTCGATATAGCAAGAGATCGTAGGCACAATGCTGCAGCCTTCCTTACAGGACTAGCACAATCCTACAACCTAACAGATCTACTGAGGGTTGCATGGTTTTTCGAGAGAGCGTCCGACGAATACGGTTATGCATCAACACTACTAGCATATATGATCAAAAACTATAACGATAAGAGCCTAGTAAAAGAAACGGCTAGTAGGATTATTAAGCATATAGAAAAAGCTAAAGAGTACGAGTATAAAGCTGGAAAGCTACTATTCAAAGTAGCCAAGGAGTTAAGACAGAAGATTGAAGCAGAGAAAACTAAGGAGACAGTAAGACCACATGAAGAAGCAAAGGCGATACAAACACAGTATTTATGCATTGGATTGACTATAGGTTTCGTAGGTGGAGTAACAGTAATGCTAGCCTATACGAAAAGAGCTAAGAAAGCTAAGTAACATTTTTAATCCTAAACCTATAGTCTCTCGAAACAACTTCTATCCTTAATTATTAGGGTTTTATCGTAAGTTAGTGTTATAGATGCTATGGTTAAGATCATACCAGATATTTATTGTACAACTAAATAGTTGAAATAGATTACATGTACTTCCATAGAGTTAGCGGTGTAATCTTACCTTCAATGAATAATGGTTTTAATTGCTTCCTTTGTATTCTATTTAATGCCGCACTTAGCGGCTCTGCATCTAGAACCACAGTTAACATTAATGCAGCTAGTCCAGACCACCTTCCCCACTTCTTAATCCATGCTTCCTCAGCTTTCCACTCGGGAACGCTATAAACTACACTAATGATTCTCTTTAACCATCTATCTATAGGAGCATACTCATACTTCCTAGCAGATAATACTAAAGCTAATCTAGAAGTGTAAGATCCTATACCCTTAATCTTCATTAAATCCTTGTCACTATACCTTTTAGCATCCTCATCTGATAGAGCACCTGAGTTGAATGCTTCAGCGACATTAATTATGGTGTCACTTCTATAACCCAACTTACATAGTTTAAGCTTGAAGGGCCCAGCTTTAATTATGTCTTTAGGTGTTGGAGGAATAATTGTCAAACCCCAATTTTCAACTTCAACCTTTCTACCTA
>CAZTBM010000052.1:0-6011 GCA_964611985.1 uncultured Desulfurococcales archaeon | reverse complement strand
GCTTAAAGTCACCAACCTTTAGTTCTTTACCTTCCCTCACATCAACCTTAAACACTTGGTGAAGCTCCTTACCCCCACTAACATCTTTAGTGTATATCACAAGTGGTGATGAGGATTTCACATCTGCTACATCATGAATGCCCCCACTTGTAACCTTAACAGTCTTACTTGTTTCTAAATCTAAAGTCCAAAGGTCGAATACTCCTTCAACTGTTGAGACATATACTAATTTATTCTGAGTTACACCTACAACCCCATATCTAGGTACTCGTATTATCTCTTCAAGAATCTTCAACTTCTCAGTAATAGATGACGTTGACATTGAAACTCACCTAATGAAAGAATACTCTCACAATACTTATATAAAGTTCCTGTAATAGGAAAATCCTAGGTAAGCTTTAGAATAATTAGCTTAACCTTAACACTTTAGTATAGTCTATTGAGATAACTTACTCAATTCCTCAGATAACTTACGTAACATTGCTTCTATAGTCGGATCTAGATATCCCCTAGTCGACTTTATTATTTTAAGAGTTTTAAGCATTAATGTTAAGCCTATAAGCCATCTCTCTAGACACTTTTTAACAAGGTTTAAGTATTCCTGAATGCCTTTCCTAGTTATCTGGTAATATGCTATAGTCTTCTGTCCCTTCCGCTCCTCAATACGTTCAAGTAGACCTTGTTCTGCTAGTTCATTTAAAACTTTGTATATCGTTCCTATGGAGGGTGACCATTTCCCCTTAGTCAACTTCACTATGTTCTTGTAGACCTCATATCCGTGAATCCTTCCAGCTTCAATAATACATGCTAAAATTACGCCCTTAAGCAATGCTATTTTACATGGACTTCTACTTGTTTCATCCCTAAATGTCAAGAGTTCAACCTCCTTATACTAGTATTCTCCGAAATATATTTAAAAGCGATATATTCCTTAGAAATATAGCTCCTATAGTATCATGATTACTAGGTTCTCTAAGATGAAGGACGAGAGGGCTGAAGTTTTCAGAGATAGAATACTGAATGGCCCAATAGTTAAAACACTTCTCTGGCTTGCTTACCCAATTATCCTAGCCAACCTTGTTAACTTATCGTATAATCTTGTTGACGCTTTTTGGCTCGGTAAACTTGGTAAAGCCGCATTCGGTGCTCCTACTGTTTGTTGGCCATTAATAATGCTATTTTACTCTGTTGGTATGGGTTATGCTAGAGCAGGCATAGCCTTAATTTCACAATACTATGGTGCAGGGGATAAGAGGCTTACTGAGAAGAGTGCTGGAAACCTCTTCAGCTCTATAGCAATTGTAGCCTTGCTGCTAAGCTTACTAGGCTACACGTTAGCGCCAGAGGCACTTAAATTAATGAGTGTACCATCAGACATTTACCCCTTGGCTGTTAGTTACATTAGAGTAATATTCTTGGGTATACCGTTATCCTTTCTAGGCTTTGCCTTTAATACTATAGCTAGTGCCTTAGGTGATACAAAAACTCCATCAAGACTTAACATAATCTCTGTCCTCTTCAACATAGTCTTAGATCCAATACTAATTTTCGGGCTCTTTGGATTCCCAAAGATGGGTGTTATTGGTGCAGCATTAGCTACAGTAGTCTCTAGATCCTTAGTATCTTTTGTTGGAGGATACTTACTATTTAAAGGGTTTAGAGGGATAAAAATAGGCTTGAAAGACTTAAAAATCGAGGGTTGGTGGCTTAAGAAAGTAATCTCTATAGGAACTCCTCTAACCATACAACAATCATCAAACTCTCTAGGATTCACTATAATGATGTCATTAGTGTCAAGATATGGGACTACCATTGTTGCAGCCTATGGTGTCGTAATAAGGCTTATTAACATTCTAGAGGCCTTTACCTGGGGTATTAACAGGGCAACATCAATAATGGTGGGACAGAATATTGGTGCAGAAAGATATGATAGGGCTAGAGCTATAGCAAACATGTCTAACATATTAATCGCTGGCTCTCTTACCTTAGGCTCAATATTCATCTATGGGTTTAGAGAACAATTGATCGCAGTATTCATTAACAAACCCGATGTGATAGTTGAAGGATCTAAGCTAATCCAAATATTAGCTATATCAATACCGTTCTTCGGCTTATTCTTTACAACAGGAGCTATAGCAAGTGGTTCTGGTCATACAAAGATTTTCGCACTACTATCCATAATTAGACTATGGGTTCTCAGAATAGGACTTAGCATAATACTATCCTTCATCCTCGGCTTAGGACCTGAAGGATTATGGATAGCTATGAGTATAAGTAATATATGCATTGGGATAGCATCCTTCCTATGGCTTAAGAGAGGCACATGGCTCAAGAGGGTCATAGAAGTACATAGTCCTATGGGAGGATAAATAAGTCATGAAGCTGCAATACTCATAGCTTAGTAATCTCAATTACATGACAAACACTAACATTAAGGGTCGGTAACCTTGCAATCCAGAATTATACTATTATTTATCGCGGTCTTTGCAGTTTCATGGGCCTCAATATTTGTTAGGTTAAGTGAAGCACCAGCTCTGGCTTGTGCTCTTTGGAGAATGGCTTTTTCAGTTCTGATAGTATTATGTGTCTACAGGCTCAATGTGATAGATGCGTTAAGAAGGCTAAGTTTGTGTGATTACCTAAAGCTTCTCATACCAAGTGTGGCTTTAGCTTTACATTTTGGTTTATGGATGGAGTCTCTATTTCTTACATCAATAGCGGTAAGTACTACAATTGTTTGTACACATCCCATATTCTCAGCTTTAACAGTGTACTTAGCATTGGGTGAAAAACCCAATATAAAGCAGATATTAGGCTTCATAATGGCTCTGACAGGTATATACATATTGTACTCTATAGATACAGGTTATTACGGTATTCAACACGGCCTAGGCGTTCTACTTGCTCTAGGTGGTGCAATAACAGGAGGAATATACTTTGCTTATGGTAGAATTTTAAGAAGATACATTCCATTACCTACATATACGTTTACAGTTTATTCCATCTCAGCAATAGTATTACTATTGCTCTCATTGATTTATGGGGTTCCAGTAATAGGTTATCCTCTTAAGTCATGGATATTCTTCGTTTTACTTGCATTAGTACCTATGATGCTTGGTCATACAATACTCAACTACCTGCTCAAATACTTCAAGGTATTTTCTGTCACATCAGCTGTTCTTGGAGAGCCTGTAGGCGCGACACTATTAGCCATAGTTATATTCAATGAGGTGCCTGCACTGGTAACCTACATAGGTATGGTTGTGGTACTGACTGGTATAGCTTTAGTGTTAACTAGTAAAGACTAGATCACTAAGTTTAATGCATATTAAACACTAACCATACTATACTAACTCTAGGTAGATGTTAATGGTTGACGGTAAAGTATCCATAGTTAGAAGCAATAGTAGAATTGATGGCGTTCAGAGATGCTTAGGTCTAGTACATGATGAAATAAAAACAAGGATTAAAAGAAAGGTACTAATAAAACCAAACTTTGTATCAGTATACAATCCTCTTTGTGCAACACATGTAGATGCAGTTGATGCATTAATTAACTATTTAATAAGCAATTTTAATATTAGTGAAGTTATAATTGCTGAAGCCCCAGCTCTAGGAGAGTTCTTTAAGGGCATAGAGAACTATGGGTATACGAGACTGAAAAACAAATATGGAAATCTCGAATTCATAGACTTAAATGCTGATGAATTGGAGTATGTTGAAGTATATGATCGACATGGCAGACCATTTAAAATAAGGGTAACAAAAACGCTACTTAGAGAAGATCTATTTAAAGTGTCTACATGTAGGCCTAAAACCCATGATACAGTAGTTGTAACTTTAACTATTAAGAATATGGCTGTAGGTGCTCCAGTTAAAGAGGATAAGCCTAAGATACATCAAAACTATTTCTTCATAAATTTAAATATAGCATTACTAGCAAGACCCACAATGCCCGACTTAGGAGTAGTAGATGGCTTAGAGGGCATGGAGGGTACAGGCCCCGTCTCAGGTACTTCAAGGCCTTGGGGTTCATTCTTTGCATCAGTAAACCTATCGGCAAACCCTGTACATATAGACTCTATAGTGGCGTATTGTATGGGCTTCAACCCTTACAACATAGGTTACCTTTACATCCTCAGTAAATGGGGATATGGTGAATTAGACCCTAGGAAAATTAAGACTATAAGCTTAAGCATAGAACAGGTTAAGGTAAAGTTTAAACCACATCCAGACTACAAAATCCAGCTCTCATGGAAGGCGTATTTAACCAAGTATATTGATTTAATCCAACAACTTTCAAAATAACATTAAGTGCCTTAAAATCCACTCCTTGTCAAATATACTATAACAAGAGTGTCCTAATGCATAGTATTAAGTGTAATAACACTCATACTAATACAACAGTGCTAAAGCGGAGTAGGATAGATAATGGGCAAGCATATGAATAAGAGTATAATGTTACGTATCTTAGTTATGGCGTTATTAGTTTCCAGTACACTCTACTTCATTCTTATAGGTGTCAGTACCGCTAGATCCTATAGTATATATGATATTGAAATGGAAAGAGCAGCTATCGAGGTAGTGCTGAATAAACCTAGTATCCAGTATGACTGGAGTTCCCTTAAGAACTTAAGGAACGTCATACCAGTAGAGTATACTGGAACTAAGGAGGCATATGCTTATAGGAGTCATTATGATAAGGAGCTAATAGTCATTGTATCTCTACAGACAATTAAACATCCGAAAGAGGGAGAACACTTCATAACTATTAGGATACAATCACCACTACTGAATATTAGTGAAATAGTATATCACAGCTCAATCACCATACCAGATGAAGTATCAGTAGACAAAGATTACATCGAAAAGCTCGGATGGAAAATAGAATCGCAGATAGAAAAAGAAACTAAAGAGAAAGAGTTTAAAGTAACCTCCATAAGGCTAAGTAAAAGCATGACACAAAATACAACTATCACAATAAACATCATGACTGTATGGAGAAAGGGAAAACCTGAAACAACAATAAGCATTGTAATCAAAGCCGAAAAATTAAGGGACATATACATAAACGAAGTAAACAAGGTACTAAAGCATATAGCGAATGTTAATGTTTCAAAAGAAGAGTTTAAACGTCTAGTTAACCCTAGGTTCAAACCTAAATTCAATGAGGATGATTTAAAGAATGCTTTACTCACAGAGCTTAAGTGGCTAAGAGATGTAGGGGTAATTAAAGGATTAACTGATAAAGACATAGGAGACATAGTAAAGTGTGCAAGAATAGGTTATTCAGGATGGAATGGTAGGCTCATATACTATGAAGGGAAATGGTATCCATATTACAAGGTTGTAAAGGAGATTGGTGGAGTATTACTCAAAACCACAGGAGCATCTATAAAAGGCCTAGAACTATTACCTAAAGAGCCCCCTCAACAAACCAAAGCCTCTACGATTACAACAGTAGTTGTAGAGGAAGAGAGTCAGTGGAATAGGTATAAGGGGCTAATTTTAGCTTTAGCATTAGCGTCTATTATAGCCATCGTAGTATACCTCGTAGTTAGAAGAGCATAGTAGATATAGGTATGTATGGTGAAATAAAATGGTCGATTCTGAAGTTTTACAAGCCTACTTAAAGCTACTGAGACATAGTGGCAGTATAGGTGTTAGAGAGTTCCAGAGATTAATGAATTATAATAGCCCTGGTAAAGCTAAGTTCATTCTTGAAAAACTTGCCCGCCTAGGGCTTGTAGAGAGGTTAGAGAGCGGGGAATACAAGGTGAAAGAGAAGCTACCATTCTATCTTTCATCATACATGGTGTTGAAGGGCATACTACTACCAAGAGTGCTAGTTTTCACGATATTCACTACTGTATTCGCTTTAACATATACCACTTTAGTTAAAATACCATTAGACACAATCATAGCCTTCACTATAATACTCCTACCATACTGGATTGAAAGCGTAAAGACAATATTAACGTTGAAGAAACTTCAAAAAGGCGTTAAATAGC
>CAZTBM010000051.1:0-6063 GCA_964611985.1 uncultured Desulfurococcales archaeon | reverse complement strand
GATCCACAGCCCGGCGCTCTTCCAGACTGAGCTACCCGGGCCACCACGTTATGGGACTTAACTAGCGTGGCCCAAGTTCTTCATCGCCCTTTTAGGGCTCTTAATATATAGTCCGGGCCCCAGTCATTTTCGAGTTTTCTTTTTGTGTAATTTAAGCTTTATGGTTTTATTGGGGTAGTGTCAGCGCTTAGCCTTGCTCTTCATTTTTATTGTTTATGTCTGTTCCCGGTTTTCATCATCCGTTAGCTGGCTTTTTACTTCCATAATTTTGTTATTCTCTTCCTCTTAAGTTGTCTCATAATTCTCTCTAAGTATCTGTAAACTGTTGCATGCTGCCTACCTTCAATTAACATTTCTATTGCTTCTCTTGCTGCAGTAGCTGATTCATAGTCTCCTATTATAGCAACGTAAGTGTCATATACTGATATATATGTTCCTGTCATCTCCTCTATTATTTTTCTAGCCTTACCTTTCTCACCTATAATTCTACCCTTAATCCTGGTTATATGGTTTGGTGAGGGACCAACTTTCTGTTTCAGGTCTATGACTAGTAGTATTTGATCTTCATCTAACACTCTTAATGCTCTTTCTGGGCTAAATCCGTAAGCTATAGCCTTTATGAAGTCTTGTGCTTTAAGTAAATTTATTGGGGGAACATTAGGTGACTCAGGTTCTATAATGACTGTACCATTTTGACTGTCAACTTTGATAACTGTCATGGTTCTCTTCATGAGTTCACGAAGTACTTGACCACCTTCACCTATTAATACCCCTATTCTATCCAATGGGACTCTAGTATACAATCTTGTAACTCCTGGTATTGGCCCTACACCACCATATTGCAAAATGATTCACCTACCTTAAACACTCAATTAGTTACTAGCTTAAATATTTCTTCTTCACTTGGAACCTCTAACCCTAGTTCATCTCTAAAGTACCTTACTATATTACGTATGTCTCTTTTAAGAAACTCTATTGATAATGGATGATCCAAGAGGACGGCTTGACTAACATCAATTAGGACAGGCTCACCCTTAAATATCATAATATTATATTCGCTTAAATCTGCATGTACGAGTCTAGCCTTCTTGTATAATATTCTCATGTACTCAACAACCTTATTGAAAATTCTAAGATACTCTTTGTCAGTTAAGGAAACTTCTTTTAAAAGAGGTGCTCTCACTCCATCTTCTCCAATAAATTCCATTACGAGAATGTTTTTCATGTAGTATATTGGTTTTGGTACTCTAACCCCACACTCGTGCATTCTTTTAAGGTTCTTAAATTCTTTTCTTGTCCAAGCGTATATTAGGCTTCTCGTATCCTTTCTCACATTTTCAAATCTAGGATCACCTATAATGTATTGGTACATGCTCTTTCTGAATTCTGATGTTGCCGTAAGATATATTTTCACTGCTAAATCTTCGCCTTTAGGGCTTTTAGCCCAGTATACTCTAGCCTCCTTACCTGAACTTATGACTCCAAACATTTCACCTATAATTCCACGCCTTATAATCTGGTATAGTGTGAGAACAGTGTAAGAGTCAAAAACTTCTTCAACCGTTTCGTAGAAGTCTTTATCTTTAATCTTTTTTCGTCTCTTATCTATCTTCTCTCTTTCAATAAACCCTATATCTTAGCCACCCTCAGTCATTAAATTATTTCTTCACTTAAAAGATCACCTAACTCAACCACACCTTTTTGCTGAAGCTTTCTAACTTCATCCTTATTATACCTGTAAATTATGTCTCCCCTCATATCAGGCTGGAAGTCCCATATAGCCACTAATACTATATCACCTTCTCTAATCCATACTCTCTTTTTCATTCGCCCTGGTATCCTACACAATCTAGTTTTACCATCTAGGCATTTTACTCGAGCTTTATCATGGCCAAGGAGCTTTTCTACTATACCTAGAATCTCTCCTTCACCTGGTACTGGAGGTTCTTTAGGCCTTTCGTCTTCACGCTTTTTCTTCTTGGGCAACTACTCACCTCACCTTACGTTACTTTCTCATAGCACTTCTAGGACATAAGGTTTACCGTCAATTACTAGTACCTTTATTTTACATCCTTCCCTGGCAGAAGGAGGTAATTTTGAACATGGGATAATATAGGTTTTCTGTGGATCACTTTCACAAACTAAGTATGCGAGATTACCTTCTTTCATGAGGTAGATTAAAGTTTCAGGTACTACCTTGTCTATTACTCTTATCTTTTCTTTCCAAATTAACGTAATCGGTATTGATGTGGTTTCGTTACTTATAGTACTTTCAATCACTAAATGTCCATGCTTCACGTCTTTAACTAGATACAAGTTGTCATCGTATAGTATGTAATCACCAGGAATAACTGCTGGTAATCGGACACTTATAGTCATTAATGTTTCCTTTTTTCCATTTTTCCTCCCAATAAGTTTATGTGTCTCCTTTATTGTGGCCCCTAAGTCTACTCTAAACTTGTTAGCTATTGCTCGAGCAACTGTGAAGCTAAGAAGTTTTATATCGATGCCTTCTTTCAAATCTTTAATTTCAACTATATCTTTCTTATACTTCTCCTCTAATCCCATTAAATATTTGTGAATAAACCTCTTAAATGCTGGGGTAATTGGTTTACTACTTCTTATCTGTATTATAGCTTTATGTATTCCTGTTAATTTCTTCTGACATCTAGGGCATACAGTAGGTTTTATTTGTACAGGTACTATATACTTTTGTGATGCCCTTGTACCTCCAATGTTTATTTCTACGTCTATTTCTACATTAAATCTATAGTTTATTGTCTCGGGTAAGTGAAGGTATATTTTAGTGCCCTCAAAAAGCACTCTTGACTTTTCAGTTATTATTGAAGGTAAAGTAGCATAAATGTTCTCTAATAAGTCAGAGCCTGAGCCAACCCATTTGCCTCCATACTTTATAGCGTTACATACTTTGCATATTTCTAGTACTATTTCACCTTTTATGGAGAGAAGTTTATGCTCTTCTAAGTAGCATTTAAGACACAAATTATCTATGAAGGGTATCTTCCCATCATATTTTATTCCACATTTTGCACAGAAGCGTGACATAAAAATAAGCCCTCAAGAGAACGGGTATCTTATTTTCACTATTTGGGCATGAGGAACCTCTTTAACCCATAATATTGCTTCTTCATGAATTAAACCTTCCTTTAAGGCTTCTTTAACTATGTTTTTACCAACAATATTTGCTATTGTAGCCTCCTTTAACTCTCCGATAGCCTCATCTATCGTTATTAGTCTCCCACCATAGAATTCTTTCGTTACATCCAATACTAGTTTACCTTCAGTAAACCTTCTTCCTAATAGTTCTTCATCACATACAGCTACTAATACATCTCTACCAGTTTCATATCTTTTTATGTATACTCTTACAGTCATAATGCCACAGCCGTGTCTAAACAGGTTTTACCGAGGTTTCAGCACCACAGGCTTCACATATAAGTATCCATATTTTACCTTTCCTCTTTAGCACAGTATCCCATGAGCCGCATGTTGGACATACAACATACATTTTTATGTATCTGTTGAGTAGGATGTTTATCGCTTGTGACGAGAATCTTCCATGAAGTATAAGGCTACCTGATGATTCATCGTAGTTTCCTGGTGAACCTAACTCCTTGAGCAGATATCTCATTAAGTGCTTTATGTCCCTACGTAGTACATCAGTTATTTCTCTAAAGTTTCTAATTATCGTATAGTTACCTGTGATTAAGACCATGGCTTTTGGTACTTCTTTTCTAGTAATAGCTTTAACTGCTGCTTTACCTGAAACACTTGAATATAGCCTATTAAGCATCCATTCGTAACCGTAATCCTTCACTGACACCTTAATCATTCACCCCTCTAAGCCTAATGGTTATGTGAAGCCTTATATACTTGCCTCTCATCACTTGATTACGGAGAGTAAAGTAATGAGAGTCTACATAGAAACATACGGATGTGCACTAAATAGAGCTGATACAGGACTCATAGTTGAACTACTAAAAGCGCATGGCTACTCTATAGTATCATCGATAGATGAAGCAGATGTAATAATAATTAACACTTGTACTGTCAGGAAGGATACAGAAGAGAGAATGATAGAAAGAATAAAGTATCTCAGAAAAATAGCATTGAAGAATAAGAGTATACTTGCAGTAGTCGGATGTATGGCTAAAGCACAGCCTTCACTAATATTAAAGATTGCACCTGAGGCAAGTCTTGTATCACCAGCAAATATCCGACAACTACCAGCAATATTGAAGGAAAGGAAAAGGGCAATACTGATTGGCGGTTATGAAAGGGATAGAAAACAAATACCGATGATAATTGATGGTGTAATAGCAACGATAGCTATATGTGAGGGATGTCTTAGTCAATGTTCATACTGTATAGTTAAATATGCAAGAGGGCATCTTCAAAGTTATCCTCCAGAACTAATAGTTGAACGTGTTAAAGAGGCCATTAAGCAGGGCGCAAAAGAGATCCAGCTAACAGCACAAGATACTGCAGCATACGGATACGATATTGGGCTGAAATTAACGGGCCTATTAAAGGAGATAATCTCCTTAGATGGAGACTTCATGGTACGAATAGGTATGATGAACCCTCATTTAGCGTTAAAGATTCTTGACGAACTTATAGAGGTTTTAAAGCACCCCAAAGTCTATAAGTTCCTTCACATACCAGTTCAGGCAGGTGACGATAGGTTATTAAAGATAATGAATAGACCATATACTGTTGATGAGTATAGGTACTTAGTTAAGGAGTTAAGAAGTAAGATTCCAGAAATAGCTATTGCAACAGATATTATAGTTGGACATCCAGGTGAAGACGAGGAGGCCGTAGAAAACACTATAAAACTGATTAAGGAGTTAATGTTCGACAGGATACATGTTGCCACGTATACTCTTAGACCTCATACTCTAGCTGCAACAATGCCTCAAATACCATCTAAGATCAAGAGTGAGAGGACAAAAAGAATCGTAAAGGTTGCCCAAGAGGTTACACTTGCCAAGCATAGAGAGAAGATAGGCAAGATATTTGATGTATTAGTGACAGAATATGGTAAAGGCCAAACAGTTGTAGGTAGGACCATTAACTATTACCCGGTAATTCTTCATGAAAAACTCAATTTAGGTGTCCGTGTCAAAGTGAAAATTATTGATGCAACATTTTATGATCTTAGAGGTATAGTGTTATCCTCACCTTAAACCTTAAAGTTGTCATCCAACGTTATGTAAAATAGGTTGCTTAAAGCTTAAATCTCACCATAACAGGTATAGTATTAACGGGATGACTTGATAATTGCACGTACTGACCTTAGTGATGATCCTCCACCGAGAGGACCGAAACCTAGTTAATCTCGTTCTACATCATAATAGCTATGGAGGTGTGATTACCTGAAGCCATTGCACATTCTTGCTAAACCAGGTGATATAGCCGAAAAGGTCATAGTCTGTGGCGATCCAGCTAGAGTTAAACAAATAGCGTCATCAATGTTAAAGGAAGCCAAACTGGTGAATGAGAATAGAGGATTCCTGATATATACAGGCTATTACGATGATATGCGAGTAAGTGTTGCAGTTCATGGTATTGGTGCCCCCTCAGCAGCTATAGTTTTTGAAGAATTAAGGATGCTTGGAGCAAAGATTATGGTAAGACTAGGTACTGCTGGCGCATTTATCAAAGAGTTGAAAGTAGGGAATTTCATAGTGGCTACTGGAGCAGCCTATGCTCATGGAGGCAACTCTCTAGGCATGTACATTCCTGATGGATGTATGGCAGCGGTTCCGGACTTTGAGGTAACAGCTGCACTGGTTAATTCGGCTAAAAAGTTTGGAGAGAATGTTATATTAGGTCCTGTATTTAGTAGTGATGCATTCTATGCTGAAGACCCAGACTTTGCTAAAAGATGGAGCAGTAGAGGAATTATAGCTGTTGAAATGGAATGCGCCTCATTCTTCGCATTAGGCTTGATGAGAAGATTCAAGGCAGGAGCACTATTAATGATAAGTAATAACCTAATGGAGCCTTCGGCAGGCTTTGCTAGAGCTGAAGAATTGA
>CAZTBM010000050.1:0-6339 GCA_964611985.1 uncultured Desulfurococcales archaeon | reverse complement strand
ATTCTCAAATTTGTCAGCAATACTCATTAATCAACCCTCTTTTTATAATATTTTTAAACAGAGAATTAAAAATCTTTTGTGCGAGAACAGTAAAACAAGCAGGGGAAAGGCCGAAAGAATGCAGCTACTTAGGAAGCACTTAATGAGAGTTTATGATAGTATAGCACTAAGCTATCATAGTAAACGTACTAGACCATGGATACCCATCATTGAGAGAGCTATGTTAAGATTAAAACCAAGCTTAAAGATTACTATAGTTGACGTAGGTTGTGGCAGCGGACATAACACTATAGAGATAGCTAGGAGAGGATTTTATACTATAGGCTTAGATATATCATTGTCTATGATCAATCTAGGGAGGAGGCGTTTCAAAAAGAAAAGGTTAACCTGCTACTCCGATTTCATTCAAGCTGATATGCTCTATCTGCCTTTCCGCGATAGCTCAATAAATAGTTTAGTCTACATAGCCTCTATACATCATATTCCCATAGGTTTGTGTAAGAGAGTACTCCAGGAAGGCTACCGGTGTTTGAAGAAGCTAGGTTTACTAGTAGTAACTGTTTGGTCCCTAGTCCAACTACGCTTCTTTCCATCAATAATATGGGGCCTCATTTGTAAGATAGGGAAAGGGTTTAAAGGAAAGAGTATAGGGGACGTTTATGTTCCATGGAGGTATAAAGGTAAGGTGTTCTATCGTTATTACCATCTTTATAAACCTGGAGAGCTAAAACACATAATCAGGGGATTCAACTTTAAAATAGTGGAATATGGTAGATTTGATATTAGGAGAAGTATACTACCACAAAACTACTACATATTAGCCATTAAGGTTTAATGGCCATGGGCAAGCCTATAGAGATTAAAACGAGAAGTCAGCAAATACTAGCTAAAAGGAAGAGGCCTGTAAGAACCCTCTCTGGAGTCACAATAGTAGCTGTAATGACGCATCCATATCCGTGTCCTCACGGTAAATGTATCTACTGTCCAGGAGGCCCAGAGTATAATACTCCACAAAGCTATATTGGTGAAGAACCAGCTTTAATGAGGGCTATTCATAACCGCTTCGACCCCTATAATCAGGTTAGACATAGACTTTTACAGTATGAGGCTATAGGTCACAAACCTAGTAAAGTAGAGTTAATCATTATGGGTGGAACATTCCCAGCAATGCCCTTAGATTACCAGGAATGGTTTGTTACAATGGCTCTAGAGGCTATGAATAGGTATCCTAAAGGTAAGCCTAGTAAATGGATTAGTCTTGAAGAAGCTCAAGCACGAAACGAGCACGCCCCAATAAGATGTATAGGCTTAACGATTGAAACAAGACCCGACTGGGCTAAGGAGAAACAAGTTGACAAAATGCTCCATCTTGGTGCTACAAGAGTAGAACTTGGAGTACAAACAATATACAATGATATATTGAAGTTTGTTCAGCGAGGACACACTGTAGAGGATACAATAGAGGCAACAAGAATACTTAAAGATTCAGGATTCAAAATAGTATACCATATTATGCCTGGCCTACCAGGTAGTGATTTCAATAGAGACCTTGAGGCATTTAAGACTTTATTCGAAGATCCAAGATTCAGACCTGATATGTTAAAGATATACCCAACACTAGTTGTTAAAGGAACAAAACTCTATGAAATGTGGATTAAGGGAGAGTATAAGCCATTAACTGATGAGGAAGCTATCGAATTAATCTCAGAAATGTACAGGTATATTCCAAAGTGGGTTAGAGTTATGAGAGTTCAAAGAGATGTTCCTGCAACAATAATAGAGGCTGGACCAAGAAAGGGTAATTTAAGAGAGCTTGTTGAAGAGGCTGTTCGCCAAAAAGGTATACTATGTAGGGAGATAAGGTATAGAGAGGTTGGGTTAAAGATATGGAAGTATGGTATAGAGCCTGACATAAACAATATTAAAGTGTTAAGAGAGGGGTATGAAGCTAGTGAAGGTATTGAGATATTCCTTTCTGTAGAAGACGTTAAGAACGATATACTCATAGGCTTCTTAAGGCTTAGGATACCATCAGAGAAAGCCCATAGACCAGAGGTTGACGAGAATACAGGAATTATCAGAGAGCTCCATGTATATGGGCCTCAAGTACCTGTAGGTGAAGAGGCAATATTTGAGTGGCAACATAGAGGGTGGGGCTCTATTCTATTAAAGGAGGCTGAGAAGATAGCTCGAGAAGAGTATGATGTAAGAAAGATGCTTATAATATCAGGTATTGGCGTAAGAGACTACTACAGGATGCATGGGTATTTTAGACCTTCAACCTCACCTTATATGACAAAATATTTAACATAAGTTTTAAACAGTGTATATTATTTTTACTCATAACTAAGTTTTCAATAAGGTGATAGCTTTAGATGTCCAGAAGCTTACTAATAGTATTTGATCTTGATGGCACAATATGGGATCATGAGGATGCTTCTCAACTTAAACCTCCACTAAAGAGGGTATCTAAAAACTCTATTATTGATAGTGAAGGCCAGAGGCTAAATGTTTATAATGATGTAAGGAGGGTGCTAGAAGAATTGAGGAGAGCGAAGAATATATTTTTAGCTATAGCAAGCTGGAATAAGCCAGAAATAGTTAAACCCATTCTTAAACTACTAGATCTTGTTGTATACTTCGACTATATAATCATAGAGTTTACAGACAGAAAGGACCTAATGATAAAGAGGATTGTAGATAGTATACGAAGAGATTATGATATAATTATCCCACCAGAAAACATAATATACATCGACGACCGCGATGTCCATATAAGTAAAATAAGAGAGACTCTAGGTAACGTCATATTCATTAGAATGTGGCATGATGTTAAAAGTTATAATGAGCTTTCAGATAAAGTATTAAGCATAATCAGTAATGCGGGAAATACATCATAGCGTTGAGCTCAAGCCCGAGTACCCTCATCACCACTATACAATTTATCTGCTAGCCCAGCTTTTTTAGCTTTATAGTATCTTACAAGGAAGCTTGCTTGACTAGCATTTTCAGCTCTCGCTATAATCCTAGCATGTATTGTTTCAAACCTCTTACCACAATATGGGCAAACTCTAACCTTTTGACCAATCTTAATGGCTTGGTATCCTCCACAATATGGACACACAATTACAAGGTAGCGGCCACTACTCATATTCATCCGCTCACTAACAATTCTGTAAAGTAAAGGGGTAAATATATTATCTCGTACACGCTATATTTACTCTAGATGATGTAGGATTTAAGTGCTGAGACAGAGTATTATCAATGATGTCAAACCCACGCGCTGAAAACTAATATATAACTCAACTTTAATTTAAGCTTAATAATAAACTTCAATTATTTTATATCTTCTCTGTAATCTATCAGCATAAATTAGTCCTAGCAGTGCTCCCGTAGCGAGACCCCCAAAGTGAGCTATAATGTTAGGTAATCCTCCTGCTAAAGGCAGACTGCTTATTATAAACACCATTAGAAGCCACTTTAGACTTCTAGTGTACCCAAAGACCCTATATTCTATAAAGGATATAGCAGCTGCAACACCAAATACTCCACCAGAAGCACCTAATGAGATGACATGTGGATCGCTAAATACAGTTAGGATATTCCCGACTATACCACTTAGTAAGAATGTTGATAATACTCTTCTACCACCAATAAGCTTCTCTAGGGGGTCACCTAGAATCTTTAGAGCAAACATGTTGAATCCTATGTGTACTATGTTAGCGTGAAGAAACATTGATGTAATAAGTTCCCACAAAAAGCCATGTATAAGCACATCAGTACCTATTAGTAGGATAGGGATCCCAAAGATAAAGTGAACCACATATAGAATATTGTATTGTTTACCGGGTAGTATGAGAAAAAATAGTGAGGCCAGAGCATCACCATACAGACCATACATTGAGAAAAATACCACTCCAGCAAGAGCTAGGATAACATATACTATTATGTTTGCAAGTATTAGTTTACCAATAATTGTTTTAGTGTCTATGCCTATTGTTTTAATGAAATCCATAGTTCATTACCATCATACTCGAATCTTATTAAACCCTTATCATTAAGGTACCATAATACATCAATAAGTCTGTCTCTTGAAATGCCATACTTCTCTCTAATCTTATATAATATACCTGATGAGGTTAAGGGAATCCAAAGCACTGTCTTGAAGCCTGCTTTTGATACTTTCTTTAAGTATCCTTTAGCATAGTTTTCAAGATCTTTAAGTAAGGTCTTTAAGTCTAAACCGGGCTCCTCTATAACTTCATAGTCTTTGAATAGCTCTCTTAGTCTCCTATAATCCCTATACCTTACTTTTACATGGCCATTCTCTATAATGAACCTAACCCCTAGTAGAGGAAATTTTGGTGGAACAGTAACCTTAGTCGCTATCCTTTGTGGAGGTAATGTACTTACAAACACCTTGCCTTTCTTATCAATCCATTTTAGCCCCTTGTACTCTAAGACCATTATACCTTTCTCCCTTCTAATCTCCTTGTATAATTCCACTCTATAGAATCCATTAGCTTGTTCATTAAGGTAATTATTGTATTCTCTGAGCTCTTCATTATACTTCCTTTCAAAATCCAATAATGCCCTATATCCATCAATAATCTTAATGAACAAAGCCTTAAACCACCGAATAATTCCACTAGAACTTTTATAGCACAGCTGTAAAATTTAAGATTACTGGTTATTAAGTGGAGGAGGATATCACTATTAAACGATATAGTGGTTAAAATGGGGCATATCAGTATTAGTGAGTTGAGAAGAAGGCTAAAGAAGTTTATGCCGAAAGGTGTAGAAGACTATATGCTAATATGGGCTATAGAGGAAGCTAATAGTCTAGGGCATTCAATAGTTGAGTATTATTTCTCACGTAAACCAGATATAACATTAATGTTTAGTATACCGTATCCTGGCTCTAATGAAGTTCAAGTGTATGGGCTAAGAATACATGCTGATAAGTCGCTTCTAGGGAAGACTGGTATCAATAGCCTCATTGAGAAAGAAATTAAAGGGATTATTGTTAAAAGTGAAGACGGTAAAGAAGTTAATTTCGTCTGTGAAGTAAAGAGTTTAGATGAAGGATTAAGGGTGATAAAGGCTATAATAGATTTGCTTCATAAAAGTAGTCTACATAGTGGTAGAGTTGAGATTATAGGGTATAATACACTTGAAGCTGTGTGATAGGTATTGAGGGTCGCTTTTACCGTTAGAAGATGGCTTGAGAGAGAGGAGTTTGAAACACTCTCCCTCATAGCAGACTATGTTGGCAGGGATAGGTCTGGCTCCAAGTTCGTAATAAATCCTAATAAAATTAAGAAGACGAACTTCTCATACAATGAAATAATAGAAATTCTTAGTGATGTAGGGGTCTCGCTTACCGAGTTAGAGAAGGAATACATTCGAAAGATAATCATGGAAAGGGATAAGGTTATTTTAGAATGGCTTGGAAGCATGATTATAATGAGGCCAAGCAGGTATCTTGGGGAACTGTTCAATGAAATTAGGGAATACGTAACTTACGATAGGTCTAAGAAACTCTTCATTGTTAGACCATTATACTTCTTTCAACTTAAGAGGAAACTTGAAACACTAGGATTCAATATTATTGATGAAACAGGTCTAAAGGAGGAGATGAAGCTACCATTCAAAGTATCCTTTACGGGAACTCTTAGAGACTACCAAATTGAGGCACTGAAGAAATGGACTGAAAATAATTATAGAGGGGTCATAGCTTTACCTACAGGAGCAGGTAAAACAGTCATAGCCTTGGCCGCTATAGCAGAACTTAACGAGAGAACCCTAATAGTCGTCTACACTAAGGAGCAAATGTTCCAATGGCAGGATAAGATCCTAGAATTCCTTGATATACCCAGTAGCTATGTCGGATTATACTATGGTGACGAGAAGAGAATAGCCCCAATAACCATATCCACATACCAAACAGCTTATAGACACATACATACCCTCTCCAGACACTACACACTACTAGTAATCGATGAGTGCCTAGCTGGCGACACCCTAGTTGTCATGAAGGATGGTGGAGTAAAGGAGATAAGAGAAGTAAAGGATGGAGAAAAAGTCCTCGGCGGCACAGTTTCAAACAAGTTCTCAAAGAGGAGCAATGACCTCTATTACATTAAATCCTCCTTCACAGACCTAATTGCAACTGGAACACACCCACACATAATAGTGCGAAGGAGGAGAGATAAACACAACAATCAATGGTTTAGAGTTACAGAAAACGACATCATGGTTGTGCCAACCTATGAGCTTAAACCCGGTGACTACTTCCTAGTCCCCGAGAGAATACCACATGTAACAAAGAAAGATTGG
>CAZTBM010000049.1:0-6797 GCA_964611985.1 uncultured Desulfurococcales archaeon | reverse complement strand
GCTTAGGCGGTAAAACAGTTGAAGAGAATGTCATGTGACTAATAGAGACGATAGATGAATTAAAGGTGAAAGTAAACATACCAATAAGTATAAGGGAGTTAGGTATTAGTGAAGACAAGTTCATGGAGAAAGTGGACTTCATGGCAGAAGTAGCGTTTAACGATCAATGTACTAGCACTAATCCAAGACATCCACTAATATCAGAATTAGGAGAACTATTCATAAAAGCATACTATGGCGAAGTGTAAGTTAGGTGGGAGTAGAAAAAGAGAAAAACACTTATCTTTTTCCTAACATCACATTTCTCACACAACCTTAACCCATTATAACTCATTTGAGTAGCTCTACGAGAGCACTTACTGCCCTATATGTATTTGCGAAATCGGATATTCCAAGCATTGGTGATCTACGGAAACCTCCATTGGCATTTTGTAATGACGTTATATACGATATATGCTGGTTAATGTATCTTGGGCGGGTATTGAACACTTTAAGCATTCTTATGCCATAGTATGTTGATTCAAGGTAGGGTGGTTTTGTATTTGGCTTTTCAGTGAATCCTCCAGTATGTAGCTCGCATAATTCTATTTGTGCTTTAGTTTCAGTATCATTGAGAACTTCATCTATAAAACCTAGATATATTAGTGATTGAATTGCGTGGAACGTTAAGGTCATTGAGGATTCGTTGTGCTCACCATACCCTCCTCTTGGTAACTTAAACTTCATAATATACTTTCTAATTCTATCCTTCGCTTGGGATGATAGGTTAAACTTTACTAGGTTTAATGCTTTTAGAGCATAACATGTGGATTCAAGAGCTGTTGTATAACCGAACTCTTCGGATCCATATAGTCCTCGAGTAAAACATCCTTCATCTTTGTTATAGTATTTAAATAGGTCGTCAATGTATTTTAATGCTAATTCTTTCTCTTCAAGTATTATTAGAGCTTCAATACCCATTGAGATAGACTTAGCAGTCAGTGTGGGGCTGCTTTCCAGTGTTCTGGCTATGAAATCTACTGTTTTTTTTTCTTTGTATGGTAGTTCCACGCCTAATGCCATTAGAGTCTTTATAGCATAATATGTATCGTATATATTCGTTTCATTAAGGTATTGAACAAAGCAATAGCCTCCATTGTCATGTCTTCGAAGAAGAATATAATCTATGACGCTCTGAACATCCACTATAGAGCCCAAACTTATAGACTTAGCCTTTTGTATTTGATGCCTCGAGCCCAACATTCTCTATCACTTTACATCACCCCTTGTAGGCGTCATCAGCCAACCCTCCATATTGGAGGGTTGGCGGTTTGGGCCCGAGGCCCGGGCGGACGCCATCGCCCACCGGGTTAGACATAAACTTATCATAGTTGTATTTTAAACTTTCACTTGTTGAATACTTATCTTGAACTTTACTTGAAATCTGTTATTTGATTTAAAGTTTATTTTAGAATTTTCACTTTTCTCTTTGTGAGAGTTGAAAGAATGACTGGTAGCTCTCGTGGTGATCTTTTACTCTTAATCCTTAATACTATTTCTCTTTCCGTTATAGTTATGTTCTTACATTTTACATTTAAGTGCTCAAGTACTTCCCGTACATCCTCTTCAGTTATTTTTGGTTGTTTCGACCAGCATTCATTATTACAATGAGTACATCCGTTTTTGAGCCAACATAGATTCCAGCAGGGAACACTATGGGTATATGCACAGGCACAACAAGCATGAAGATGGCATGTTAGGTTAAACTTTCTTGCTTTTTCAAGGATCTTCCTTCTAACATGGATTATGTTTAATGGTATCTGCTCTTTTCCGTGGGGAAGTCTCTTCGCGTAAATTAATATTCGGTCTATTGGGTATATTTCTTTCAATCTATTTATTATCCTATTTGTTATTCTAAACCCACCAATGACTACACTAGCAGAGCCATATGATTTAGCCAAAGAGATGATTGTATCTGCCTCAACATCTGTAATTGTGGGGATTACTGGCCTCATGAAGAGTTGAGGTTTCAATCCAACTTTACGTAAATTCCTTATCGTCTCTAGTCTAAGATGAGGAGGTGGAGCGTTAGGTTCGAGTCTATCTGCCATTTTAATTGTAACAATAGAGACTAGGGGGCTCACATTTCGGCCTGCTGCATCCCTTATTTTCTTAGCTAACTCTAAATCTATGTACATTTTTGTTGAAAATTGTATAGGGTTACCAAGGTACTTTTTTATACATTTCATGTAGTCCAAGGTTTTACTAACGTTTACTTTATGGAAGGGCTCAGTTATACTACCAAAGGCAAGAAATGTACCTAACTTGCCTGGTACGAAGTAAGGATTAAGTGTTAAAGCATAAACTAGCTCTAACCCTGTAAGAGGATTAGAGGTCACACTGGTAAAACTTAGATCCATATCCTGAATGTAACAATAGAGACACCTATTAGTACATCCGTATCCAACATGGATGGTTAAACCACAGCCTATGGGCTTACGTTTGGCGTGAGAGTCACGTTCTACTATTCTTTTCCTATTCTCGGGGATTAGGCTTGAAAGTTCCTTTCTAACTTTATCCTTTAATTCAAGGTACTCTATTAGCCTCACATATCCTCATCCACTAAAGCCAAGTCTACTATAAACTCGTGAAGGAGACATACTTAAACTTTATATTATACTAATCGCCTAACCACTATTGATTGATGGAGGATTTGTGCTAAACCTTTAAATGCACATTGACAGCTAGCTGTAAGGAGGTTGAATAAAATATGAAGATCAGAGAAACCCTCTATAAAACATTGTTACGTTTGCCCATCTTATCAATACTCGTAATACCATTACTCATTATTAGATGTAGTAAATGTCCATTAGGAGGATTATGCCCCATACCAGTAATGTATATTGGGGGAATCTATGGCCTCCTATTTATAGTAGGCCATAAAGTCAAGAGTGTATGTAGTAAATTAGCAACTAAGGGAAGAATAATATTTCCACTTCTACTTATTATGGGTGTTGTTTCAGGACTACTAATAGTTCAAGCAATCCCAGGTGCTGATAAGTTATATGTTGAGCCCTCAAGTATAACAGTAAATTATGGCGAAGAAGCTAAAGTTACTATAAGAGTGGCTTTTGCACATAGACAACCATGTCCCTATCCCACATGGGAAATAACTTATAGTATTGATGGTAAAGTTGATGTAGTTAGTGAGTCAAAGACTGAAATAACTAGTGATGGTAGAGGAGCTATTAAAGAATTAATACTTAAACCCTATGAGGACTCCACATTAACAGTGATGTACAAGTATGGTAGAGGCTGTCCCTTTGGTAAAGAGGAAATAGCTAAAGTATCAATCAAGGTACATAAGCCTGTTGAGACAGAAAGCACCACAACAACTACTACGCTCACACCAGTAACGGCACCTACGACCACAATAGTGACTACTGAAACCACTACTTTAACGCCTACTATACCTATACAGACTCAGACTACTACAACAGTTACGGAAGAAACTAAACTTAACATATTAGAGTACATGTACAACTATAGACAAGTGATACTCTATACATTAATGATAGTATCGCTGATCATGATATTTACCATAGCAAAGAAGGCGAGATATAGTAATCCACATGAAGGCAGAAACTTAATATTAGCTAGACACGTAGTAATGATGATGATATTGCTCTTTCTTGTAATTTTACCAATAGTACTCTATGGCTTCATATGTCCATGTCCAATAGTAATACCACAATACATACTATTACCTCATTTACTATCCTTTAATCCTCTAGACATGTATATAGCTGTAATTATAGTAGCATTAGCTTCATCTCTCATAATCGCTAGGTTATGGTGTGGATGGTTATGCCCACTAGGCGTATCACAGGAATATCTAGCTAAAGTCTATGGTAAATTAAAGGTGTCGAAGAGAGTAGATAACATATTGTCTAAACTGAAATACTTAGTACTAATACTACTGATAGTATTAGTACTGCTAAGTCAGAGTCCTTGCTGGTGTTATCACTGCTTCATAAGAGAGTTTACAACAACCATACACTCAATGTCATTACCAACAGGACACATAGCATTATTAGTTATAGCAATAGTAATGCTAGCACTATGCATACTTATTCCAAGATTCTTCTGTAAATATCTATGTCCCGTTGGAGCATTACTTGAAATAATGGTTAAACTTAAATTATACTTTAGGAGAGTTAAAATTGCTGATAAATGTAGGAACTGTAAGGTATGTCTAGCTCTTAAGAACTGCCCCATGAACTTAAGTAAACCCGGGGATACAGACTGCATCTCTTGTGGTAATTGTATTATTAATTGTCCATTTAAATCAATTAAGTTAGAGAGGTAGGTTACTTAGACCACACTTTATTATTGTCTAGGTGTAAACCTCAATCACACTTAGAGGAACTTGATATACCTATGAAACTACGTTTTATCTAGGATAGCCTTAGGAATGGTATCAAATGATACAACGGTAAAATAGAAAGCCCACTGAGAACATTCTCCACTAGATAACCAGCGTATATTCTTCTCTTCTCCCTCATTAAACCGCTCCCATTTTAACTCATTTGAACCATGTATCAAGTATCATCATGATTATAAATCCTATAATTAAACCTATACTTGCATATCTTTCATGACCTAAACGGTGACTTTCAGGTATAATCTCATCACTAACAACATATATCATAGCTCCAGCTGCAAAAGCTAAAGCATAAGGTAATATAATGTTACTTAAAGTTGTCATAACCACCCCTAGTAATCCTGCTATGGGCTCTACTAAGCCAGTTAATAATGCTATTATGAAAGCATATGACCTAGAGTATTTTAGTGTAGACATTAATGCAAAGGCTACAGCTAAGCCCTCAGGAGCATTTTGTAAACCTATTGCGACAGTTATACTTATTGCCTCACTTACGCTTTCTGTACCAAAGCTTACACCTACAGCAAAACCTTCAGGAAAGTTATGTAGAGTTATTGCAAGAATGAATAGCCAGATTCTCTTTAACCTTTTAGCTAGATGTTCGCCCTCCAAGCCTTTGATGAAGTGTTCGTGTGGTATCAGATCATCAGCAATAATGATTACAAGTACTCCTAGAATAAAACCAGGTACAACACTATAAAGTCCTCCAATCTCTAATGCTGGTATTATCAATGAGAAGAAGCTTGCTGCGAGCATTACTCCAGCACTAAATCCTAAAAGGCTATCTATGATTTTTTGAGGTACCTTCCTGAGTACCAAAACAGGTAATGCCCCTAAACCTGTAGCTAAACCTGCTAGTAGGCTACCAAGAAAACCTGCGAAAACAATATTCCACTCTATAAGCCACTGGACAATATTAGATAACACTAACATACACCTATATTAATTGGAGCTCTTCTAAAACCCTAGGTAAATCCTTTATGCTATCTATAACTACCTTTGCACCATGCCTTTTAAGCCTCTCCTCAGATTCATAACCTGTCTTAACAGCGATACAATGTAGTCCTACTCTCCTACACGACTCCATATCAACCCAGTAGTCTGCGACGAATATGGCTTCACAAGGCTCAACATTATTCATTTTAAGAATATTCCTTAATAGTCCCGACCTAAGGAAGTCTATTTCTTCCTCTCTAGGATCTTGATGTGCTATAGAGTATACATCGTCAACATACTCTCTTAAATTAAAGCGTTCAAGCTCTCTCCATAACTTGTCCTTACTCATCTCTCTACCAGTTACAACTACGACTTTTACACCACGTTCTTTAAGGTATTTCAGAGCCTCCTTAGCGCCAGGAATTAAATGATCCTCAGGATGTATGGGCTCTTGAGAGTACTTCCTCCTAAATATTAACCAAAAGAATCTAGGATTAATATTTCCAGGTAGATATTTGTTTAAATCATCCATACAGTATGATTTGAAAAATTCATCCCATGATATGGGTTTAGAGCCAAACTCCATTAATGTATCATTGAATAACTTATAGAACCGCTTTATACTGTGTATTAATGTTTGATCTAGATCTATTATTGCTAGCTTTATCCCCATACCATTCTACCCTCATTCGACTTTAACCTGGGGGTAAGATAAATATTTCCTAAACTACACAGAATACGTCATGAGAGAGTAAATGTAGGTAAAGAGGGTCATGGAGTATCCTGGTTTAAGCAAAAAGTTAGTTGGTAAGGTAATATTAGTACTTATTGTAGTGATTTTACTTTGTAATTCTATAAGTGAGGCAAGTACAATAGAATATACTGTAATTAAGCCTAAAGGATTAAAATTAAGGGATTATGCTGAATTCATTGTTAAAATGAAGCTTATTGTTAGAGCGAATAAAACTACTAATGACCCCTTTGAGTTACATATCTACGTTAACAATTGGTGGAGTAAGCTGGAAGTATTAAATTCAACACCAAAACCTGAAATAACATATTACGACTATAACTCCCGAGAAGCTGTTTCAGAAAATGATCCTTTTGCTCACCTTATTTTATCTTATGATCTTGGGCGTATGGAGAAATTCGAGGAAAGAGAGATAACATTAAGTTTACTAGTTAAAGCCTATAAGGTTAGTGCTAGCATGCTCGCTATGGAACGTAAATACGTAGGTACCATAGAGGACGCTAAGAAAGAGCTAAGAAACGACTATTATGTTTTCACAAATGAGACTAAGTGGTGGGATTTTAAGCATCCTAATGTACAGAGAGTTATAAACGAAATAAGAAAGCAGATACCCCAAAACGCTACAGTATACGATATTGTTGAGGCAATACTCTACTGGATTAGTACACACATGTACTATTATGAGCC
>CAZTBM010000048.1:0-7356 GCA_964611985.1 uncultured Desulfurococcales archaeon | reverse complement strand
TTAGCTAAAAATCCTGATGTCAGATGGAGATACGATGAAAGTGCGATGAGTGAAATAGTAAAGTTACAAGCAGATCTTTTAGAAGTTGGATGGAAACTCCTGAAACCAAATGGTAAAATGCTTTATACTACATGTAGTGTTCTGCCATGGGAGAATGAATACTTAATTAAAGACTTCATGAATAAACATGGAAAAGCTAAACTAATAGCTCTATCAAAACCCTTCAAGAAGTCACCAATACTACAAGAAACAATGAGGGCCTGGCCCCACATACATGGTGTCACTGGATTCTTCTACGCTTTAATCAAGAAACCATAGATTACGTCTATTCCACCATAACTCTTATTAGAGGAGGTACTATAGTTTTTTCTGTATATTCACATTAAGATACAATAATATATCACTATTATCTCCTTAATGGCATTTTATAAGGGTCTGCTGAAATGAAGCTAAAGGTTGAGGAATACTACGATAAGATGGCTAAACTATACGATGAACTCTATAATACCCCATACTGGAGACTATATGAAGAGGTTGAATGGCAAATACTAAGAAAACATATTAGCCCATTAGGAAAAGGAGCTAAAGTACTAGATGCTGGTGGTGGCACAGGTAGGTTAACTGTACCATTAGCTAAAATGGGCTACTATGTTATCCTTCTAGATATTTCAGTTTGCATGCTTAATGTTGCACTAGAGAAAATCAAAAATGAGGATCTCGACGTCCACGTTGACGTCTTGAAAGGTGATATTAGATACTTAGATATGTTTAATGATGAAACGTTCGATTTAGTGCTAGCTCTTGGGGATCCACTCTCCTATTGTACTGATTACGAAAGAGCTTTGAAGGAGCTTTCCCGAGTTACAAAACTTAAGGGTAAGGTTATAATTAGTGTTGATAATAGATTGAGCATTATTAGAAGAATACTTGAACGAGCTTCACCTGAGGAAAGTATAGAGAATATACTAAGAAGAATGAATAAAGCTCTTAAAATACTTGAAAAGGGTGATTTTGAAAGAGAATACCCTATACACGCATTTACACCAGATGAACTTAGGAGCCTTTTTGAGAAATGCGGGTTACGGATAGTTGAAATAGCAGGTTTACTATCGTTTATAGATTTACTTCCACCAAGTATACGGGATAAGGTAATAGAAGAGAGAAAAGAGGATATACTAAAAATAGTCTTAAAGGAATATAAGAATGAAACACTATTATGGTCAGCAGGCCATATATTAGTCGTGGGTGTTAAAGAATAAAACCAAAAATGACATTTGTGCTTTCTCGAATAATGCCTATAACTATTCTATTTAATTATTGCCTTCTATAGTACTTGGTATATATGCGCCTTCCGTATTATATGCTTATTTAGCTCAGGCTAAAGTGGTCAATCCTGTAATGAATATAGGTAAACTTAGACCATTAGAGATATGGAAAATAGATCCAAGTGCTTTCATTAATATTCTTAATAATTACATCCCTCTTAGCCGGCTTAACCATTAATGCTATAGCAACTTTGGGGGAAATGGGTTGGAAAGGACTTTTACTTAATGAGCTAGTATCTAGAAGAGGATTATTAAAAGCATCAATAATAATTGGTGTTATCTGGAGCTTATGACATGTACCACTAATACTGGCTGGATACAATTATCCACATCATCCTAACATCGTAGGTTTAGGTATGTTTACCCTAATGTGTATTGTTTGGAGTATCATATTAGGATATTTAAGAGAGCTTAGTTCAAGTGTTATAGCGCCTAGTGTAATACATGGTACAATAAATGCTATGGCAGGACTAATACTGTTAACTATACCTGGTGATGAACTTTATACATCACCTTTAGGCATAATAGGCTTAGCATCATCAACTACAATAGCGTTAATTATGATGTTAGTGTTTAAAGGCAAAATAAAAATTAAAGAATAAAACTATCGGGCAATGGATTCATCAATTTATCTTCTTACTCTTAGGAATTTCCTAAGAGCGTAGGCAAGTGGTGGTAGTATTCTTGATTGTACATATATTGTTGCTGGACCTTTAACCTCAAAGACTAATCCTTCACCACCAAGTAGGAAGCTTTTCCATCCACCAAACTTTCTTACAGTCCATTTTACATCTGCTGGCATAGCTACGAAGTGAAAGTTATCTATGGTCACTTTTTCTCCAGGTTTTACTTCAACTTTATCCATTGCTCCGTAACTATTAATCCATACTCCTCCATGCCCCTCAACCTTAAGCCATACTAGCTCTCCTTCAGCAAGCACTCCTTTTAGCCCTCTCCAAGCAACACTAACCTTAACGTCACCATGATGTGCTAGATATGATGTGTCCTGGATGATCCATGCATCCCCTCTTAAAGGTATATACTCTATATCGCCTGGCATACCGGGTACAAGCCATATTTCGGAATCATCTTTAGCAGTGAATGTATTCATAAAAATTGATTCACCACCAGCGATAGCTCTAAGTAGACCTCTCAGTAAGCCGCCTGTCTGGGTTTCGACTTCAACATCACCACGGTATAGTAGAAGAGCACCAGGTTCAGCTGTTATACTTTCGCCCCCAGATAATTTAACCTTGAGCACTGAATATGAAGGTCTAAAGTCAATCTTCCATTCCAAATTAACATCGCCCCTTAGGGTCCTATAAGACTTAGATTTAATTATAGTACATAAATACTAATTTAAAGAAGACGCTTATATTTCATTTGGTGACTTATATGAGGCTGCTACCTAAGACTATAGTATTCTTCATTATTGGTGTTATCGTAGGTTTTATACTATGTCATGTTATGTTGTATGAGAAAATAACTGAACTAGAGTTACGAGTAAAACAATACTATGATTTAAAGGAAAAGTACGAAGATTTGGCGAAGAAATATAATAAAACTATAATTAAACTGATAAATCTAAGGGCTCAATATGAAGCTGCAAAGAATCGAAGTGAATTTTTCATGAACAATATTGATAGATTACTTCGTAACTATTTTGAAACAATTAAATATTATAATAAAATTATAGGAGAGTACGAACTGAAATATAAAGTATTGAATAATACCATGAATAGAATAATTAATGCTTACATGAATTGGTATAAATGGGCTTATTCATATATAGTGTTATGTGAATATACTGGTAAAAGAGTATTCAATATAACTGAAATTCAAAAGCTAGAGCCAATAGTTTTGAATGTAATAATGAAAGTAGGAAATGTAAATAAACCTCTAGGTATCTTAGAAGCCTTATTTAACTATACTATCATGAACGTTAAGTATTCTAAAGACCCACAAACACCAGTACCACTAAATACCACATTATTGGTAAAAGGAATAACTAGTAGAGTAAGCTCACAAGAGGTCATCCAGTCACCACTAGAAACTTTATCTAGAGGTGAAGGAGACTGTGAGGATATGGCAATACTATATGCAGGACTTTTGCTGGCATACAAAAGTCTTGTTCCAGACGTAGACTATGATATTTTGCTTGTTTACCTAACTCTTGAAAAACAAGAAACTAGAAAAGCCCATATGATAGTTTTGATTAAGATTGATAAATGTAAAGTGATAATAGCTGATCCCACAGGACCATATTTTAAGGTGGTAGGTAAAGTAGAGAATCTAAAGGAATATTTCAGCCTATGGTTAAAGGGAGGATATAACATATCAAAAATAATGTTATTTAGAGTGAATGTCAACAGATTAATCAAGCTCATCGAAGGAGATGTAGAAACTATAATAAACTATATGAGATCATAGAGTTCTAACCGAACTTATTTTCAAGGCGTAGAAAAAAGGATAGAAAATGTATGTTTGTATTCTTCACTTACTGCTTTATTACTCTAAATTCAATTCTATATTAACCTTATAACCTTCGGGAAAACCTAAAACTTCTTTAAATATTCGATCAGCTAGCTCAGCTCCTCCGTCTACATCTATATATCCACTTATTGACTCTATCTCTTCACCACTTGTAGTATCATATAGTTCTTCAAGCTCAAAGTTAGGGTATGACTCTAAGAGTTCCCTCAGACGTGCTATTTCATCTTCTGTTAATTGATGGAGGGGTATATCTAACAATACTTCTTCTTTACCTTTCCAACCAGCGAATTGTATAAATTTCTCAATAGGTTTACCTGTGTATTCATCATACTTCGTAGCTGTGATGATTACGAAATTGTTATCTCCACCTTCTCGCGTTATTCTCCGTAAATAGGATCTATACATTTCAACTCTTTCTATAGACAAGCTACTCTAACCCTGTCCTTGCCCTCAAGAGGCTCCTAGAAAAGAGCCTACTTCTAATGGGCTTTTCCTATGCCGTTAGAAGTAGGCCTGTCCAGGAGCTTCACTAAAGAGGTTATTAGTGCATGAATATATGAGTTTCGGTGGTCACTTATAACCATTATTTAAAGTTATCTTATCCACTTTTATATAGATTTGTCAATCGTAAAGGATTACTATGCCACAAGAAGGTTAAAGAAAAAACTTTAATACAGGTTTTTTCTTTAATATTCTAGGTGATGACATAATGAGCCAAAGGGCTAAGAAATCACTTTTCGCAGCATATTTAGCTACATTTACAGCTCTAGTGTTTATTGCTACATCAGTTATAGTTGTTGAGACACCTGCAACAAAAGGGTTCTTTAACTTAGGAGAAACAATGGTTTATACAGCAGCGTTACTAGGAGGGCCTATTATAGGGGCTATTGCTGGTGGTGTCGGCTCGGCACTAGCAGACCTATACCTTGGTTACCCACATTACGCGCCTGGAACGTTAGTGATAAAAGGTATTGAGGGATTCCTTGTAGGCTATTTGGTTTGGTCACTTAAGCGTATTAGTCTTAAACAGTGGAAGCTGGTAACTTTAGTGACTGCCATATTATCTCTTGGGCTTGTCGGCGGCTTGGGTTACACATACTATAGAGGAGAGACAATACTATACTTCCTTAACCATACTACGACCTTTAGCATACCTGGAATGTTATGGCCTATGTTAGGAATACTTCTAGCATTAGTAATAGCCTATGTTGGGCTAAAGAGTGACCCAAAGATAGGTGGCGAAGTAATAGCAGTCATTATTGGAGGATTGGAAATGGTTCTAGGATACTTTACTTACCAAGTAGCTGTTCTAGGGTACCTACCAACCGTAGCCGCTCTAGAGATACCTGTAAATCTGGGACAAGCATCTATAGGACTATTGGTGTCGATACCACTAGTTAGAACTGTTAAGGCTATGGGGGCGCCAACACCAAGTTGATAAAGGTAAGGAACCTATGGTTCCGCTATGAGAATAGTAGCAGGTGGACTCTTGAAAACATTAATCTAACCATAGATGATGGAGAGTTCGTGGTAGTAGCTGGACCAAATGCTAGTGGCAAAACAACATTAGCAAGAATACTAGTAGGTCTTATACCATCATTCTATAGAGGAGAATTAAAGGGTGATGTTGAAGTACATAATGTCAATATTTGTAAGAATCCAGAGGAGGCATTTAAGATAGTTGGCTACCTGGGTGAGGATCCTGAAGTACAAATTGTAACATTAACTGTTGAAGACGAGGTGGCTTTCGGCCCCTCAAATCTAGGTTTAGATGTTAACAAGATTAGAGAGAGAGTTAGCTGGGCCCTTAAAGTAGTTAATGGAGAGCATTTAAGACATAGATGTACTTTTGAACTAAGTATAGGTGAGGCACAGAAGGTATCATTAGCATCACTTTTAGCATTAAAGCCAAAAGCACTAGTGCTCGATGAACCATCAGTATTTCTTGATAAAGAAACAACAAGAAGCTTATACACAACATTAAAGAATTTAACTAAGAAGGGGCTAACGGTAATCACTATAGAACATAATCTTGATAATGTACTATCACTAGCTGATAAATTAGTACTCCTGGATAGAGGGAGAATAGTATGGTATGGTAAAACAACAGAACATACAGCAACTGATGCAACTAAGTTACCCATCCCTAAGCTGACTTCCCGAACCCATGCCCCTGAAGAGATATTATGGGAGGAAAATGAAAACCCCACTAACCATAGTGGTTCAGAGAATGCTATTATTAATGTAGAGAAGTTATGGTTCAAGTATCCTAAGAGTGAAAGATGGACTTTAAAAGACATAACATTAAGAGTGGATGAAGGTGAAGTTTTAGGGCTTCTTGGACCTAATGGTAGTGGCAAGTCAACATTAATAAAAACCATAATTGGAATACTAAAACCTCAATGTGGTAGGGTAAGTGTGTTAGGTATTAATCCTCAAAAGGAGTGGCGTAAACTAGTGGGAAGAATAGGCTATGTCCCACAGAATCCTACACTCTCATTTACATCCTCAACAGTCTACAAGGAATTACAGGAGACAGCTAAGAGGTTAAAAATGGAAAGTGGCGAAGATAGAATATGTGAAATACTAGACTTAATGGAGATGTGGGAGTATAGAGATACTCCAGTATTGAAGTTAAGTTATGGTTTTAGAAGGAGACTCTCAATAGCCTCAGCACTAATAGGGGAACCAGACATACTAGTACTTGATGAACCAACAGCATACCTAGATTATGAGTCAAGAATGAAGCTAATTAGCATACTTAAGAAGCTTAAAGGAAAGGTAACAATGATTATAGCGTCGCATGATCGCTACTTCATAAATAAAATATGTAATAAAATATCATTAATGCGTGAGGGAAGAATAAAACATCAATATGGAGTTGAGAAATAATGTTCACATGGATTCTAGAGAAAATATACACAGCAATAACGTATACTCGTAGAGAAGATTCTCTCAGTAAAGCTCATGTAGGGTTAAAAGCTCTCTCAATAATACCAATACTAATAGCTGTAGTTTACTGCAGGAGTTTACCTTCATCAATCCTATTACTCCTTTACCCCCTCCTACTAACTGTCATGTCTAGAAGGCTAAAACTACTTTATGATAGCTTACTGGCAATCGTAATACCAGTGGTCCTACTAGCAGTTTTAACTTGGATTCTAGCACCAGAAGGCCCATTAAATCCCTTGGCAGTTGAGAGAGCATTAGCATTAGTCTCTAGAATAACAGCTTTAGCATTAACAGTACTAATCGTAGTCTCAACAACTAATCCTACAGCATTAGCAATGTTCCTAGAGAAACTTGGACTCCCAATAGTCATATCCCAATCAATAATGCTTGCATGGAGGCTCATACCATTAGTATTAAGGGATCTAGTAGAATCAATGTTATCACTAAGGCTTAAAGGGTACCCAAGATGGAAAACGCTAACACCAGTAACAGCAGTATCACTAGAAAGAGCTTACAAGATATCACAAACACTCTACATCAAGGGCTTTGCATGGTCAAAGAAGAGAACATACATAGGAGAATATGG
>CAZTBM010000047.1:0-8112 GCA_964611985.1 uncultured Desulfurococcales archaeon | reverse complement strand
GCAACACTATCAGAGATAAATGCTATTGGTGGAGAAATAGTCATAAATAAAGCTATAATCAGAACCATCATAGTCAAATATATGTTCTTCTCTTCAGGTTTAGCAACAGCTCCCGAGGGTCTAAGGAGTCTATAAAACTTTATCTCAACAGGGTTTCTTAAATTCTCAATATCCTTAATCTTAGCTGATGGTGCTAATATTTTAAGCCTAGCTTCTGTTATGTGACGTTCAAAATTCGATACTGCACTCCACAATATACTAACTGCGATATCGGCTCTACTAGTAGTCTTAACCTCATAATATACTGGTATTTTCACATTTACCTCTGGTACTAATTTACTAAAGTTTTTAGGTATAATTACAATTAGGTCTATTTTGGGGTCGACTTCTGCACTTCTTACATCAGTATAATTGAGGTATATTATTACTGGTCTACCGAGAAATGCGCCAACACACATATGCTTAGCTGGCACCCCATGAACGCCTATTACTGCTTTAAAATACTCTATAAGCCATTTACTCCACTCTGAATTATCTTGGTCTATTATAGCTAAGGTTATAGGTTGCACTTGAAATACGTAACCAATAACAATACCCATTATCGGGAAGGCTATTAGCGGTAGGAGTAATGTGGAAAAGAGAGTCCCCTTATCCCTTGATAAGTCTAGTAGCTCCTTCCATATTAGTGTTCTAATGGTCTTCACTCTTCCACCTTTAACCCCATTGCCTTAACGAAGGCCTCTTCAAGATTAGATACTCCAAACTTATCCTTAAGTTCTCTTGGTGACCCTTCTGCAACAATAACTCCCTTATTTATAAATGCTATACGGTCGCATAGATATTCTACTTCAAGCATATTGTGAGATGAGAATAAAACGGTATTACCGGTTTCCTTTACGTATCTTTTTATAGTATTTCTAAGGGTAACTGCTGCATAAACATCTAGGCCTACAGTAGGTTCATCAAGTATTGCTAGTTTAGGTTTAACCATAAGAGCTCTAGCAAGTGTTAAACGCCTCTTCATACCTTTACTATAGTTCTTCACTTTATCATGTATTCGATCACCTAAATTAGCTATCTTAATTCCATATTCCAGCATTTCCTCAAGTTCCTTTTTATCCTTGGCGTATAGTTTAGCAAAGAAGAGTAAGTTCTCGTATCCTGTAAGTCTTTCGTAGAGTCCGGCTTCTTCAGGAAGATAGCCGATTAGACTTTTAACCTTAGTTGCCTCCTTTACTACGTCATATCCGTAGATTTGTGCTTTTCCTGAGTCTGGTTTTAGTAGTGTTGCTAGTATTCTTAGTGTTGTAGTCTTACCAGCACCATTAGGCCCGATCAACCCAAAAACCTCACCCTCAAAAACATAGAAAGAGATACCCTTCAGAGCTTTAAACCTACCATAGTACTTTACTAAATCCTTAACTAGTACTGCATAAGCCACCAGCTATGCCCTCAAGCAGCTTTCTACTAGCTCGCTTCTATCTACTCAACCATAAACTATACATGGCATTATAAAAAACCTACTCTTTACGTAAAGCTTTACATAGCACTTCTATGTGTAATCTTAAATATCATTATGAATATAGAGACTAGTGTGTAATATTAGGGGTAGAGATGTATGTTGTTAATATGGCATGGGCATGCATGTTTTGAGATAAGGCTAAAAGATGGATATACTATAGCTTTAGACCCACATGATGGTGTGAGTATAGGATTAAAGGCGCCCACGTTTAAGGCAGATTTAATACTAGTCTCTCATGGACATTTTGATCATGATGCAGTACATGTAGTTAAGAAGCCTGAAAGTATAGTGTTAAAAAGCTTTATTGGTGAGAAGAAAATAGACAATATAATCGTTAAAGGTATACCATCATACCATGATGCTCATGGAGGAGCATTAAGAGGTAAAAATACAATATATGTTATTGAAGCTGAAGGCTTAAGAATAGCACATCTAGGGGATCTAGGTCACTTACTTGATGAGAGTACGGTTAGTCAACTTAAGCCACTAGATTTACTACTTACACCAGTTGGTGGGACATTTACAATAGGCCCAAGAGAGGCTTGGGAATTAACCAAATTGATAGCTCCGAAGATAACAATACCAATGCATTATAAGGTGCCAAAACTAAACTTACCATTAGCACCTGTTGACGACTTTCTCAGATACGTCCAGTACTCTGTTAGGAGAGTAGACTCTAACCAAGTTAAAATAGAAAAAGATAAGATTCCAAGAGAGAGTGAGGTTTGGATCCTTAAACCTCCTTAAGATAAAACTGTGTAATAGGGAAGATGAAACGAAGAATGGAGTTTACCTGCTTATACTTAAAACCTTAATTTTCTTTACTTTTTTAGATTTACCATTACTATTTAAAAAGGATTCCAAAGCTTTTCTTATAACCTCACTTCTAGTCTCACCCCTACTAATAGCATATTCATCAATTCTCGCTAGGAGGTCCTCCTCTATTTTGAAGGTTATGACTTTCATCCTTCTATACTCTTTACCGAGCACCATAGTACACTACACTCCCATAGGGAATACCAATGTGTATTACCTATAAATGAGTTGCGATATAAGAGAGTTCTTTTAAGAAGTGTACATTAACTAGAGTAATACTTATATTTCTCTTTTGAGAGAATTCTTTTAGGGAGAGTACACTTGCCTACGGTACATCTGTCATTACCAGAGAAGATATATGTAGCATTGAAACGAGAAGCAGAAGAATATGGAATGCAAGTGACAGATATAATAAAAATGTTCATAAGAGAAGGGCTTGAGAGAAGGAGGAAAGAAAGAAACATTCCATCAGCTGATGATAGAATTGAGGTTCTTGAAATACAGGTAGGACAATTGAAGGATATGTTCGAGGAACTATATAAAAGAATGGAAGACCTCAAAGATGCAATTGAGGAAATCAAATCTGGGTACTCTATAGAGCCTGAAATAATCAAACCTGAACAGAAAGTGTAAAATATACACCTCTTAAAAAGACCCTACATATCACACGCTTAATGTATATACCTTAATAAAAGAATACAAGAGTACACATTAACAAAACATATTCCATAACGGTAATACCGTCACTAGTCTAACCTCTTACACGAATTCTGTCCAATCATAAACCATGTATATTAATCAAAATATAAAAGATTACGCTCATAAACACTCATGAATTCTATAGGGTTTACAAAAATTCAAAATTATTTCTCAATAGACTCTTCTATCCATTTGAAGCTCAAGAACGTCAGTAAACTTCTCTTTCAACTTTTCAATTCTAGAAATATGGGAGTGATGTGAGACCGGGAGTGACCCGCCCCATGTTCATCCCAAGACCCGACGACACGGGTGTGTCACATGGGACCCGGGGTCGTTATTTACTTTTATCTTTGAGAAATATAAGTGTATTGCCGGGCTACACTTGTTTACATTAATGTAACCATTTTTGGTGGTTCGTATTTTTCATCTATAAGCTTACTTCTATCTATTAATGGTTCTATGCTTACTGCCTTCTTTGGACATAAAGTTTCACAGGCAAGACAAGCTAAACACTGTTGCTCGTTTACCACTTTCACTTTGCCTTCTACCATACTAAATACGTTTGAAGGGCAAACATCTAGGCATGTTCCACAATGATTACATTTACTATAATCTATCACTACCTTAAACCTAGGCATATCCCTATCAATCTCCTCTTCTTTAACTTTTAGTACTAAACCTATATTTATAACATTACACCCTTAATTTACTGACTATAACTTAAAGAGAGTTCAATTGAGGGTGTAATAAAGTATTGAAGGAGATAAAGGCGGTAATATTTGATCTTGACGGAACTTTAGTTAATCTACCAATAAACTGGGATGAAGTCAGAGAGAAAGTTAGAAAACTACTTAAAACAAGCCATCCTCTCAAGCCTCTCGGTCTAAGTGTCTACGAGATTACGAGAAATAATCCAGAATTAAGGGAGAGAGCTTTCAAACTTATTGAGTCTGAGGAGTTAAAAGCGGCTCTTCAAGCAAAGTATGATAGTAGACTTCATGAAATGATTGTTCAACTAAAAAAGGCTGGACTAAAAATAGGCTTAGTAACGTTACAAGGTTTAAAGACAGCAATACTTGTACTAGAAAAGCTTGGCATTAAAAACTTATTTGATGTAATAGTTACAAGGGAGAGAAGTGTATACAGGCTAGAGCAGCTAAAAATAGCGCTCAGAGAGCTAAAAGTGAAACCCGAAGAGACAATATTTGTGGGTGATACAATATGGGATAGAGAGGCAGGAGAAACACTGGGCTGTAAAATCCTAATTATAGGTGATACTATTTCAAATATATTAGAAGTAAAGGGGAAAATAAAGAAAATTTCTTAAAGAGTTGGGCGTTTAGCTTTGACTTTTAGGCTCTTTAGTGACTCTATAACAATCTTCTTAAACTCATCAAGAGATAATGTCTCCCTATGACGTGGAAGCTTAATAATAAATACTGACCCCCCATCTTTGGATTTGACTCTAAGTTCCTCATGATCCTTAAATCTGTAGACATCAAGCTGTTCAAGGCCTAATTCTTCTAATACTCTACTGTATTTCCATAATTTAACTTTGGCCATTTCATGACACCCTATGATTATTGAGCATCTGTTATGATATCCTGCCCTATACTAATATAAGCTTATACCATAATTAATGCATTTTTACCCTTTATATGAGTCGATACAAGTCAGAGCTGAAGGGAAAAGCTATCATAAATTGTTATAAGACCTAACCCCCAATATTTTAATACAGTAATCTATACAGATATATTATCATAAGGGTTGAGAGAGTAGTGGTTAGTGAAATTACTTCGTCAATGCTGGTAATACTTATAGTTATAAGTATTGGCATAGGCTTAGTGTTAGCTATATTCTCAAATATAACATCGTTTGCTACAGTACTGGAGCGTTCTAGACTAGAGTATGAAATAGAGTCAAAAACCGACTTAGCAATAGCCCTGGTCACAGGGTACACTAATGGAACAATATCCATAGTCTTATGCTGTGGCGAGTATCCTGTTGATGTAGTAGCTGTATATGTTAATAATACTCTAGCAGCAAATTATGAGCCGGCATTAAAACTGAAACCCTATACAACGGTGATATTAAGTATCACTTCACCTGTAAAGCTTCAAAAAGGAGATGTAATATACGTTAGAGTAATCTATGGTGAATGGGGAGAGAAGGTTGAGAGGGCCGGGCAGGTTTTCCAAACGTCTTAGAAGGGGTGTTGGTGGAGTAATAGCTATAGCATTTCTACTTACAGTAGTAATTACGGTTTTCCTATTTGTTAATAGATTCATAACGTTCACCCAAGATCTTTCAACTAATGTTAGAGTTACAGCTGAAACTTTAGAAAAGAAGATAGCTTTATCAAAAAGTCTATCTGGATTATGGGTTTATGATAAAAAGAATGAAGTGCTTAAAATAAACATCACCAGTTATTATAATGAACCTGTACATATAAGATCTGTGGTAATACTTTACTCTGATGGAAGCTTCATTGTATTAAACAGTACTCTGCCAAATTATGTATCGGCACTAATAGTGAGTGCCAATAATGAAGAGACAACGGTAAGTAAACTTCCAGTGGTACTAGGTGCATGTGACACCCTTTACATGGAAGTTTCTACAAACGGAAAAGAGCCGTTAACAGTGTCTTATACTACATCAGTAATAGGCATTGGTGTAGTTGGGTTAGCGGCTGAAAAGTATACACCTATAACTAAAATATATGAGGTGAAATTGGCTCCCCAAATTATGGATGATGGAACGCAAACAGCAATAGCTAGTAAGATCGAGTCTTATGATGCCTCATATTCTGATATAACTGTTATTCAGGGGAATCATGTATCTGGTACAATAGATAGTGTTAAGGCTGTTGATGGAGACTATTATGTGGTTGAATCAACTATTGCCGCATGGCTTGAAGGGTGGGAGTACCGTAGACCAATTTATATAACCGAGAAAACAGGATACGCATTAACAAACTACCAGGTAAAGATAGGACTTAATTCATCAAATTTTGATTTTGAAAAAGCTAATTCTGATGGCTCTGATATAAGGTTTACACTAAGCGATGGTAAAACGCTGATACCTTACTGGATTGAGAAATGGGATGAAGATGAAGAGGAGGCAGTAATCTGGGTTAAGGTTCCCGAGCTGCCAGCAAGCTCAACAACAACAATATATATGTATTACGGTAATCCCACGGCTTCATCGGAGAGTAACCTGCTTAACGTTATGGAATCTTTACCTGCAAGCGACGGCTCAGGATACATAATATACTATCAGGAATGGATAATGCCCACAAGTGGTCTAATAGGTGGTGGTACAGCTCAGGGATGGCGTGATGACGATTACCAATGGGAGTATACTTTACCCTTCACCTTCCCATATTACAGTTCAACTTACACTAAAGTTGCTATAGCGACAAATGGGTACATAGAAGTTGATGGTGAAGAAGGATGGTCTGACCCTGATAATAGTGTAGAGAAGATGAAAGAACGTAAATACATATGCCCTTTATGGGAGAACTTGAGGACAGATCGTAAACGCAAGGATGATATATACGTTAGGACAGGTTATAGTGACTCCTACGGTGATGGTATAGTATTTAGATGGAAAGGCGTATTCTATCCTAACAATGGAGAAGTAAATGTAGAGGTAGTTCTTTACAGTAACGGTTTAATAAGATTTAACTATGGCAAGATTAAAGGAGCACCCCCTCTAACCATGCCAACTGTTGGTGTATCTTTTGGTGACGGCTCTCATTACACCATATCAAGCTATAATGGGCATGAGGCAAACTGGTTTGATGAGAAGGAATCCTTAATGTTTTGGGCTAGAAAGAAAGCTACTACAGAGCCTAGTGTCAGTGTAGGCGAGGAAGAAACAAAAGTACACTCTAGTATCACTGAGGTAACATTTAGCGATATTAGCCTAAACGCAATCAAAATTAATCTAACATTGACTTTAGCATGTAACATTACAGGGGTTGACATAACAATACAACTATGGAACTACATTGACAGCTCATGGGATAATGTAGGCTCATTAACATATAGTGAAACACCACCTACTACAGTTACACAAACATACACAATAAGTAACGCTCAATACTATATTGGGAGTGATGGTAAAGCTAAAGTGAGAATAATTACTAAAGCAGGAGACCCTCACAGGTTACTACTAGACTATATAGGCATAAAGTACTCTGCATATTCAGATAAAAAGTATCTGATAATTGTAGCTGGTGGCTCAAACAAAATACTCTCCTATGATATAACACTAAATACATGGGAGGTATTAGCGGAGGCTCCATTCACATTCTCCCCATCAACACCAATAGCTTATGACTATGAAAGAAACTATTTGTGGATGATTTCAGATAACACATTATACTACTTAGACCTAGATGCTAAGACTGTAAATGAACATAAGAAACTACCATTCAGTGTAGGTGATGGAGCATTAATGGAGTATTATAGTAACTGCCTATACATCCTCGTTGGCGACGGTTCTACACGTTTCTACAAATATGATATTATTAGTGATTCAGTAGAAGAATTAAATGGAATACCATCAGCTGTTGATCTTTATAGTTCAAGTGCAATAGTCAATAACCTAATATATGTTCATGTTGGTGGAGGATTACCAGACTTCTATGTATACAATATATCAGATGGTTTATGGTATACTCTAGCTAACTCACCTGTAGGTTATAGTGTTGGCTTAGCCTACGACTCTAATGAAGGCTACCTATGGCTTATTGGTAGGTATGGTGGATTATACTACTATAATATAACTGAGGATGAGTGGGCCCCGTATGAAACCCAAATACCATACAGTCCTGTAGGGCCAGGTGATAGACTAGAGTATCATAAATACACATTATATCATGTGAGGGGGGATGGTACGAGAGATTTATGGATAATAAACATCATTTAATACTATCCACTCTCCTTTCGGCTTGGTTGATTCGAGAAAATAAACTTCTTTGCTAAGTCATATATGAACCTGTATTTTTCATAAACATTCTTATTTCTAAACACTATTACCGAAGGTACATGACTCAATGTTGATATGGA
>CAZTBM010000046.1:0-10078 GCA_964611985.1 uncultured Desulfurococcales archaeon | reverse complement strand
AGCCTATCATTCTCTCTTGGAAGACCTATTCCAACCCTATAGTAGTACTTGCCTATAACCTTAGAGAAATCCCTAATAGCAACTCTATGTTCTAATAGTTTACCTGGCTAAGGATTTTATGCCTGACCAGAATAGTAGAAAGTTTGTTGCTGATGGATAAGGCTTAACGTTATTTAATGATTGGAATTCTCTATATTCTCTTTCACTTATAATTCTCTTCACAACATCTCTTATATAATCTAAACTATCTAGTGAAGCACTTATAGCGTGATAAGCTAGATTAGTCACTGGGAAGGGCTCATGAACTTTCATTAAATAATCTACGATTTCACTTGAGGCTATGGAGTATCTTACTCTTAAACCTGCTAGACTAAATGCTTTACTAAAGATCCTTAAGACTATGAGATTAGGATAGTCTCTTATAAGATCAACTATGGTTACACCTGAGTATTCATAGTAAGCTTCATTTACAACAATTACTGTTTCAGGGTACTGGTTTAGTATCTCTTTTATCTTCTTAGGTTTTAATAGGAGGATGTCTGTAGGGTTATTTGGATTACTTAGAATAAACATTTTCTTACCTTTAATTTTCTCTAAGACACTATTAAAGTCAGATTTAAAGTTATCCTCTGAGCTAGGAGTGATGTACTCTAGTTTAGCACCCATACGCTTAGCCGCAAACGCATAAGATTCAAAGTAAGCTTAAATGTTAACACCTCATCATTTTCATTTAAGAGAGCCTCCATTAATGTATAAACTAGTACACCGGAGCCATTACATGTGAAGGCATTTTCTATGTTGACATTCAGTACTTGACAATTTTACCCTTGGCTTCATCTATTATTTCTCCTAGAAGATACCTATTTAGCTCATTTTAAGGCATCCTTCAATACTTCAATTACCTTAGGTGGCGGGTAAGGATTTTCATTAAAATCCAATCTTACAACACCCTTACCCATTTGTTCAAATATGACTGTAGGGATACGTGTAATCCATTTACTAGGTTTAATCTTCGGAATAGTCTACACTATCTACTGTTTTCATATAATTCAGAAAAATAAATTATATTAAAAAGGATTATTTAATGTTATTATTCTTATCCTGGCCTCTTATAGGCTAATATAAAGTCTATTAGTAACATTAGGTTAAGTATTAAACCTATTAATGTTATGACTCCTACAGCGATTCCTGTCGCTGTCTTTAATCCTCCAGCTGCTACTAATGGTGGTATTACTATAATCTCAAACCATATTAGAGCTAGTGTTACTGTTATCCATAGGAAGAATGCTGGTGCTAGTGTCAATCCCTTACCTAACGGTGTAGTCTTCTGAACCTTAGCAGCCCATAGCGCTATGGTCATTAGAGCTAGTGATGCTAATAACTGGTTCATTCCAGCGAATGCTGGCCATAGTACTGGCCATAACCTTGATAGTGCTAGTGCTGCCCCTATAACTACTAGTATTATTGATGCTATCCATCTATTAGATAGTATTGGGTATAGTCCTGGAGCCTTCTCCTTTAATGGCTCCATAAGCTCCTGCCATGCGAATCTTCCTAGCCTAGTAGCTGTGTCTAGTGATGTTAGTGCGAAGGCTGAAATCCATAGTGCGCCGAAGACTAGCATTGCATGGTATGGTAGCCCGAAGACAGAGTTTGTTGCAGTAGCATATGAGTGTGGTATGACTACGAACCATTTTGCACCTTTAATTACACTTGTCCACTTAGCTGCAAAGACTGCTGGGTCTGTTAATGTCTTTACTACTGCCTCCTTTACTCCGGCTTTGAGTAATGCTGTTAAACCATAACCTCCGAGGATTGCTATTACCATTGTTGATAGGAACCCCTCAGATAACATACCACCATATCCTACTAATAGTCCATGGGCCTCATTTGCTAACTGTTTTGATGATGTACCAGAGCCTACTATGCTATGGAATCCTGATAGCGCACCACATGCTACAACTAGTGGTATTGTTGGCCATATTGGTGAGGGCTTACCACCAACTACTATTGCATTAGTTAATGTTGTTACAAGGGGTACCTCCATACCCTTAAATGCTACTATTGCTGTTATACTTCCAATAGCTAGGCTAGCCCATAGTATGAAGGCATTGAGATAGTCTCTTGGCTGTAGTAGAACCCATACAGGTATTGAGGCTGCTATTATACAGTATATTGCTAGTATTATAACCCACCAGTCAAATGGAAGTTTTAATGGGAAGTATACTCCTGTAACTATTGCTAATACTACCAGTATTACTCCTACAACTGTACCTCCCTTGAAACCTAAGGGAGACCTATACATTAGGTACCCTGTTATGATGGCTATGATTATGAATAGTAGTGATGCTGTTGCTGTTCCTGGAATGAACGTGAAGAGCGCTGTTACAACTACTAAGAAGACTGCTACAACAAGTAGTAATGCGAACCATATGTAGGCGTTGAAGGCGAAGAAAGCTCTTCTACTCATTAGCTTACCAGCAACCCAAGCAACACTCTTACCATCATATCTTACTGAACACATTATTGATAGGTAGTCATGTACTACACCGATGAAGACGTTGCCAAACCATACCCATATTAATGTTGGTAACCATCCCCAAGCTAATGCTAGTGCTGGGCCAAGTATTGGTCCTGCACCTGCAATGCTAGCGAAGTGATGACCGTATAGTACATACTTATTAGCCGGTACATAGTCCACATCATCTCTTAGCCGTACGGCTGGAGTCTCTCTGGAGGCATCAGCTTTAGCAACATACTTCTCTAGATATTTACCATGAGTAAAGTAGAATATAGCATAAATGATGAGTCCTACTAAGATGACAAGTGTTGTGGCACCCATAACGGCTCACCCTACCTATACTTAGTGGGAAAATTAATTGAATCATTATTTATAAACTTATCCTTAATAAATAAACATGTCAGTTATATTTTCTTCAATATAAACAAACAATAAAACAGTAGAGTAGAGAAAGATATAATTGCTAGATAGTATTATAGTTTTACCGATAAAGATAAGGTAATGAGAATTGGGGAGAGGAAACAAGTTTAAGGAGAAAATAAGTAAACTCATGGAAATGATAGGTGGTGTATTCAAAGCTAAGTCAACTGAGTACGTCTATGTCGAGCTAAGAGAGTTAGAGAATATTTTCACATTAATATTATTAGGATCATTTATTGGATTACCTAGCCCTCCAACCAGTATATCACTAAGGCTATTACCATATATGGCAAGGGAGATCATCATTAGTAGTAGTGTTAGTAGAAGACTAGATGACATGCTTGGAGAAATGGCAGGACTATTCGAAATAACATAAATGTAGGTGGATAGCATGATGGCCTCAGAAATTAATTTCAAAATATTCTTCTTCATGGGTAAAGGAGGCGTAGGTAAAACAACCTGTGCAGCTACATTCGCCCTTCAATCAGCAAAAATAAAGAGAACCCTCATAATATCTCTTGACCCTGCACATAACCTCGGAGATGTTTTAGGTTTAAAACTTGGTGAGGAACCTACTAAAGTCACTGATAACCTTTATGCGGTTGAAGTAGATTTTGAGCATATGATACTACAGCATCTTAAAAGACTTACCAATAAAATAAAGGACATATATGGTTATCTTAGGATATTTAATCTCGATAGTTATGTAGATATTCTAAAACATTCGCCTGGCATAGAGGAGTATGCTACATTAGATAAAATAGTTGAAGTGTTAAAATGGAATACGGAAAGGAAGGAATATGAAGTTATAGTTTTTGACACACCACCAACAGGTTTAACTTTAAGGATTATGGCTTTACCTTCTATATCAAGTATATGGGTGGATAAATTACTAAAACTTAGAATGGCTATTCTTGATAGACGAAGAATGATCGAGAGGATTACAGGAGAAAAAATAAAGACTACCATAGGTGGGAGGGAGTTTGAGGTGTCTTCTGAACCTAAAGATGATCCAATATATAATGAATTACTAAAGGTAAAGGAAGAGGTGGAATTGGTAAATAAGATAGTAGGAGATCATAGAATTACCACTACGGTATTAGTGATTAATCCTGAAGTACTTCCAATATTAGAGGCTAAGAGAGCTTATGATTTCCTTAAGAAACTTGGGGTTCCAGTAAAATACCTGATAATAAATAAAGTATTAACAGTGAGTGGGGTTCCTGAAGCTTTAAAACTTAAGCTTACCCAACAAGAGAAAGCCTTGGAAATGGCAAAAGAGGTATTCAGTGACCTAAAAATAGTTAGGACCCCGTTACTCTGTGAGGAACCTAAAGGTATAAGTAAGTTAGAGGAATTCAGCCAATACTTGAGACCATTACTAGATGAGATTAAGGGATAAAGAAGTATGGAAATACCTCTCTCAGTATACGACATCTTTATCATAGCCTTTGTACTAGCAGCAGTAGCAGTCTTACAGTTCTTTAGAGGTAGAAAGTTAAATCTAATATTAATCGAATATACTGCTAGAAAACTTGAGGAAATACTCAAACCTAAGGATAAAGAGTATCAGTGGATAGGAATTTACGTAGGATATAAAGCTAGATTTGAAACATCTTATAAGAGCCTTAAAAGAATAGAAGCGGTAATAACATTACTGCCTAGACAAAGCCTCTTTTATTTCCCAATAGCATTGCTAACATCTAGGTTTGATAGATTATACCTCTTCTTCAGGTACAATCGTATATTTGATGGAGAAGCCCATATAATAAGAAAAAACTACTATAGACTTGGTTTAAAGAGGGTTATAAAAGGTATAGATAGGATGAAAATGGAGTCCATAAGAGTTAAGGGCAAGACATTTCATTTAGTGTATAATGATGCAAGACTTATGAATAAACTTGTTAAAATGGTAGAAGAGATAAGCCGTCCTGATATGATAAATCATCTAGCAATAGTTCCTGCTAATAAAAGTGTCTTCTTGGCAGCAAAACTTTCACCAAAGACTTTTGAAGAAATACTCAGTAGAACATATAGATTTGCCCGATCTCTTGCATAATTTTAGAGAACTATAAGTGAATCTTATGACAAACCTGGTAATTAATGTAAGCTGTATAATAAGTTCACTATGTTACAGCATATTACGGATTGAACCCTATACCACATGTCCTTATGAATGCATATACTGTTATGGACGATGGTATAGACCTTCAGGTCTATTAGAGCCACAACCACAATATGAACTTGTGAGCTTATTTAAAAAGGTGGCAAGAAAACTTGGCAAAGTGAGAGTAAGTACTATACCTTTTCGTCTATCAACATTAATTGAGCCATTACAGCCAGTAGAAGAGAGATATAAACTTTCACTCAAAATAATGAAAACCCACCTTAAAAACAAAATACCGCTAATTCTATCAACTAAGTCAATGCTATTTACCAAAGATGAATGGTTTAGGCTATTAGTTGACTTATCCAGTAAAAACCTAGTATTACTACAAGTAACGCTCGTAACCTTAGACAAGAAGTTACAAAATATACTAGAGCCTCGAGCACCATCCATAGAGGATAGAATTGAAGCTATAGATAAAGTAGCCAAGGAAGGTGTTCCAGTGGTCATACGTTATCAGCCCATCATTCCCGAGCTAGTTGAGTATGAGGCAAAAGATGTCTTCAAGCTTGTAAAAAGTCTCCAAGTAAAACATGTCATATTAGAGTTTCTTAGGTGTACACGTGATGAACTAGACTTTTACGCTAACTTAGCTCTAGTCAAAGAAGTATATAATGAGTTATGGGAGAGTTATTCTCTAGAAAGGAAGGAAACTTAGTGAGGCCTCCATTACCTTATAGAGTAAAGACATTAAACATGATTAAGAAACTGGCAAGAACATACAATGTCAAGATAGCATTATGTAAAGAAGGTTTATTCCAATATGATGATGTGTTTGATTGTTGTGGAATACGTTATCTCAGTAATATTAGATTAAGATTAACTCTTAGAGAAGTATGGTCCTTATTAAAAGAAGGTTATAGTGAAGTTGATTACGCAGTCCTATTAGAGCGATATGGTTACAATCCATTATACATTACGTCATGTAATGTGAATGTTTATCCTAGAATTCTAAGAAAGCCCCTACTACATCATGAAAAGGTATTGAAAGCTACCATTATTAAACCTTACCTTACTCATATCACTCCGTTATTATGTGTAAAGGATGGTAAAATATGTCTTATTTCTCCTTCTCCTCACCTTTAACCTTTGATGCCATTAATGCCTTTAATTTCTCTATATCAACTACTTTAATGCCATTCTCTGCGATAACATATGGCACCCATGCTGCATGATGAGGTACTCCACGCATTTTCCTTATGATGTACTGTTTTAACGGTATGCCAAGCTCTATTAGTGTAGGCTCATACCTTAGCTCTATGAAGCCGTCAACCATGTACTCTAATGTTTTGGCTATTTCCTGGTAAGCTTGTGTAGGTGTATGTAGCGTGGCTATAGTAAGTATATTTCTAGCCTTAGCCGCTATTGCCCTAACCGTTTTTACAAACTCAAATGCTGGTGCCATTTCAATATGGAAGAATATCTCGTTAAGAGAGTCTATTACAAGTAGTCCTTTATTAAATAAGTCCATTTCCTCTATAATACCGCTTACAGCATATATAAGTTGATCAAGGTCTTTGGGGTTAACTTCACGTACTACGGCTGGATGACTTCTTTTAAATGAGCCTAGTCTAAATGAGAAAGCATCAATTACATTGAATAGACGTTTCTTAATGTAGCTATTAATGTCTATACGAAATGTCATGAAAAGCGACGTTATGGAATATGGGTCATCATCTAATGCCATATAGATTACTGGCTCGCCACGTTTAAGAAACGTATTGGCAATGTTTACAAGGAATACGCTTTTACCTGTACCGCCATTCCCACATAATACTATGAATGAGTTTCTTGGGACACCCTTAGGTAGTGCTGCATCTAATACCTCTATATCGAAGCTAACGTTTTCAGCTATAATCTTACACCTCCAAGATACTATACTATGGATAGTTTGTACTATTAAGCTTGTGGCTTTTCTGCCTACTCACGAACGAAATAAATTTAAGTGTTGGTTGTACTAGCTCTCTCCTAAGCATTAGTCACGGTGATAGCTATTAGCGACATAATGTCATTAATACTGCTTGCACTGTCTATATCACCTACAGGTGCTTTGTCTCCTGGCCCTCTTAGTGTATCAACTATTATAGCTGGGATAAGAGGGAGGGGTTGGAGAGAAGGATTTATGGTTGCATTAGGTCATGTTGCTATAGAACTACCCTACGTCTTTGTATTGGTTTATGTCATGACGAATATAACTCTTGGAGTTACAATTGAGAGAGTACTAGTAACTTTAGCTGTTCTAGTAATAGTTTACTTCGCCTACTTAACTATAAAGGATGCATTAACTGTAAAACAGTATTATGCACATTTGGGTGAAAGAAGTGAAAGTAGAGGTCTAGTTAGCTTTAAGGGATCCTTCGTGCTAGGGCTTACTTTAACAGCTTTTAATCCATACTTCCTAGCCTGGTGGGTTAGCGTTGCCTTACCATTAATTACATTAACTGTTAAATTCGGTATATTAGGCTTTATTGTAATGTATGTATTCCATGTGTGGTATGATCTCTTATGGTTGCCTGTTCTAGCTCAGCTAGGTAGGAGTGGATTGAAACTATTAGGAGCTAAGGGATATCGTGTATTATTGCTTGTTTTGGGGGTCTTCCTGCTAGTATTAGCTATTCACTTAGTAGCCAAGGCATATATGGGTGTTACCGTTTTACCTTTTTAAGCTTATAGCTGTCTATGCCTTAACTATTTTACTTGTACTAGTAGTATATGTTAATCCTGCCACCTGTAACAATGGTTTATATGCTTCTAGATCTGGTATTCCTTGCAGCGGCTTTTTAGCATAAGATTCTACAACTTCACCTACTATTATAACGTGGTCTCCCGCATTCATCTTATCATAAAGCTTACACTCAAGTACAGCTGTTGCTTCACCTATAATTGGTGCTTTTATCTTTCTTGCTTGAACTCTTGTGAGACCTGCTTTCTCAATTTTATTTTTAACATCTCTACCGCTAACTGTTCCAAGATAAGAGACCTCCTTGTAGTATTTGAAGTCTAGAACGTTTATCGCAAACTCCTTGCTACCTATTATTAGCTCATAGGTGAATCTTGAGGGGGCTATTGATACCGCCACTAGCGGTGGATTACGTGAAACAGGCATACACCAAGAAGCTGCTAAAGCACTCTCTAAACCCTTGTGATGTGCTGAAACTACAACTACTGGTCTAGGGTAGAGTACATAATACCATCTTCCAGTAGCATCAATACCTGTCCAAACCATAAAAGTCACCCAAGTAGGATACTACTCGGAGGTGTAATATTAAATATTGCTTTATTATTTCTACCTTGTAATCTTTAAATATACTTGGGGATACGATGATGTGAAATCTTTAGCTCTCTATTCTCACATTCATTTTCTTAAGGTCGTCAATAACTAATTGAATTACATGCCTCTCTGGTATTTCGAATATGACTTCAACACTGGCATAACCTGGTTCGATACTTACGCCAAGTCTGTCATGTTTTACATCAATAATGTTACATCTGTACCTAGCAAGAACGTTTAGCACCCTCATTAATGAGCCAGGTATGTCCTCTAGTATTAGTTTTAGCCTACTGATCCGTCCTTCAACTAAGAGCCCTCTTAATATTATCCTATATATTGTGGTGAGATCCGCGTTACCTCCACTTATAACTGCTACTATATTCTTTTTCTTAGGCTCTATTATGCCACTGAGTAGTGCTGCAAGCGGTAAAGCACCTGCTCCTTCACATAGTAATTTTGCTCTTTCAAGTAGGAGGTACATTGCCCTAGCTATGGAATCTTCATCAACCAATACTACATCGTCGACGACTTCACTCATAATCTTATACGTTAACTCACCAACAGTTTTCGTTACTACACCATCAGCTAGTGATGGTTTAGGCTCTATCTTAACAGGTGTACCCTTCATTCTCGCCTTATAATACTTTGGTGCATTAACTGGTTCAACACCTATGACCTTTACTCTGTTTCCCAATTTCTTCTTTAAGGCAACTCCAATACCTGATATGAGGCCTCCGCCACCGATAGGTACCAGGACGTAGTCTATACTGTCTAATGTCCTCATTATTTCAAGTCCTATTGTTCCTTGTCCAGCGATGATATATTTATCATTGAAAGGGTGTATGAAGTATGCTCCACTCTCTCTAGCTATCTCCAAAGCTTTACTATAGGCGTCATCGTATACTCTACCATAAAGTATCACATCTGCACCATAAGACTTAGTGGCAACGACTTTGTATGGTGGTGTAGTCTCCGGCATAACAATAGTTGCTTTAACATCTAACTCCTGGGATGCATAAGCAACTCCCTGAGCATGATTGCCTGAGGAGGCAGCTACAACACCCTTACGCTTGACATCAGGCATTAATGAATGTATCTTGAAGTATGCTCCACGAACTTTAAATGCTCCAGTCTTCTGAAGGTTCTCAAGCTTTAGATAAACATTATTACCAGTAATCTTCGAGAAGGAATAAGAGTATGTTAAGGGAGTTCTATGAATAACGCCCTCTAAAACTTCATCAGCCCTCAAAATTAACTCATATATCTCGTCTATTATATTCAAAAGAAATCAACCCCTGAAGATGGATTTAATAGATACATTATTTAAGCTTTAACTTAATTAATACGATATGAACTAGAGGTAAACAGAATTAGAACTGGATAATTATATTACGGCCTTAGCTTTCTATACGCTATCACACCTTCAATTAAAAATAAAATAAAGGACAAACCCGTAACAATGAGTAGAGTCAATAATATTACATTTACTGGTTGACCTGATATTATATTTATCACGGTAACTATTACTTCAACTATTAGTAAGCCTAGATAAAACATTGAATAGAATAGTAGTCTCGGTATAAGCCTTCTACCTAAACTGATAAATCCTTCAATTCTAACACTAGAGATAGCAACATACCCTTCACTTCGCTTCTCAACAAGCCCTAATTCCTCAAGTTTTCTTAAATGATAATATGCT
>CAZTBM010000045.1:0-10291 GCA_964611985.1 uncultured Desulfurococcales archaeon | reverse complement strand
CTCGCATTCATCGCGGGATGTAATATCCCTCTCATGCGGGCTCTTAAACGGTGGGGGGCGGGGTTGTCGTAGGCTAACCCGGCATGATATAAATATAAAAAAGGTTCACTTAACGCTTTCTCTTACTTAAAGCTTGCTCTCACTCCATAGATTTGTAATATCTATTTCAAATGCTGCTATTGGGTATACTATTTTAAGTTTCTCTAGAAGTTCTGGATTAATTTCTCCGATTACTCCTCTCTCCTCTCCATTAATTATTATCTTCGCCGTTCTACCTTTAATAAATGCTTTATGCGTGTATGGTTCAAGTTTGTACTTTAAGTTAAGGTTCTTGAGTAGCATGTGAAGGACTGCGTGAACATCTTCAAAGCCAACTTTGTATGATAGTATTAGAGCTGCTAGGTGAGTCTCCATCTTAATTTTGTCCTCTTTGTATGTGACTATATCACCGACTTCGAATATCTTTATTGGATGTTCTTTATGTTGATTCTCTGCTGCAAACGCTATATGTGCTGGTAGGAGCATAGCCCTAACACTGTTCATGTAGTCTACTACGGGGTTTTCTAATTCTAGAATAGTACTATTAGTAACTAGTTCTTGCAAGTCCCTACCAACAAGTATGTATGATACTATTTCTTGGAAGCCGAAGCCTATCATCAATTCTCTAACCAACCTTGTGAATGTAGTCTTAGGTAGCTCTTTACCTACAGTATATATTGTGGGTACCTCTGGAACTATATTCTGATAACCGTAAGCTATAGCTACATCTTCAGCTACGTCCACTTCATGCATTATATCATGTCTGTAAGGTGGTATTGTAACTTCAATTTTATTTCTATCATCTAGTAATGAGCAGTCTAATCTCATCTTCTTAAGTAAATCGACCGTTTCTTCAGGAGTCAGATTTAATCCTATTATAGAGTTGATACCTATAACTGTAGCTACTATTTTACCGTATACCAGTTTTGGAACTATTACTGTGCCTACTTCAGGCTCAGGATACACGACTTTTACTCGTCCTATCTTTCTTGTTTTAGAGGCCTCTGCCAATGTAGTTGTAAGAATGTCTAGCAGTTTTATTAGAAGGTTTAAGTCAGGTCCCGTGATGTCTATGAATATATTTCTTGTTCCAACTTCAACTTTTGTGTAATCACTGTTAATTATTGGCGGCATCGAGAGCACTTTACCTGTATCAGTTAAGAGCAGTGGGTAGCGTGGTTTATCTATGAGTAGATGTGCATACTTTCTACCTTTTTCTGTCTTTTCTATTATTTCTCTGCCAGTCATTTCAACTACTTCATGTAGTGGTCTGAACTTTATCTCGTCAGGTGGGAACGCTTTATAGTAAATAATGTTTGAGTTTACCTTGTTCATGTCATGTAGTCCTATTGCAGCCTTCCTCCTATTCCTTGCCATGGTTATGTGGAGTTTTTCTTGAAACTGCATAATTTCCTCAAGAAGGTCTTCGTCGATGTTAAGGTCGTATACGGCTGCACAGACCACGTACGGTCTTACGTCTTTGACTGATGGATCAACATACACCATTATATTTGTATCAATAATATTGTATTTTGGTGCCCCAACCTCAAGGCCTAATATGCCCTTTAATGCCCGAGCTAAACCTTCACTCATTAACATGTCAAGTCTACTAGCATTAACCTCTACATCCCATACATCTACCTCCTCGGTTTCTTCGACTTCACAACCAATGCTGAATAGTATTTGCTTTAATTCTTCATCTTGTATTCGTGGGCCCACGAGCTCCTTTAGTCTATATTTTTTAATTCTAATTGTTGGCATGAATATCACCTTAAACTCATATTTCTAAGATAGTCTATGTCCTGTGAGTACAACATCCTTATGTCATTAACTCCGAGAAGTATCATAGCTATTCTATCTAAGCCCATTCCCCAAGCAGCTACAGGATATTTGACTCCTAGCGCCTTCAATACCTCTGGTCTGAACATTCCAGCACCGAAGCACTCAACCCATCCGATTCTTGGATGGTATATGTAACCTTCTACTGAGGGTTCGGTGAATGGGAAGTATCCTGGCTTGAACATTACTTTCTCTATGCCAAGTTGCTTGAAGAACTCTACTACTATCCCTAGTAGGTTTTTGAATGTTAAACCTTTATCCATAACTATACCGTCGAACTGATAGAACTCTGGTAGATGCTTGGCATCTATTTGGTCTGGTCTAAACACTTTACCTATGGCGAACATTTTTACTGGAGGTTCTCTATGGGTTACAAGGTATCTTGCTGAAACCTGTGTTGTTTGCGTTCTAAGAATAAACCTTCTAGCAACATTTATATCCCATCGGTATTTCCAGCCTGATTCATGAACTTCTTTTACTCTTTTAACAACGTCAAGGTTTTCATCTAAGCTACCATACTTTGGCTTCTTAATCCAGAAAGTGTCATGAATTTCTCTTGCTGGGTGATCTTGAGCCTGGAATAGGATGTCGAAGTTCCAGAACTCCATATCAACATATGGTCCTTCGGCTTCTTCGAAGCCCATTGCTACTAGTATTCTCTTAACGTAGTCTATGAACTCTAGGTAAAAGTGTTTTTTACCTGGATATACTCTTGGTGGTTTAACCGAGACATTATAGGGTTTTAATGTATACTTTCGCCATGCACCAGAAACTATAAGGTCATGTGTTAACGCCGAAATCACAGGTTTGGCTGTCTCAAGAGTCTTCTCACCAGTAGGAGTAATTTCAACTATAACGTCTACCACTATTTTTTCTTTAACTAAACCTCTACTCTTAAGTGCGTGTATAACACTCTCTTCATCAGCTGATATCTCTGTTGACCTTATAGCGCCCTTGGCCTTAATTTTATTTAATACTGTTTGCTCAGGAAATGCTCTTTCAAGGGTCTCTACTTTTACTGCTTTAATACCCTCTTTTGATATTGAGGTTAACTTTTTCTCTCTAAGCCACTTAAGGGCTATCGACAGCTCTTTTTTAGAAAACCCTCTCTCAATAAGTTCCCTTGTGCTTATTGTTCTCTTTTCTTCAATAATGAGTTTGTACAGTCTTAACTCTGGTAGTCCTCTTTCACTATACTCTTTGCCTTCCTCTGTTAATGTATACTCTTTAACCTCTATCTTAGTAGTCTTCACTGCACCTTTCACTTTGAGACTTTCAACCATAGCCATAACAGTTGATAAAGGTAGTCCTAGCTTGACTGCTATATCACTAGCTTTACAAACTCTAATTTCTCTCAGGAAATTGAGTATTTTGAGTTCAGTTTCAGATAAATCTATGCTACTATGCATGACTCTCACCTGTAACCTTTATTTTGACTTTAAGGTTTCCATAAGTATCAATTTCATCTAGCCTAATTCTATGAGAGGTGAGAGGTCTACCATCAGCTGCTTTCATTAATGGAACCACTATTAGCTTTAAAGGTTTCCATCCCTTTCTTGATCTTAATATGTTTATTTTTACACCTTTTGCTAATGTTTCTTCACTTACAACTAGAATATCCAAGTCCTCTCTCTCGAGAACAACATCATAAGGGCCTGTAATCTCAACTACCTCGTACTCTTTAGCCCGTAATGATTTAGTTAGTTCATCACAATACTTTATAATGCGTTTAACTCTAACTTCGAAAGGGTCTATTTTTTCTCGAGCTATTTTTCCTGAAAGACACCTATCTGACATAACGCCTATTATAACATAGTCTGCATTCTTAAATGCTTCGCTAATAAGTAGTTTATGGGCAGTATGTAGTTTATCAAATGTTCCTGCTACAACACTCTTTATTTTTCTATTCTCCGTACTTAACTGAACAATACCAAACACCTACCCCATAAGGACTTGGGGAACTGATTTAGTATGTTTGTAAGAGGGGTTAAAAAACGTATTTCTCTCCAGGTTTCAAGGCTACTACATTAACTTTTAGCTTTCTCCTTTTAACCTCCTCTATAAGCTCTTTTACATCTCTCTTTATCACATCAAATGTACCATAATGCATTGGTATAACAACTTCTGGCTGTAATAGTTCTATTGCTTTAGCGGCCTCATAGGGTCCCATCGTGAAGTGGCTACCAATAGGTAATAATGCTATCTTAGGTGAGTATAATTCACCTATTAACTTCATATCATAGAATACTCCTGTATCACCAGCATGATATATACTTGTTTCCTTACCTATAACCACGAACCCCGCGGGTGCACCCCAGAGTGAGCTATGAAATGCTTGAACCATGACTATTTGTAATCCCTTGATTTCAACTGTTCCGCCAATATTCATACCTATAGTTTTGGCGCCCTTCTTTCCAAGTTCCTCAGCTATTTCATAAACTGCTATTATAGGGGCACCGGTCTTCTTTGATATCTCGATAGATTCTCCAGTGTGATCGAAGTGTCCGTGAGATACTAGTATAACATCAGCTCTTACTATATCATCGAGTTTTATAGGTGATAGAGGATTAGTTATCCAAGGATCAAAGTATACTATTTTACCGTCCACTTCTGCCTCAAAAGCTGCATGACCTAGCCACTTAATATAACCCATAATAGAGAGCCCCCCTTGAAAGCTATATTACTCACTATTCAAATCGTGAATAACAATATTTAAAGATTAATTACCTTTAGCTTTATAAAAAGAAAAGTGTAACTATGTCAAACAGCTGAGTAAAGAGTATGGCTGAAGCCCTATGAGTAAAAAGGATGAAATCACGATAGAAGAAGCTATAAAATATTATCTTAAAGCTGGTGAAATAGCTAGAAGAGTATTAGAGGAGACAATTAAGCTAGTTAAACCTGGAGTAAAAGTGTTAGAATTGTGTGAGTTTTCAGAAAGGAAGATTAGAGAGTACGGAGGCAAACCAGCATTTCCCACAAATATATCAATAAATCATATTGCTGCCCATTACACCTCCCCCATAAATGATGAGACTGTTATCCCGGAGGACAGCGTGGTTAAAGTTGATGTAGGAGTACATGTTAATGGATTTATAGCTGATACAGCGAAAACTGTAGTACTCAACCCTAACTATGAGTACATGACTGAAGCAGTTGAGCTAGCATTAGAAAACGCAATAACAATAATTAAACCAGGTGTAAGAATTAGTGAAATAAGTAGAATCATAGAGGAGACTATTAGGAGATACGGCTTTAAGCCTATAAGAAACCTAAGCGGTCATGAGCTTAAAAGGTACATCCTCCACGCAGGCGTATCCATACCTAATGTGAAAACATTTACATTAGAAAAGATTAAGACATGGCACGCCTATGCTATAGAGCCTTTCGCAACAAACGGAGCAGGTTATGTTAAAGACATGAAAGATGCCTACATTTTCTCACTACGTAGAGTTAAGAGGATTCAAGCAGGATTAGAAGAGAAAATAGTCACTAGAATAAAAGATGAATTCAAAAACTTACCCTTTTCAGAAAGATGGCTCATAGAATTAGCTGAGCCAGATAAGTTAAAGAAGGCTTTGAAAAGCCTCCTAAAGAAAGGTATACTTCAAGGATACCCTGTTCTAGTAGAGGCTATGAATGGTATTGTTGTACAAGCCGAGCATACAGTACTAGTAACTGATAAGGAAGTTATAGTTACAACAAAGCCTTAACCTCAAGTTTAGTATAAGATTTATATTAACCCTAAACTACTAGGGTACTAGAGAGTTGAGACTGAGAAGTGAGAAAGAGACATGTTCCCGACGGGAGGATCATCAGACATAATATCACTTATTAATACACTAGTATTCCTTGTCCTAATGTTCTTCATATTTACTGGTCTAAATCAAAAGTTTCAGATGGCACTATGGATACGTAATATAAGGAACTATCTTCTAAAAATAGAAAAGATAGCGGCTGATGCGAGAAAGCAGTGTGTAGAATCCTTAAGAGAATTAGGATTCAAAGGTGACCCTGAAAAATTTGTTGAAAAATTTATAGAATTCTTTATTATTGAACCTGTATCAGATGAACCAATAGGTTTAATGAAGAGGCTTGAACACCTGCTAGACACTAGGAATATGAGATTCAAAAATGCCTTAGCAAGAGCATTACCCAATACTAGTAAGTATGAGAGATACAATGCTGAAGTAATATTGGAAGTTGCAATAGCCCTAACCTACATATACCGTATAGTTAGACATTACCTAATATTAGGGCAGAAAACTAACAACTGGGTACTAATAATGCAGCTTGAATTACAAATGCCACAGATCATGAGAATTGCCGAAACATACTATAGGGCATTAGAGGCATTTAAAGAGGTGAAACCTATAGGAGACAGTATAGGCCCACTCGTAGCTGCAAAACTCATGAAGTTTAATAGTAATAAGAGAACCATAGTAGAGGACACTATCGTAGCTGAAGTTGAACGTAAAGGCCGAAAACTACTAATAGTAAAAGCTGAAGGCCCTGGGTCAAATGTAGGCAAACCCGGTGAGGCAATAAAGCGCCTAGTAGAGGCATACCAAGGTAAGATAGCAAGAATCGTGATGATAGACGCAGCATTAAAGCTTGAAGGTGAAAAGTCTGGAGAAGTAATAGAAGGTGTAGGTGCAGCAATAGGAGATCCAGGTCCAGAGAAGTTTAAGATAGAAAACGTTGCAGCAGATTATAATATACCATTAGACTCTATAGTCATAAAGGAGTCTTTAGAAGAAGCAATAACAACCATGAGAAAAGAGATATCTGAGGCTGCAGATAAAGTAATCGAAACAATAGATAACATTCTTGAAGAGAGGACTAAACCAGGAGACATAGTGATAATAGCTGGAATAGGTAATACCGTAGGTGTAGCACAATGATGCGTGAGCTAATATTCATAATACCATTAATAATCCTACTTACACTACTCATACTAATGCCAAAGATAAATGTAAAGAAACAGTCAACACCTAAGTTAACAACAAAAACCGTAGTAAAATGCACAAAGTGTGACTATAGTGAAACAAGAGAGTTCAAGAAAGGAGACTACATACTAAAAATAGAAGGTACTTGTCCAAAATGTAACTCACCAACATACATAGAAGCAATATACGCAGAAGTACTACAATCACGAAAGTAACATAAAACTTAAAAATACAACTACAAAACTAGACACACGGCGGCCCGCCGGCCATAGGGGGTAGGAGACGCCCGGACTCATATCGAACCCGGAAGCTAAGCTACCCCCGTTGGCGGTCGCCGTGGGGTCCGCGAGGCCCCGCAGCGCCGCCAAGCTGGCAGGGCCGCCACAAATTCTCTCAATACAACACTCATAACTTCCTATGGATGTCTTGTAGTTTAAGAAAGATACACTTAAACCCACTTCTTGGGCTATATCTCGATAACTCTTAAAAAGAGTCTGGAATAATAAGATTAAACAGGGTGCCGCCGTAGCTCAGCCTGGTTAGAGCGCCGGACTCATAGGGCGGTTAGGTCTCACGCCGCTGAAGGGAGATCCGGAGGTCCGGGGTTCGAAGCCCCGCGGCGGCACCAGTACAACCCTTGAGCCGCCGTAGCTCAGCGGGTAGAGCGCCGGCCTTGTAAGGGCCAGCCCCAAGAAAGCCGGTGGTCGCGGGTTCAAATCCCGCCGGCGGCTCCAACTCTTCCCCATACAATTTTCGAGGATAATCATGGTGACACTAAAACAAAAAACCGTAAACCCCAAGCCTATCTCAGGGAAGCAAAGGTTATTTCCGTAAAGAGCGGATATAAAAGTAGATATAAGACATATTACTTGTACATAACTGCCTTAAACGTTAAACCCGGAGTCTGGTTCTACTCCAACATTTATTCCTACTATTACTAACTCAGGCCAACGTAGGAAATAAAATACTGGAGCGCCGCTATCACCGTTAGCTGCAGGATAATCTGCAAGCACCTAATCATATAGTGTACCATAAGTGGGGGATAAGAGATCAACTCCTACCTGATCCACATGACCGTAAGCTTCATACGTCCTAATACTTTGCATATGTATACTATAATCTACTTCAACCGTAGATGTGCCTTTAATAGGGCCTTTTACGAAGCCCGTTGGGGTCACTACATAGATGTAAGGGCTAGCATCATTGGTAGGTACCCAAGCTACATCACTCCATCTAGGCCCCGAAGGACTTCTTGTTACCTCTCCAACATAATTAGAGGAGGCTGTAGTGTTTTGGTACACATCAATACCTGTTCTTCCACTGGCCACATGACCTGAAATAACAATACCTACTATGCTATTATTGTCTATTGCCCCGAAACCTAAAGTGGAAGCCCAAACCTCATTATCTACTATTGTTTCAACTCTTGTTCCACCTAGTAATGGTCTATATTTGTCATTCTTATCTTGTAACTCCTTTATTGGTTTAGCCTTTACTATTACTAAAGGAGTGTCATAACCTACTATATCTCTTAGGGCTTTGATATATTCGTATTTTAGCTCTTCAAGGCTTAAATATAATGTTCCTCCACAGGCCCATCTCGCCCCCTCCTTAAAGTCACAAACGTCAATTAAGGTTAATGGAATGCCCTTCTCTCTAAGCTTAGGCCATTCTTTTACAAGCTTCTCTTTGATCTCTTCCAAAACGCTTAAGGGTTTCGAACTCGGTTTACCTATATAAAGTCTTAACCCCTTAGGTGCCCATGGCACTTCCTCTATGATAACTGGTATCTCGTATCCTATAATCTTCCTTATCATACTAATGGTATTATTTGTTAATTCATATACACGAATATATAATAATCCTCTTATACTATCAATCCTCATTGAACTTATCCCTATATTGTCCGCTATACCTGTGAGGGCCAGTTTATGGTAGGCTTCAACCAGTTTACTCCGAGAAGCTGGTGGTTTGCCTATGAATAGCTTTTTCCCTTTAAGTTCATAGAAAATTACTGGTACATGGTATCCTATTATGTTTCTTATTGGCTCGACATATTGTACTTTCATATCATCAAATGAAACTACCAAGGCCATAATGGTTTCATTTATCTTTACTGACTTAATTGGTATACCGTGAGATCTTAGATAATCCATTTGTTTTTCAAGCTTCTTCTTGGCTTCTTTCAACTCCTCTAGAAGTTTTTGTCGATGAGTATCACTACTATTAGCAATGATGTTCATAGCAAAGACTATTAGGCTTAGAGATAAGCACCATATTAGTAGAATGGAAAATATGACTATATTTCTTTCCATACAAAGACTGCCTCACTAGATAAAAATACTGAATCATAATATTTATTGCTTTTGCAAAAACGAGAATGAACCAGCCAATACGACATATACCAATCAGTTTACCGTGGAGGACCTGGTAGCCTATCTTAAGGGTGATGTCGATGGCAGTGGTCCTTTGAGGGTTGAGGAGAGGATTCGTAGGGGAAAGGGTGAGATGAGTGTAGAGGAGCTCCTGGAGCTCTTCCGTGCCCACGTAGAGGTTGTTAAGTCAGTTAGTAAGCTGAATAGGAGAGTCGATGAGCTAGCTGCTGGACTCCTCAGAATCAAGAGTGCCCTCGGGACAAACCCGCTTTTCAAGGTGCTAACCAAGTAGCCCCTAATATGCAAGCTGGGCCCGGGAGAGTACGAGAAAATAGCGGAGGCGACATGGAGAGCGTTAGGACCAATAGTGGGCCAGTGAGTCAGACATAGTGTTGAAGCAGCCTTAGCGGCGGTGGCACCATATATTTACAAGCAGGCTGTAAGCGATAGTGGAGAAATAATAGTGATACATGTTGTACCAGAGCTAGTCAAGAAGCTAAAGGAAACAATAACACCAACACCAACTAAGGGAAGCGTAGACCTTAGAGAGCTAAGGGAAAGACTGAGAAAATACGAGAAGCACCCTGGATGGAGAAAGCTACTAAAACTTGCAACTCCTCATCGTGAGATAGGAGCTCTAGTTAGCATAAGCCTCGAGGACAACATGGTATACTATAGCAGCGACCTATGGGGAAGAATAAAATCAAAAACACCATGGGGCACCATGAGGGGTCTGGATACACAACTACTACTCAAAGTACAGGACATCCACGGCAAGAAGGCAGCAGAACTTCTAATAATAATGCAAATGTACGGCGGAAAAATACCCATACAGGACACTCTAGAAATCCTGTCCAAGAAATAATTGAGGTTTAGTTGAAATGCTTTATTGTAAGCCTTTCAATAAACACCATTAATAAAGAAACTTTTTAAATTAATGTCTTATTTAAAAAGAGAAAAAAGGTTATATTATTTTGAGCTTAATATGACTTCGACTTTGCCTTTTTCAGCACTTAGTATTATTTCATAGGGGCGTAGTTTGCCTTTACTTTCTATTTTACATGATATATGGAAGACTGGTTTTAGGTA
>CAZTBM010000044.1:0-10637 GCA_964611985.1 uncultured Desulfurococcales archaeon | reverse complement strand
CCTATCTTTTCAAATAGGATAAAACTTCTTCATCAGATACATCATACCACACAACATAAGCATCTGCTACAGCAAATCCGAAAAGACCTAGTCTAACATTAGATACTATAAGATACTTTACATGCTTATGTAATAGTCGTATACTTGATAATGAGGCTGTAGGTGAGGCTACATAAATATCTTTAGCTCCTTTTCTCTTGACAAAATTAACTGCTGCTAACATAGTGTACCCAGAGGCCAAGCCATCATCAACTAATAGAACATGCTTATCTTTAACATTGTCATATGGTCTACTATTTCTGAATAATCTTTCTCTCCGGCGGATCTCCTTTAATGTTAACTGTACATGCTCCTTTACCTCTTTATCTGTAAATCCTAGGTATGCTCTCAATTCCTCATTCAATATGAAGGTGCCATCGGGATCAACTGCACCGTATCCAGCTTCAGTATTCCATGGTATCAGGATCTTCCTTATAATAATCAAGTCAAGCAGCTTCTTTAGCTCTTTAGCCACGGTATAGGCTACGGGCACTCCACCACAAGGTATGGCTAAGACTAGATCTATTTTCTCATCAATATTATACTTCCTTATCAGCTGACTAAGCTTAATACCAGCATCTACTCTATCCAAGAACACTCTTTCCTTTTCAGTAAGGTCTTCATCAAAGTATAAGTTACTAAAATTCGACTTTAAATACTTAATTACATCCTTTACTTTATTTAATGACATTTGTCAACCCACACTCTATCAGAGAGTTATAGTTTAGGACGACTAATATATCTCTAGTACATTAAGGGTTCGGGTTTCATCGTTATTTCTGAATATTTTTTGATTTTTAGTTACTTTTAGTGACTTGCCTTCATCACCCTTTGTTTATCCGCTTCGTGCCTCCCTTTCGGGAGCGAACCTTCCTCGGGCGGCACGAAGCTTCATCTAAGAGTCCCCCTTGTAGAGGCTATTAATATCATCTTCTGAGTCTAAGAATAGTTCTTTTTATAAGTAGGAAGTTAAACTAAGTGTTATTGATGGCGCGTTAGCCATGAGTTTTAGAAGTATTGTAGGTTTACCTGTAAGTGGAAGAGTAGCAAACGTGAATGTCCCACGAATAGGATATAGATGGTATGGTACAGTAGAAGTAAATGTTGAAGAAGCATCTGAAAGAGTAACCTTACTCATGTCAGGCTCTATAGCCCAATGGCTTAACAAAGGAGATAAAGTAAAACTCCTGCTTCAACAAGAGCCTATACCCTTAGGAAAGACCCTCATAGCTACTCAAGACACATTTACATTAGATAGGCTTTGGGGCGGCGACTGGGTTAGAATATGGCCCCCATGGAGTAAAGAAGTCAGATTACCTAGACGAGATCCACTGCGCGGAGTTGTATACGAGTATAAGGTTATTGCAAGAGAGGCCATTACGGAACAAGACTACTTAGATATTGTAAGCTTAGAGCAGTACCATTATGCTAGTCGTGAGGAAATAGTAGCGGTTTGGAGATGTCCTATCTGCGGAAAGTACTTTGAATCAAACATACAGCCCAAATGCCCTGACCATAATGTTCCAGCACGTCTTCAAGAAATTCGAGGAAGCCTTCCTTCATCACGATTCCTAATATTAGAGCTAGCTGATAGGAAACCTTATGAGCCAAGAATTGTAGCGTATGTTCGTATAGATACTCCAATACCGTTAATGCATAGAAGAATAGTAGAAGGAGAAAATGTCAAAATAGAGAGAATGATACGTGAAAAAGTATTCCCACGAAAATGGTTCCATCCAACATATTGGCCTATGGCACTTAAGGAAAGAAAAGAGATAATTAGTAGGTATAAAGAATTAGCCGCAATATATGGCTCACGGAGGTTAGCCAGAGCTATAGTCGGAGAGGAAATAGCCAAAGAGGCATTGAAGATTACTTACACAGCTGCAGCTCGAATAGCCAGAGTAGTAGTACACCCAGATTATAGAGGTGATGGATTAGGTGTACTTGCAGTAAAAATGGCTGTAGAATGGGTTAAAGAGAGAAGAGTCCCTGAAATGAAAAAACGCAAACACATAGTAGAAACCATAGCACAAATGGCTAGGTACAATCCATTCTTTGAGAAGGCAGGATTCTACTATATGTGGGACACCGGTAGTGGTCGACCTGTCCTCATGTACCCATTAACCGATGAAGCCCGAAAAAGAATAGAAGAATTCTTAAAGAACGACCCTTATGCAAGAAAACATCAAGGTAAGCTTTATAAATCAAGATACGGAAAAGTTGAAATGCTTAAAGCCCCTATAAAATTGATAAACCTGACAAAAACTTATAGTAGCTTACTTGATGTCTCAAGATTACCTGTGGAACTCCAAGACGTGCTTAAAGCTTTTGGTGTTGAAAGAAGACTTGTTGAAAGGTATGTATTGAGAGATGTAAATATAATCATCGAGCCAGGAGATATTACCGTAGTTGTAGGTGCTTCAGGTGCAGGTAAAACGACATTGCTAAGGATGATTATTGGTGCAGCCCTAAATATTGAACAAGAGAAGTATAAGCCAACATCAGGCAAAGTGGATATGCCAGAAAATGTAAAAATAGCCTATATGTTACCAGGTGAGCACGAACCCCAATTTGGGGAAGAAACCTTACTTGAACATGTAACAAAGAAAATTGGTGATCCAGCAACTGCTGTTGAAATATTAAACTCTGTGGGCTTATCTGATGCAGTATTCTACAGAGCTCGCTTTCACGAATTATCAACCGGTCAAAAAGAAAGAGCAAAACTGGCAAGTCTATTAGCGTCGAAACCAAACTTACTAGTCATAGATGAATTTGCAGCCCACCTAGATGCTTTAACAGCTCAAAGAGTAGCTTATAAACTTGGTAAAATAGCTAGAGAGTCAGGTATGACAATAATAGTGGCAACTAATAGAGCTGAAATAGTGAGAGCTCTATCACCAACAAAGATAATATTCGTCGGTTATGGAACAGCATCAATAGAAAAGTTTGAGTCAACGTCATATTCAAAAATATAGATTAAATAAAGCCATTATAGTATTATTTCCATTCCGGTATACAGTTTTTTGAATTTAGAGCTAAACCTTCTTAAGAGTTCACATTCGGCTTTTAATCCTGTACAGTGTCCTACAAAGAGTTTTTTGACATTTAATTTTACTAAGTAATCTACTGTCTTTTTAATGCGTTCCTCTTTAGCATCAATTAAATGTAAGCCGCCAATAATAGCCTTAATATTATCATTTCCTGTAATTTTCATCGCCTTGTATACTATGTTAATTATGCCTGCATGAGAGCACCCAGATATAACGATTATTCCTTCATCAGTATCAATAACTAATGACATATCATCCAGCATTTCGTCCGGTACAAGCTCCCCATTCTTCACAGTATAAAGCTTTAGTGTCGGTGTTTTTTCGAATTCTACCTCTCTTTCCACCTCACCGGTAACCATGGTGTTTTTAGCTATCTTTATGGGTCTATTCACTAACACCCATGTACAACCGTACTCCTCAGCCTCCCGCTTAAAGCCTTCGGGCATACCTACATGTTGCATTTTAGGTTCAAGAACGAAGTGAGGGCGGAATATTGAGGGATGTGCTATTATAGGTATACCTCTCTTATTAATAGCTTTCAATATTTCAATTAAACCTCCTGTATGGTCGTAATGACAATGTGATAGGACTATTAAATCCACTTCTTCAGTCTTCTTACCCAAAAGATCCATATTTTTAATCACTATGTCACCGTAGATTGCAGTATCAAAGAGTATTCTACAAATGACATCACTCTCTTCATACAGTTCTATCAAATATGATGCTCCATGCTGAGCTATAAAATGACTACTATATCCTGCATAGTCATCTGCTAAAACATATACTCGAACATGGGATATATTAGTCATGCCCGCTCTCCTAACCCATTCCTAACATTTTATAGGATATTTTAATTCTAATTTAAATTATTGTGACAGAATAGTGATATGGAATAAATTATTTTAGTGTATCTACTGTGGGACTAAGTATAAGTTTAAATAGGGTATTTAGTGGGTAATAAAGGGGTTTCACCCAATTAAAGTATGAGGGTAAGGCTAATGAGTGAGAAAGTTACTTTAGCCTTATTCTCATTAGGAGTATACATGACCATAATGCTCTTTATTGGATGGTTATCTTCAAAGAAAATCAAAAATCTTGCGGACTACATTGTAGCTGGAAGGAGACTGGGTCTAGCACTTACGTTTGGAACTATACTAGCGACATGGTTTTGCTCTGGTACAGCATTTGGTGGTGCTGCCATGGCTTATCTATTCGGTTTAAGAGGAGTCATTATGGATCCTTTAGGTGCTGCTTTGTGTATCTTATTATTCGGATTATTCTTTGCCAAGATCATGAGAAAATTAAGATACTTAACAATAGCTGACTTCTTCAGATATAGATATGGCAAAGAAATGGAGCTTCTATCAAGCATAGTCCAAGTACTGGCGTATATAGCGTGGACTTCAGGTTTAATTATATCCTTAGGTTACGTCTTCCAAGTGTTTCTTGGCGTACCATACAATTATGGAATAATAGTATCCATAGTCATAACTCTAGCTTATACTTTACTTGGCGGTATGTGGTCTGTCACATTAACTGACCTAGTGCAAATGTTGCTATTCATAATAGCATTCATAGCAGCAATACCAGTGACTATTGCTGCTGCAGGTGGACTTGATAACATATTCAAGAATATACCGATAAGTGATTACTCTATACTCCCTGGTGAGAACTGGTTTTACTTAGGATACGTAGGGATGTTAGGATTAGCTTATTATGTGTCATCTTGGATAGTGCAGGGAATGGGTTCTCTCTCCTGTCAAGATCTGGTGCAAAGGGCGCTATCGGCTAAAGATGAAAAAGTTAGTGTTAGAGCATCAATACTTGCAGGTATAGCATATGCAACACTAGGATTAATACCTGCGATACTTGGCTTATGGGCTAGAATAATTATACCAAATATAGATAACCCTGATGTCATCTTGCCAACACTAGCGTTAAAGGTATTCCCATTGCCTCTCTTCATTTTATTTACAGTAGCTGTATTAGCAGCAATAATGAGTAGTACTGATAGCGCCTTACTCGTTGTAGGTGGTGTTGTTGCCCAGAATATAGCACCTATCGTTGCTAAAAGTAGTATAAGTGAGAAAGGGAAAATAGTATTAGCAAAAACATCTATCATCGCTGCCGCCTTAGTATGTACGGGTATAGCTCTCTTAGCTCCAGAAATATATAAGTTGATTAACTTCAGTTGGGCGCTCATACTCATGGTTTAAGGAATACCATTTATACTTGGCATATACTGGAAAAGGGCAAATAGAACAGGTGCATTAGCCTGTGTCGTAACGAACATTGTACTTTGGGTACTATTCATATCATTACTACTTCCACATACATTAGCCGTAGAGGAAGGCAGCTTCGAATATGCCCTATGGGACGCCATATACATAGCAGATATACCAGCGTTAATTATCGGCTTAATAGTGTTCATAATGGTCTCGTTATTAACTCAGAAGCGTGATCCACCAAAACCACTTATGAGTATTGATGGTAAAATTGTAGAACCAAAGAATTTTAGAGAACTTTTTGGTCTCTCTTAAAATTCCTCCCTTTCCAATCTAATTTTTAGAGAGTTCTTATGTTCAAATAATCCTTCAGCTTCTGCTAGGATCATTGCCTGCTCACATGCTTTCCTAAAGCCCTTCAAAGTTACATATTGGAAGTCTATGATTTTTATGAAGTCGAATACTGAGAGGCCTCCCCTCCTCTTCGCTATCATAGAGGTAGGTAGTACATGATTACTTCCAATAACATAGTCTCCTAACGCCACCGGTGTATAAGATCCTATAAATATAGAGCCTGCATTTCTAGTTTTTCTTAGTATTTCAGCCATAGTGAGACCTTGAACTACTATTTCTATATGCTCTGGAGCATACTCATTAGCAAAGTCGAATGCCTCATCAAGATTGTCAACTATAATTATTGCCCCATATCTTCTTAAAGCCTCCTCTATTATACTTCTCCGTGGCGATTTTTCAACTAGCCTTGTTATTTCCTCACTTACTCTTCTAGCTAGAGTACTTGAAGTCGTTATGAGTACTGCTGCAGCTGAGGGGTCGTGCTCTGCTTGAGCTACCATATCAGCTGCTATATATTGCGGATTAGCAGAGTCATCGGCAATAATGAGTATTTCGGAAGGACCTGCTATAAAGTCTATTTCAACCTCGTTTCGAAGTAGCTTTTTTGCCGCAGTAACCCAAATGTTTCCAGGCCCAACTATCTTATCCACCTTAGGTATAGTTTGCGTACCAAAAGCCAGAGCTGCAATTGCATGAGCTCCGCCAACTCTATAGACTTCTCTTACACCAAGTATGTCAAGAGCGACTAATATGGCTGGATGAACTGTCCCATCGCTTCTAGGTGGGGTGCAAACAACAATTCTTGGTACACCGGCTACTTTTGCTGGAATCACTGTCATGAGCACTGTTGACGGGTATGCTGCTCTTCCTCCAGGAATGTATATACCTATGGTCTCTAAAGGCTTCCAAATCTGACCCACAAATACGCCTTCGGTTACCTCAAAAAACCATACTTCAGGCGGTAACTGTCGCTTATGGAACTCCTCAATATTCTTCTTAGCATACTTAAGTGAATCAATTAATTCCTCTGGTACACTTTCATAGGCTTTTTCAAATTCTTCACTGTACACACGTGTGTTCTTTTTATCGAGAACGGGTCTACCAAAAAAGCGTTCATAAAAATCTACTATCTCATCGTCACCGATTTCTTTTACTCTCCTTATTATATCTTTGACTTTGGTTTCAATACCTGATATATCAATACTAGCCCGTCTAAGTATACGCTCTTTATCTTTATTGCTTAAATTCCTTAATCTTACTGGTCTTAAGAGTTCCACTATGAACCCACCCTAAAGGGTCGGTGTAGAAGTAACAGTTACAAAATAAAAACATAACTTATAATACCCAGCTTAAATCAATACCTAGATGTGGAAACATTAATTAATTACGTGAAGAACCATAAATTAAGAGGTTGAATAGTACTTGGTGCATCAAAAATCCTACTATTGCGATGTATGCCGGAGTTTCATTAAACCTCTAATAGTGTTTGATTGTAAGCTTAAGACTACACTATTTTGCCCTAAATGTAATAATGTATTACAAATTACAGAATCTAATGTAACATTAAGTAAACATGATAACAAGGTAAAAGGACTTTACATAGCATTTGAAGGCATAGATGGATCTGGTAAGACCCTTCAGTCTCAAAAAATGGCAAAGACATTAAGAAGTAAAGGTTACAATATAACCTATGTTAGAGAGCCATGGGATGAGAAACTGAAGAATTTTTTGTACAATCATGAATTAGAACCCGATGTGGAAACATACGTCTTCGCCATAGACCGTATAATGTTACAGAGGAAAATAGTTCTTAAAGCTCTAAAAGAAGGAAACATAGTCATAAGTGATAGATCGGTTTATGCAAGTCTAGCTTATCAAGGAGCTAGAGGCATACCCTTAGAGTACATATTATTTGTAAATAGAACGGTAAAAATGCCAGATATAGTAATACTCCTTGACATACCAGTGGATGAGGCCCTCGAACGTATAAAGCGAAGACGCAGAACAAGGTTTGAAGAAAAGGGATACTTAGAGAAGGTTAGAGAGATATATCTCAAACTTCCTCAGATATTCAGAAACACGATCTTTATAGTAGTAGATGCAAGCAAAAACATAAATGAAGTTGAAAGGGAAATTCAGATACGATTAATACCTATACTAAAAAATAGTCTAGATAGATAGGCAAACTGGTGTATACAGCTTGAAATTCCATAAACTATACACTGATGATTGGTCTCGAAGGCTTACTAGACTGGCTAACATAGTACTTTACATAGAAGACTTACTTGAGGAAGTAGACGGGGAAGGAGTATTCATATATGAAAGTGAGCTTTATGATCCTTTAGTATTCGATGAAATAACATTAAACATTAAGATTAAAACAAATAATAGAGTTGAATTATCTCCCCCCGAAGAACTTAAAGTGAGTATTGAGCCAGTCGAATACATAGACTACAATAATATGCATATACTTTATGATGTGGCCGTAAGATGGTTCCTAAACTATGCATATAATGAATTAGGTAAGTATATTATACAAACAGATAAAGCTGGTATAGAATATTATCTTGCAATACTGGAGGATGGGCACGTATTTCTGGCAGAGGGGGAGAAGTATCATATAAGAATACCATTCATAAAAACATATTATCTGGCGCATATTCATCCTACACCACACTTAATGTTTTCTCATCACGATATAGATGTAGTAATAGATACATTCACCTACGGGGGATTAGCATCAGTAGTACTAACAAGGACTGGGTGTACCTGTATCTATCGTAGAGGGTACTTTACTGACGAAGATTACTACAGATTGATAAATTTAAGAAAATATCTATCTAAGAGAGAGATAAATATGAATGAGGTAAAAAGAATACTTGGCGAAGGTAACTTAAGGTTATTCATAAAAATCTTATGATTCTAGATTACTTCTCCTAATTAGCATCTTATATCGATTATAGAACAACATTTAATTTACATCAAGAGAGAATAGTAGACTTGGGTAGTGTTCTATGGCAGTAATTGAGGTAGAAACATTAAATATTAATGGTAAGGTGGTCTTAGGAATAAAGATTGCACTAGGTAAAGCACCTTTACTCATAATTAAGGGTACAAGGGGGTATATGATGTGTGGTTATCTAAACCCTGATGTTGCCGAAAAGCTTGGTGATGTAGCAGTTATAGTAACTGGAGTAAAAGAGTTTAAGGATATGATCAGTGGAGAAGTAAAATACGTTACATCAAAGGCCAAAGAGCTAGGTATAGAGGTAGGCATGGAAGGTTATGAGGCCTTGAAAAAACTTGCATAATCATTGCCATGTTCTATCTTTTCTTAATCAGAAACGAACAGTATTCGTCTTCCTTTGCTATACACTTCTCTTCAATACATAATAATTCAACACCAAGGACTGTTGATGCCACACCTGCTATAGTACCTCTAGTTAGATAGCATACTGGCCTGTTAGATTTGCCGTAGTATTCTAGATAGAACTTTGCTTCCCATGAATCATATCCCTTAAATACAGCTTTAAGACCTACTAAGCTGTAGCTTTCTACTTCAAGTTTAATCCAGCCAGCAGCTCTTAGCTATAATTGGTAAAATAGTGGTTGCCCGTGCTTTATCTTTTGGTAGCTTGCACGGGCTTCCCCTCATTGGGTTTGGGGTTTCATCTCCTTCAGGGGCTTTCGGGGTCTCCGCGAAACCACGAGACCCCGCATCTCGGGTTAAGAACTTTAATCCCCTGAGGGCTAGGTTCCATGAAGCAACAATATCCCTAGTAACAACGTGTCCGTTAGGTAGTTTAACCCATCTATAATTAATGAACCTCAGTTCTCCCCTTATAGGTGTTGTTCTGGAAGTATTTCTCGGGTTTACATAGGCTATTGGTAATCCTTCAATTAGTGCCTTATAGTGGATGTATAACTGTATCCTTCGATATGTCCATAGCGATAGCTTCTTGTTAAACTTCTTAGAGCCGTTAGCTTTGTTTCTAAGCTTGTTTAAATCCTCTAAGGCGATTAAAGCGTTATATTCCTTAGCTACCTCAACTAGTCTTCTAGAAATGTAATGACATGAGCTCAAAAGAGTATTCCTAGCTCTCCTACCATGCCTTCTAATCGTTTCTCTTACCCCCCTTAGCATATCTCCACTTCCTAGAGTACTTTCTTTGTATCTTCTCACTAATGACTCTATGGACTAATGCTCTCTTCAAGCCATTGAAGGGTATGGTAGCCATGGAAACCAGTTTTCCATTGGTGTCAAGTATTGTATATGTTATGTTGCTGAAGTTTACATCAACACCCATTATGTATCTAGGTTTCCTTAATACTACCTCTCTCTCGAAGGTAAGGTGAACCCACACCTCTCCACTTCTATAGCTTATTAGTATCTCTTTGAGCTCTCATTCACTATTGAAGTACTTGTCTAGATAGCTATACCATTGTAGCTTCAGTTCTACCCATTCATTGTTTAGAACAGCTACTTTTATTGTTTTACTGCTTAGGTCTAGTTTGTAGTCTTGGTAATCCAGCCTAGCTGTTAGCTTTCTCAATACTGGTTTTCTACCATTGTTCTTCTTAGTAGCCTTGACTACTTCTCTAGCTCTTCTCTCAATCTTGTGGCAGTGATGTGCTCTGAAGCCCTGATTTCTCAATAACTTGTAGAATCTGTAATGAAGCTCCTTTATTGAAGGTATATGGTTTAAACTCCATATCTCATCTATAACGTATTGTGTCCAGTCACGGAAGGCTTTTAGGAAGGAGAATAGTGGCTGGGGATTGGGTGTAACCACCTTAACCTTAGCGATTACTTTGACCCTCATCCCCCCGGCCACCAATAATAAGTTTGTGAGACAAACTTATAAGTTTTAGTCTCAGATTATAAGCTTGGTGATACTATGAGTTATGTGTACAACTTTGAAGCTAAGATAATGAAGTATGGTGGAGGAAGATACATAATATACCC
>CAZTBM010000043.1:4892-11145 GCA_964611985.1 uncultured Desulfurococcales archaeon | reverse complement strand
CAGTTACAGTTACTGTTGTGGTTTCTGTTTTCCCCTCCGCTTCTACTGTTGAGGTATAGAGGTATGCTTGGTCAAATGCTGATGTGGGATCGGAGGCTAGATCTATCGTGGTGTTGCCTGCTTTTTCTATGTGTATGTTTACTTGTGTAACATTATTGTACTTGGTTACGTTCAGTATTCTGATGTTGCTGCTTACTGTAATGTTTACTTTACTACTCCATGGATGAGCTATAACGATGGTAATGTTTGTAGGCTTACTGATGCTTAAAGTTAACTTGTAGCTTCCCTCCTCAGGTAGGAGTACTGGGTCATCGTGTAGTATTGTTCCTTTAATGTTCTTGGTGATGTTCTCGAAGGTTTTAGCAACTTTTCTGGGCATTCTTATTTTTCCTTTAAGTAGCTCAGTGATATCTAGATATTTCCATTTGCTAACCCAGTCAACTGCCTGCTGCAAGAGTACTTTACCGCTATTGGTTACTGCTGCTTCAACTTCAAAGCTAAAGTAGACAGCTCTATAACCGTTATCGGGATCCCAGTAGACATCAAATACCGTTATACCAGCAGTACCATTAGGTGACAGTGCTACTATCTTTAACGGCATTAACTGCATAATACGCTTATAAACATCACTAGGAATGGTAATGTTAACTTTTATTTCATCCTTTAACTCGGGAATCCAGAATGAAGCCTTAATACTATTTTTAATTATTCTCGCTTTAGCAAGGTCTCTTCTTAGGTCTCTTACCCCATGCTCTAATGCTCTACTGAGATAATTTTCAAGCTTCTGCCTTAGGTTTCTTGCTGTAGCATTCTCGACGATTTCATAGATTTTATGGTAGAAGTTTACGATATATCCTTTAGCATTCTTAGTAGAGTTTAGTGCAGCATAAGCTATAGCTCTTGGTGCACCAAGCTGCCATCCAACCTGTGTGTAAGCTTTATACTTGCCGTTAGCATCTCTATAGGGGTTAGGTATTATGATTGGCTCTTCAGGGATATTCCAGTTTAAGAGTTTACCTTCATAAGTTAGCTTTAATACTCCATCCCATGGTGTGTATGGTATTTGTAGTGGTGTTGACCCTACAGCTAAACCTACAGCATAAGCAGGAGGATATTTCTTACCAGCTTCACATAAGGCTTTAGCGATACTGTCTCTCACGTATTCCCATAGGGGTAGCCATATTAATCCTAGGGTGCTAGCTAATCTCTTATCACTTATAATGTCTTCAATGCTATTGCCTATGTGTCCTCGTGTACCAATCTTTACTTTTGATTCTTCAGAGGTCCATAGTATCCAGTCACTAAGTGTTCCATGTGTTGCAATTAGCCCTGCATGTTTCTCTCTAACATAGTCAAGTATGCACTCTAGAGCTGATTTACCATTACATGTTATATCGTTTAAGTCCCAATTAAAGGCTTTAGTATCATTCAAGCCTAAGTATAGATTGCTAAGTATAATTATGTTAGGCTTTACGGAGTCAAGGTAATCGTTGATTCTTTCTCCAGGCCATACAATTGTTATATTGTATTTCTCACTTAGATAGTGCCAGTTATGGAAAACTATAAAACTCCTATAGAGTACTTCTGCAATCTTAGTAGCATTTCTCAATCCCTCTACATAGCTTTCTGGTAGAGATAGTTTAACAGTAGCACTAACCGTGTTTTGAAGTTGTCTACAGTTTTCCTTGATTAACCATAATTTTACATTAGGATCAACTATTAGAATTGGTTTACCAGTTCTATTGTAAACATAGTAGAGGCCCATAGGTGATGTAGAGTTATTACCATGTTTATCGGTAGCTCTTGCCCTAAACTTAACGTAGACACCTGGATTCTGACCTGGTATTTCAGCTACACCTATAAAGATAGGTATACTAGTCTCTGGTATTGACCTTTCTACTCCTAGTTTGCTTAGCACCTCGTTGGTTTGGCTTATCATTTGATTGAAATTCTTGGTTATATAGTCTAGGTAACTCATTATACTATCATTTGTTATGGGTGTCTCACTCCAAGCTCCATTGTTTACACTGTATTCGAATGTTATCTCCCTTATACCATTATAGCCCTCATCATCCATAGCTATTATTGAAATATTTAATGGAGTCGACTCTGCTATACTCCAACCTTTGGGTGCAAGCCCCATAGTCTCTTCATAGACCTCTGGATCCTTAAGGGAGCTTGAGACATATGCTAATACTAATGGTGGAGCCTTCTTTCTAATCTCCGTAGAATTAACTTCTAAGAAAACATTATAGACCTCATCATCTACTATTAAGCTACAATTCATATAACCTTTAATGACTATGATGAGCGGTAGTTCTGGGAGAGGCTGTGGAGCAGTAACATTGATTTTTCTATAAGGTAACCCTGGAATACCAGTAATAAACCAGTTGCCTCCAAGGGACTTGAATGGGAGTTCTTGCATTATAGGCTTCGGTAATAATTCTCTTAGGTTAAGCAAGTCTATTATATTAGATAGTGATACATCTATATTCACATCGGTAAGAATAACAACATCCTTCTTACCGTAGTACTCATATAATTTATCTTTGTCCTTATCATAGTAACATCTTACCTTATATTCTCCACTTGATAGTGAAAATGTAATAGAGCCATCAGAGCCCGTAAAGCCTGAAGCTATAATCTCCTGTGTTAAAGACTTTACAACCTCAACATACACATTACTTACTTTAGAATTACCAATATACACTGTGACTTTAAGTTTCCTAAGTCCCTGACTACTCTTACTAACTGGTTCCACATGTAAACCTATGTCCACATTTACCTTGGAAGTAACTTTAAGTATAGGATAAGCTTTATAATGTCCCCTAATATGCACTAACATCCATATAGGACTTAAATCACTAAGCCTACTTGGAACAACATGTACTTTTACCTCATTGGTAGTCTCCTTATTAGTAGTCTCCTTGAATATGTGCTCGAAATCCTTTGAAGCACCATGATTCGCATAAACCCAGTTACAAGTAGCTGATAAGGTAGACGCCAATACAATCAATATAACAAAAAGAGATAACGATAAAACTCGGTTAGACATCATGAACACCAAGATACCATACAACTAGCTTCGGTTTTATTCGTTTCTTACATACTCTCCTTGGCCAATATTATATATTCGGAGTAAACAACCCAAGTATTTGCTTGGTAAGGCATTCTTCAAATATTCATACATGAGGGTCAAACTAAACTAGTATGTTGATAGTTCAAGTTTCAGTCTCTATGTATAATAAATTTAACTAAATAGCATAATCTTCGTCCCATATAAAATTAATTTAAAGACTCATAATAAGAATAAAATGGGAGTGACACAAGATGCAGTTTATCAAAATAAAGGAGATTAAACCGCTAAATGGGAAGGAAATGAGAGTTCTCGTAAGAAATGTTTCTGATAACATTGTAAGAATTACAAGAGTAGACCTTATCGAAATTTTACCTGAACCTATAGAGCGTAGAATGCTCTTTGGGCTAATCAAAACTAGGGTAAAGGGCATGCTCATAGGAACTAAGATCTATGGTTATGGTATTCTCTCACATGAAGTGAAAATAAAACCTGATGAAGAATATTGGCTTGTAATACCGCTAGAAAAGTCGCTTGATGAGAATCACAAATATAAATTGGCTATTAAAGGTGAAGTGATAGTTGGGTATGCAAGAACCTTACTTGAATCTCGCGTAGAAGTGAAAAAAGAATTCATAGCAATCTACGAATTCACTATTAAGAATGGAAAGATTCATGAACTTAGAGAAATTAGTACGCAAATACGCGAATAATGTATGAAATTCTTATTTAGCATGGTAACTATTACTCCAATATTTTTTTGTGAGAAATCTAGGAATGAGGTTAATTTCATTACTTTTCTCGACACTATTTGTTCTAGTCATTATTGCGTTGATTCTTGCCGTAGCTATTAAATTAAGTAATTCTCGTTAGTCTAGAGAAAAAGAAGGAAAATAGAATTAATGAAGATGTGGTTGTCAATTAAGGAATTAACTTTCTATTTTTGTTCCTTCTCCACTTTTACATTTATTCTTTTATTGTGATAGTCTATTATTATTGTTACTTTATCTTTATACGTTAGAGTTATGCTTATGTTTCTATCTATTGTTTCTTGTTTTACTCTGTTTATTATCTTTCTTAACTTGTAATTGTGAAATCTTACTATGCTGCTTGGTATTATAGTTGTTGGTGTTAGTGTGGAGACTATTATGGTGTTTGGTGGTACTAGTAGGATTTCGTAATCTTCAACTCCGGGTGAAGGAGCACACGTAATACTAATGTTTAATCCTGAGTGAACCTTAGTTGAGAAGTCTTGTTCTTCAAATACCCTACAGATGCTGTCGATTAATTCCTTAATTTCACCTTCGACTTTCATATACTTCTCCCAGGTCAGTCTCCCTGGAAGGGCATGTATTTAAGTCTTTCTACCTATAAGCTTATAGGTAGAAAACTTTATATAACTGCCGACTGTCTACTAGATACTCGGGGGCACCCGGGGTATGGCGCAGGCTCTTCTATCTTTAAAGGAGATTCTTAAGGAGAGGGTTTGTCCAAGATGTAATAGACCCTACTCAACTATTGAGAGAAGAGAAATTAACGGTAAAACATACTATTACGCGGTTCACTACGAGTACGAATACGTTAATGGGAGAAAGAAGAGGACAGTAAAGAAATGCTATCTTGGACCTGACGTATATGATTATACTACTAGGACTCATGAAAAGGATGGATTAGCATTCATGGGACTAATGCACTATAGAGAAAGAATAGTATACTATCTTGAAGCTGTTATTAACGCTCTTTCAAGAATAGACATTAACCCTGCAGACGCAAAGAGGTTAGCCGAACTATTGAGACAGGCGGCAGATGAATTAGAAGCAGCTGCAACAACTATAATAAACTAACCAGGATATTTTATAGGGAAATGTATAAGAATGAGAATGAAATCTTAGGTGAAAAGGTGTTGATGAGTAGACACGCTAGATCTGCTCCCATGAGTATATCTGCAAAAAAGCTAGGTTATTTTCTTCTACTTTTATCTGTGATTTTATGTATATTTTATTATGTATGTTTGTACATGATGTTAGGTATAAGTTCTCTTGTAGATTTACTTTCTGTAGGGTTCAAGATTATTACTTATAATGTTTGGAGTGATCAGTGTTTACCTTTCACTCTTGTTATCTTTACTGGATGTATAGTTGCACCTATAGTTGAGGAAACCGGGCTCAGAGCTTTCATGGGTTTAATGGCTATTGACAGATGTAAGCGTGACGCCCAAGCTAAGAATACCACATATACTATAGAAGTTTATGGACTTTGGAGGAGGGTTATTATAGCTTATTGGGTAACATACTTGTTATTTGTCATTTTTCATTATCCTAATGTCTGGTATTGGCATGAACTTCTGGTATATTATGGCATTCCAGTATTTATGGTTAATTATATCTTGTTATGTCAAGTCGCTGCTTACATGTTTCTTGGTGGAGTTTGTACCATGCTTTGGTTAAAGAGTGTTTATCGTGGTAAAGCTAAGTATGGAATGCTATCATATATTATTCATGCTTTATGGAACTATCTTACTCTTACTGGACTCATGAAGAGGATTGCAGTGTTTACCTTATTGGCATTATATTTTCTCTTAGCTTTGGTGTATAAAGAGAAGATTATGTTTAAGCTTATGTATAGTGTTACTAGGGTTTGTGGTGCATTTCTTATACTATTTACTTCACTCTCTTTTCTAATTAAAGGATTGTAGGTGAGAAGATGATTATGGTTTATGCTCTTATTTAATTTGCAGGAACTATGTTCAAGGGGCTTCCCCTTATGGGTCTAATAAAAATCATCATCCCCTATCCCGATAATGGCTATGAATACCTTCATATCGAAGATATTGATGATATACTTAACATATTATTTAATGAAAGCATTGCTCATAGTGTTTATAAAAGTAATGATGGCTTTATAGTATTTACAAATGATGTAGAGAGGTTCCTTGAGGAATTTGCTAAAGAACTAGAGAATATTTGTGAACAATTCTGTGGTTTCGCTCCTAAGGAAGATTGTAATAACTTTAGGAGAGAGTTAAACATCTATATAGGAAAAGTTAAGCACGCTCTTGAAAGGGAAATAAAGTTAAGGAAAGCCAAGCGGAAAACAATTAACGCTCTGAAGGAGCTCAAGGAAGCTATTAAGAGGGGCACCATAAAGGATCGAACATAGTAGATTTTTGAATCCTAA
>CAZTBM010000043.1:0-4882 GCA_964611985.1 uncultured Desulfurococcales archaeon | reverse complement strand
GACCAAAGATAGAATGTAATACCAAAGAAGAGCATTATTAATGAGAGTAAACCAGGTAAACTATGCAACCCGCTTCCGCTATAACCAAGTATTATTAATACTAGAGATAGTGATATAACAAATTTTGATACCTTGATGTATCCTTGATAAGCACGCATTTCATCAGTTATATCATGTAGTTCTCGTAGTACTTCATGTATTTTTATAATCCAAAGTATAGGTGTAAAGAGGCTAAAAGGTATTATAATGCTTGCTGAGAACAATGAGATAAGGATTATATCAAGTTGGGAGCTTATAGTTAATCGTGTAAATAGTAGTTTAAGAGCTAAATACAATATAAGTGCTATTAGTGGCACCATCCCTAAAAACCTTAAACCCTCATTAACTGACTTAACCTTACAAAGTGGAGTATTAGATTGAATATTCTCTATCCACAAGATTGATGTAAATAGAGGTAATGTGAAACCAAAGTATATCATAAATAAGGCGTAAGGTAATGGTGTTGTCTCACTTATTCCTTGTAAAAGTATTACACCAATGAATATGAGACCTTGAGCAACACTACTTAGGTGGTAAGGTGTAGTAATCTTCGTTATATCATTGAATCTAAATATACCTATAAACCTAAATACTGACAATACCAGAGCTAAAAGAATAACTAATGACAACAATGGGAAAATATATCCACCTCTCACATAATTCTCATAATTAATAAGTAATGAGATAGATAATACCATTAATGCAGCTAGTGATAGACTTAATAGCGATCTTGCCGTTTTCCCCATATTAATTCTTAATTGTGGGATGTATTCTTCGCTGTAGATTTCTTTAAATTTCTCTTCAAACCTGAATATGTATGCAAAGTAGAATGTTACGCCACCAAATAATGGTATAAATATTGATGGGAAAACATAAGATACCATGTAATATTGTAATATACTTGACTCTGGTAAAAGTAAAGTTATAACAGTAAAAGTAAATGGAGCGAAAATAGACAATACAAGAACAATCTTATCTAACGAATTATCACTAATAATAAAACTATCCTTACCATTAGATACCATGATAAACACCAAACTAAATCATTAACGCTAGGTATAATTTTCAAAAATAATGTATATAAAGGTGACTTAAAATAAACTCTTTGAACCACAAATTTGTGGTTCACCTTGGGCGAGGCAAAGTAATAAGAGGAGAATGTGTGATTAAACTATGTTGTGTGTTTATTCGAGTTCTTTTATCATGTATTTCTTTTCGAGTATGAGTATTTTCATATTCAGTTTTTGTAATACTTGTTCTGGTATTTTCTTGGCTAAGTCTCTATACTCATCTGTTAGTACCAAAGCATAATCTGTATTAGGATCCCTCATAATCGTTAATAACTCCCCCAATGCTAAGTAGAAGTTTAAGTCTTTCTCCCTCTTAACATATTCCTTCACTATTTTAATTAATAATTGTCTATTTCCTCTTTCAGCTACAATATCAGCTTCACCCTTCTCTTCTCCCATATGTAGTATTTCGTATCCTTCCTCCTTCAGTAACTTTGCTACCTCCTTTACAATACTCTCCTTTAACTCTTTCTTTAACGGCTTTTCCAAGATCACCACGTTAGTCTCATCAGATACTACAACTACACCATAAGGTTTTACTAAAACCACATTAAAGACTAGGCTTTGACCCAACATAGGGATTAGTACATTATCTCCTTCAAGGAGTGGAATCTCCATAAGCCTTCTCTTAACGTAACTTAGGAAGCCAGGATCAACACTTATCTTAAACCCTACTGGAGCCAGCTTTACCGATTTTGCAGGTTTGATTTCAGCCCTTCTAACTATAACTCTATCACCGATATCCACCTGAGCATTACTCCTAATAATCCTGTCAATTCTAATAATGTTCTTTCCTGAATCTTCAGCGTAAGCTGGCCAGGCTGTGGCAGCTGTTCTCCTCTTACCTATAATTTCCACTACATCTCCGGGTTCTACACCAATCTCTCTCATCACATTAAGGCTAATCCTAGCTTTACCCCTACCAACATCATCCCTCTTAGCCTCCTGAACAATTAATTCTACACTCCGAATACTCCCACCTCCAAGTACCTACCCATTAACTTGGTTAAGATTTATCACTCTCCTTTAATTTTAAGGGCTCGATAACTCTCTGTATACACTTTATATATGCCCTCCACAAAAGATCACCACTATTTGTAGTAAGGCATCTTTTTCATTAGCTTTTAATGTTGAAGCATAAACTCTAAATTAAGGATACGCAAAGATAATTGAATAGTGGAGGGCAACACCTAAACACTTAATAGGAAACTGAAGAAGGGTAATGCCATAGAGATGAAACAAAAGAAAATAACCGAATACATAGAATATTCTGAAAGTCACCGTCATCTCGAGGAACCATGGTTTAAATACAAAAATAGACTTATGAACTTTGCCAAAGCATATCTTAGAGAAAGGGTTCGAGAACCAGCACATGTTATTGAAAGGTACGTAATGGCGGCATTAGTGGAATTTGAATGTAAGTATTCAAAAGAATTATCTCTCAAATATGCAGAGAAGATTCTAATTGAGGAGTACCTAGAGGAGGTAATTGAGAAAATAAATGCTAAAAGATATAGGAGTACATATTACCCAGAAAGTGAAATATACCCTTTAATACCATGGATTGTAAGCCCATTCAACCTTAATACCTTAAGTTTAAAGAACTTAGTGAACCGTGCTCAACCTACTTGTCCTAAAGGGATTAAAGCTTATAGTTATATGTGGTGGCTTAATTTCCTTAATGAGCACTCTGTAAAATACTCAATTCTACTTAAACTATGGAGTCAAGGATACATAGCCTACCCTGAAGTAGAAGTTAGAGATGCCCGTTTTGATATAGCACTTTTGGATAAAAGAGATCATGTAATTGTGATTGAGTGTAAGAGCGCATTATATAAGGGAACCTTAAAAGAGGATTTACGTCTGTTCAACTACTACAATTACTGTGACTTCATATTCAAAATAGCACCCTATACTGAACAACACTATAAAGACATACTAAAGTATAAGAATACTTGGACAAATAATCTAACTGAATCCATATCCCAACTATATGGTCTTGAATGTAGTGATATGAGAAGGGTTATTGATGGTTTAGGTAGAGCTTTAATTGATATTGAGAAGGGAAGAATAGTGGAAATAACGAGAGCTAAAAGGATATTTGGACCTTACGTAGATGAAGTGAAAGCAGTACTGAAATCTAAGCACTATACTTGCCCTAGCCAATTTCATGACACTATTGTTGCAATAGTAGCCAAGCACTTTATCGACAAAGGCTTTGGAGTAGCATTTGAACAAACTCTACCATTTGCAGGACAAAGATACATCCAATTAGGGTATTCACCTTGGGGTCCTAGTCCGGCTTATCCATGGTATACTGGTGTACCATATATTAGAGAAGTGAAAAGGGGTCACCAAAGAATAGATCTAGTTGCAATCGACCCTCAAGGCCTTAACATAATAGGTATAGAAGTCAAAGGATACTTAAGCAGGAAGTATGGTGCTTATGAGAGCCCCGAGAAAGTCAGGGAACAGTTAAGAGAATATTTGTACTCACGAAATCTAAGTAAATTATATTTAGCTATCCCCAAGAATTTAGAAGATGAGGGCTTGAAAGTAGCTAAAGAGGTTAGTGAAAGTATAGGAGTTATAGTAGTTGATGTAGACTCGAAGTCAGTAAAGGTAATTAAGGAGGCCATGTAATCATCTAGACTTTCACATTAAGCTATTATTTTCTAATGATGGGTGAGAAATAATAATTAACACTTAGTCATTGTTGTTATTGTTATTAGCCCTGTTGTATATTTTTCTATTAGTACTGGTATTTCTCCCTCCTTAGATAGACTTTTAGCTATTTCTCTTGGCAGGTTTATTATTAGGCTGTTGCCTGCTATGTAGCCTGTTACCATGATGTGTTTTACTCCTGGAAACCTAGTCTTAATAGATTCTATTAGGTGTTTTCTAAGTCTATCAATATAGTATAGTACTGCTTCATGTTGTACCTCCTTATCCACATATTTCTCTATGGTTTCTATTGCAGCCATGATGGAGTCTAATGCTTGAGAAGCACCCTCAAGAAACCTCTTACTACTCTCAAGAAAAGGATTAACATTGAGGTCATCCGCGGAATTCATCTTACCCACCTCATAATAGAGTGTAGGTCTTATATTAAGCAATCATTAGATGATTGGCTCTATTAAGGGGGCTTACTGTTCACTGGTTTACCTAGTATTTCGGTGTAGCAGAAGTTATGAAGGTTATTTGCCCACGCTGTGGCCTAGTGGGAACACTTAACCCCAAGAAGATTAAGGGCCATACATACTACTATGTGGTTCATAGAGTTAATGGTAAACTGAGATGCTGCTATATTGGTAAACCAAGTACGCTAGAAGTTCCCATTAACTGGAGAGAGTGGTTATCAGTTGCGCCATATTTTGGTGGTAAGAAGTTCGTAGTACCATACTTAGCCAAATTTGTACCTCCTCATAGGGTTTATGTTGAGGTTTTCGGGGGTATGGCTTGTTTCCTACTGAATAAGCCTAAGTCACCAATAGAAATATACAATGATATTGATGGCGACCTAGTTAGACTATTTAGGACTATACGTGATAAGTGGGAAGGTGTTTACGAGAGGTATAAGTGGTTATTGCCTTCTAGGGAGCTCTTCTTGGAGTGGCAACGTAAATGGATTGAAGGATGGAGGCCGGAGGATGATTGTGAACATGCAGCAGTAATGATTTATCTTCACCGTATGAGTTATGGTGGTCTTATTGTCAAGGGGTTTGCTGGTGGAACATCAATGTCAACAAGAGCAATAGTACCAGGATGTGTTG
>CAZTBM010000042.1:0-11231 GCA_964611985.1 uncultured Desulfurococcales archaeon | reverse complement strand
ATGTTGTCAGTACAAGGTAAATATAAAGTAAACCCTCTATCTTAATGAGGTAAAAATCCATTGGTCGATAATATAAAAGATAGAGATATAAACCCTTTCATAAAAATTGCTCGTAGAGAATTTCTAAAAGGCTTAATAATGAGCATGATGGCAATTCCAGTTTTACCTCAGCTTATACCTGAAATGATTAGAGAAGATTCTATGCTCACGACAAAAACCTCAGCTCTAAATAGGTATAAGAAACCGTCTTTAAGATTTGAAGGTGAAGTTCTAGCTGTTAAGAATCGTGATTGTGGTACTTATAGAACGGGAAAATCACTCATACGAACTGCTTATGAGTTTAGGGGTATGAAATTTGAGGAATACATAGGCTCATTTACAATAATTGATAAAATACACTTCATACCCCCATCCATAACGTATAGGGCGAGGAAGACAAGTAAAAAGGAGCAGCCAGGGTATAGGGTTCTCATATTAGCCTATGCTGATGATGAGGAACACCTCATACTACCCAACATAAGCATAGATGCAAAAGACCTAGAAGAAATAGGTAAAAAGGTATTGAAAAAGACTAAGGAAGAAGCTGAAAAGAGAGGAAAAAGGAGAATATTAAGAATAATAGATCTCATTGAAAGGGCAAGACTATAATACATGGGTGTCAAGCAGTGAACTTAAAGCACTTAAAAGCCTTCGACCTAGGATACCAAGTTGACCCAACGAAAGTCGTGAAAATACATATTCTATCAAGATTAGACTCTAAAAAGAAAGATGAAAGCTTAGAATCACTTTTCACTATAAACCAAGAGGCATTAGCGGAGCCTTATGGATCCCAAGTGTCAACAGATACTGTAGGCTATAATGTAAACTATGTAGTGAATATAGCTGCAGCAGTAAACATAGGCTTAGTAGATATAGCTGTAGTTGTAATCTGGGTGATAATAGCAATTGTAGTGCTGGGAGGAGGGTCGGAGGGTTAAGGTTAGATGATTACTAAGACATTAGCATTTATGGTTACCTATGGGTGTAACTTTAAGTGTGCTCATTGTAGTGTATCCTCAGAGCCTAAGTTATTGGCTAAACAAGCACTCTTTGAGAAGTTAATGTTAAAGGCTATTGATGAAGCATACTACATACCATCAATTAAGGTTATAATATTATTTACTGGTGGAGAGCCTACATTAAAACCTAGACTATTAAAGAAGGGGATTAAATATGCAGCAGAAAAGGGTTTTATAGTTAGATTAGTCACTAATGCCTGGTGGGCATCAAGCGAAGAGGGTGCCCTTGAATTCCTGAAGGAATTACAAGAACTAGGGCTAAACGAGCTTAACGTGAGCTTTGATGACTTTCACAAACACTTTATAAAAGAGAGTAACATGATATATGCGGTTAAAGCAGCTTTAAAGTTAGAGATGAAAGTGGCTATAGCTACAACAATACATAAGTATAGTGAAATGAGGAAAGAGCATATAAGAAAAATGCTATCTAACAATGGTATAGACTTAACCAATATTTACATTCTCGAGGATCACTTTCAACCACTTGGAAGAGCTAAAAATTTAAGTGATAGCCTAATTGATGAAGAATATGTTTCAAAAAGGTATCGCGCAGATCTAGGATGCAAGAGAATATTAGAGGATATTGTAGTTCATCCGGATGGTAAGGTTACTGTCTGTTGTGGTCATGCTATATTTGAACCCGAAGATGTAGATTACTATATTATTGGTTATTTAGATAAGGAAGACCTAGAAACGATTATTAAGAGGGCTCAACGTAATGTTCTATACTGGTGGCTCTATCTTAAAGAACCACAGGCAATACTTAAATACTTAGGCTACGGCCTGAAAGATAAAAAGTTCCTCTTTCCATGTTATAGTTGCTTTTATCTAATGAGCAAATGTAAAAATGAACTATATGATGTACTGACTAAAAGGAAAGAGACAATATTTTATGAGGAAATCCTTCAAGTAAAACCTGAATCAAAAGATATAAAAGAACTCCTAAGATCACTAAGTAGTTAGAGAGGAAGGAGGGCATGACCAGCTATACTTTTCATCTCTCCCCTCCACCTCAGGCTATGAATGTTGTGGTAGCCTTTACCATTGTCCCCATAGCCGTGGCTATATTATTTATTCTGATTTTGAAGTTTAGTGGTAGAAGTACAATAATCTCGCCAATAAATAGAATGTTACCTAAACCAGTAAGGATAGCCATAGCTGCCATTGCTATATTAATTGTGATATTCATGCTCGTTTATGGTATGCTTCCAGCATTCTATGAGTCCTATATTAGTATTGATGATGGGAAGGTTGGTATACATCAGCCTGGATTATTCCCACTACATAAGGAGTTCTCTAGGGAGCAAATGGTTAAAGCCTATGTAGACTATGTTATTGGAAGACTAGGGGACTATAAGACTAGAATATTTGGAACTTATGTTTCAAAATACGCAATAGGAATATTTGAGCTATCGAATGGTAAGAGAGCCTATGTAGCATCAGTAGACCCACTAGGAGAAAACTTAATAATAGAACTTAGAGATGGATCTTATATGATTCTGAGACCTAATAACTTTAAGGAGTTTCTAAGAGTGTTTTCTAAGGAGGTTATGCCAGTTAATATTACTTCGGCTGGGTGAGCTTTGCTGAGGGATGTCCTATTATTTTTATTTTTATGTTTTTCTCTTTCTATACCTCTATTCTATTGCGTTTCTATACTCAAATTTTGGGGTAGATTATTACTTATTATTGCAATGTTTATACCTTTAATCTCAGCAGTAATAGTTATCAAGAAAGTTAGGCATGAACCTCTTAGGAAGTATGGGTTATCTCCTTTAGCTAAAAGATATTATGCTTATGCCATTCTCATACCAGTAATTGTCTTATTCATTGGGTTATTGTTTACCGAGATTCTAGGTTTTGGAAGGATTATTAGGAGTATTGAGGAACTTAGAAGAGTAATGCTTCAACTACTATCATTGAGTGTAGTACAGGCTGGATTTAAGCCCCCAAATATTGAGGAAATACCTGAAGAATCCCGAGTTGCTCTAGCCAACGTACTGCTAATGTTACAACTTATAATATTGCCTATTGCCCCATTTGTTAATGCTATTTTTGCTTTTGGTGAAGAGTATGGTTGGAGAGGTTTCCTTCTTCAAAGACTAACAGAGAAATATGGATTACTAAATGCGATCTTCTTGACAGGTATCATTTGGGGTTTATGGCATACACCATTAATTCTACTTATAGGATATAATTATCCACACCATAGAGATCTAGTTGGCGTAGTATTCTTTACTATCTTAACAGTGTTTATGAGTATTTATCTCTCATGGCTTAGGATTAAGTCTGGTAGCGTGTATGCTTCAGCTATAGGACATGGGGCAATAAACGCCTACCTTCCACTAGGACTGCTCCTAGCACCAGTAAGAGATGAACTCTATGGTGTACCAGTAGGATTACCAGCATTACTAGCATTTACGATAATAACAATACCTATGCTACTAAGTTTAAAGAACAATAGAAACCTGATAATGCTTAGCAAAGCCTAAACAATTAAAGACCTTTAAAAGTGATTATCTCATATAATTTAAACAATTAATTCAATTCAATTTAGGCTAGACTTCACTTAGAAACATAGGATTATATTAGAGGCTGAGAAAGGCTTGAAATTCCAGTAGAGAATGGAACAAATTATTTCTGGTTTCACCTGACTGTAACGCGTAAAACTTCCCGTCAACACTATAGTTTATGACAGAATACGTTTAGATGTTACTTATTTGACATGGTTAGGTGTAGCATGTGTAAAAGAGAAAATAGTTAGTATAGATTTACGATAGTCATTAAGAAAGATAGCTTATACAAACCAAGAGTGATGGCCCAAGGTATCACTATAATCCATGGTTCAATTATTGGGAGGAATTTATGTAAATTAAGGATGTAACTTTGGTCTCTAAATAGAGATCACTAGGGCTCATAATATTCTATTTTTAATCCGAATTTAACTAATTTCTCGAAGTGTCTTTTATCTTTAGTTATTAGGGTTTTGTTGTAAGCTATTGCTGTAGAAGCTATAATCAAATCTGCATCGGGAATTAGCTCTCCTTTACTCTTGAGTTCATCGTATAGTTGACAGTACTTTTCGATTACCTTATTATCTATTGTTAATACATCATATACTTTCTCTAGTAGCTTTTTTACTTTGCTTCTCTTTTTAGGGTAGACGCCTCTTAATATTTCAATCAAAGTTATAATCGAAATAGATCCCTCGACAAATGTTCCTTTTCGTATCATCTCTATTAAAGCTGATGTGTCAATAAGTGACATTATCTCAGCCTAAAACCCTTTCTAAATTCTCTCATGGACTTCAGTATATTATCTAACTCTTCGTCTGAAAGGCTTCTCCTTAATTCATTAAATGCCAATATTTTCTCCATTTTCTTATATTCATTATATACTCTTAAGAGAAAATCTCCCCAACTCTCCTTACCTTTAGCTTTCTCAAGGACTTCCTTAACCCTCCTAGGAACAGATATGGTCACATACTCATGCAAATACATCCCCATAATAATCCCTACTTAACCACTTAATATAAGTAACTATTTAACTATAATAACTATCTAGCGAGCTCGTATCATATGTCTATCATATATACATCCGAAGGGTTAATAATATAATCTTACTTTCGTTAAGCTTCATTCTAATTAGCTCTTGCATATTTTATGTGATTTTTCATTTAGAATTACCATTAACATCGTTTAATACCAGTATGGCATTGAAAAATAGTTATCAATAGACTCCTATACATCTTACCAATATTAACACTTAGATAAATGTCAACGTCCAATTTAGTGTACGAAGAACTATACCCTAATATTAACTGAAGATCACCTAAATACGAAAGGGAATAGTGTGAAACAGTAGGATCATAAGTAATCTCTATACTTTTACATCTTAAGTAAGTCATGTCTAAGTATGGCTTATTCACTTTATTATATTTGTTGATATGAGCTCATATTTTATGTTAGGCACGGTATACCATGCTATCATTATGTAGTATTCTTTATCAATATAGATTTCATGAAGTCTACTACCCACTCTTGGGGGAATGTTGGAATAGGCATCCTCCACTCTGAGTGTTTGATTAACTAGATATACTTTACATACTCTAAAACCGATAGCCGTTTTCATTATCCTCTCTTCCTTAAATGTTATTTCTAGTCTCACTAACTTCATACGCATAGGACCATATTCAACACCGTACTTATATGGAATCGAAAAGGTAAGATCCAACGTTTTAGAGATGTTACTAGGTGAGATAAAAGGTAAGTGGCCATAATCTATGTTGAAAGGGCCAAGTAGCCTACTCTTTACAAATGAGCCTCGCTGGAATATATACTTACAGTAAAAACAGTTATCTACAATGTCAACTATCTCATACCTTACAGTAGTACCATCAGACCCCTTATACTCCACATAAGCACCTTTAAAAAGCCAAGGAGATATACTCTTTTGTATAACCTCTTTTTGAATTTGAAAATACCCCATTGAACCCGCAATAAAGACTATGAAGAGAAGTAATGAGAGAAAAAATATCCACTTATGTTTATTATGTAAATTTCTAATCAAGATGCTATCCCCTAGTCTTAATATGAGAAACCCATCCACAATATTTTTATAGGATCGTAGTCTTCTTTATCAGCCATTGTTACTAATGCTATGTTAGGGACGGTATCTCCTAAGGGGCTTGTTTCTGTTGAAGTCTCAACATAATATTTAGCTGACATAGTATAATAAGTGGTATATGGTGCTTCATAAACGTGTGCGTATTGAATTGTCTCCTGTATTTCCCCTACTGGCCCATAAGTACCCTTCTTAACGGTTAATATCTTAGACCAGTATGCACCGTACTCTGTTGCTATAAGCCCCCAAATAACTATATAAATTGATAGAGAGGCAGAGGCAACGTCTTGGACATTTATTGCTCCATTGTACTTAGCTTCAAAAGCGAAAGTGATGCTTGCACCTTCATCTAAAAGGTCCGTATAATGACCTTTGAGTTCGTAAACTGGGTATTCGCATACATTGGCTAAGTCTAAGGCAGCATATCCTTTAGTTTTGCCTCCTTCAGAGCTTCTATGATCTATTATTATCTCTCCAGAATTTTTATCGAATCCTGTAAAAGCATAGGTGTAATATTCGCTTCCCTCCTTCTCGGTGTAACTTGTTCCTGAATAGTATGGTGGGGTGTATTTGTAAAGTGTTGCAGCTTTTACAGGTAATGCTAAAGCAGGTAAAAGTAGGATTATGGTTATGAATACTACTACGAGTTTATTTTTCTTCTTAGATCTCATAAAGGGTAATGTTATAATTATTAAGATTAGTGGTATGGAGCTAATACTTGTTGATGTTTGTCCCCTCTCGGTTAATGCCTTAACATTCTTTATCTTAATTATGAACGGTTCATCTTTAAAGATATTTGTTGCTATTACTACTACGCTAACAGCCTTTGCTCTCTTTACTACGTCATTGAGGTTTTGAATAGTCTTTTCCCTTCCTCCTTCAACGAATACTATGTTTCCTTCGTTTAATATTCTAGTGGTTATCTCTTTTCCAGTTAGCTTTATTGTATTCCATTTCTTTGGTTCCATGTTTGTTGGGATGTTGAGTACTGGTATTTGTGTTAGCACGACGCTGTATTTTTCTCCCCTATATTCGGCTTTGGCGTTAGGTAGTGGTAGTACTCCTGTAAAGTCGTTTGTGGATAGTGTTGGTGAGCCTTTAGTTACAATAAAATAGTATTTATCATATTTTATTAGGAATCCTACGGTTACATCTCTAAACGCTGGAAGTGTTACGTCATCAAGTGCCATCTTTACTCCAGGCTTACTTGACACCCATATTTCACATTGAAGTACCAAGTCATCTAATGGTACTGGTTTAATTAGATTAGAGTATAGAAACATATAGCCTTTGGTTTTAACCTTAGCAACTAAAATATTGTCTAACCCTTTTTTCTCTATACTTAATTCTACATTACTCATTTTGGATACAAATGAATCCTTTATACCCATTAGACCTTGTCTGTAATTTGGACCTCCTTCCCATCCCGCTGGAACTGTAAATACCCACTTCTTACCTGTAACTATGTTAACGTACTTTCTAGTGGTTAACCCTTTACTAAAATCGCCATGAATCAATAGATTTACTTCAGTATCAGCTACACAATTTGTTATCACAGATAACACAAAGATTATTATAACCGCTACTAATATAAGAAATAATCCTCTTTTGGCATTCATATTATCCCTCATAATGATTTATTTCTTCCATTCAATATTTATTTCGTACTGACATTATGATGTATAATCATGTTGTCAGTAAGACTTAAATAAGAGTATATTTCCGTAGTCCGAAAATTTAATTACTATCAAGAGGCTTTAGGAGTTTACATATTTATATTAAAAATTTAAGGCCTCTTATATTGAAGCATATACTTAAAATCCCTATGATGAGTTTATAGTTTACTTAAATTTCTTGGGAATCCATTATTCTTACTCTTCATTTTAAGCTTTACTAAAGAAGACATAGTTATGTTATCTGTCTAGCTCTGGATTAAGAAAGGGCATCGAAGCTTACAGTTTTTAATTCAATATAACTACATCTATTCTTAACTTAAGCTAGAGAACTAAGGCTTCGACGGAGTTTAAGCCCTGCAGTAGTGGATGAGTTAATGTATACCCTTCATTACGTTACGTCTGCCTAGAAAGAACAAGGCATATTAATTAAACTTTTATACTATTGAAAGATACCATGTTTAAATATATTATATGGACACTTTATATCTTGCGAAACTGAAACGACTAAGTAAATATTATTCATAGATAACTTCATTAACGTAATGTACTGGATTAACTCTTTTATTACCCATTATTTCATTTGAAACTATTGTCCTTTTTATCATATATTTAAGTCTTACTGACAACACGATTATACATCATGTTGTCAGTAAGTCATTAGTAAAGTGACCAATGATTATATATAATTGGTGATAAATATGTTATTGGAGGGATTTGGAAGAAAATGCATAATCAAACTTTTAAGTAGCTTGAACAATATAGTGGGAATTGTTTGCCTAGTTGTTTTCGTAGTTTCATTAGTAGTTTTTGGTGACCCTGTAGATAAGGAAACATCGATATAAGTAAGGAGATAAGCCACTATTGTAAGAGTTTAACTACTTTGCTCATTTTCTTTCATTATTCTTTTATGGGCTTAGTTTTTAGCTTAATGAAAATTTAGGTTTATTAGTTTTTAGAGTTTAATGTATAGCGGGTGGCTGAAATTAAGAAAATATTTAGGTTTAGTTAGAATAGAAGTAAATGATGCTAGAAAGACGTCTTATAGGTCATTATGATGTATGATATTAGTGTAATTGAGGATATACGTAGGCAAATGTGTGAACTAGGTAAGCTTTTAGATTCATCCGTAATCCAGTTTATACTAACATTATATAATGATGGTTTACCTTGTTTTAAAAGATCTTTTCTTTTACAATTTCTCTATGAAAGGAAGATTTATAGAAAGCTTAGGCTATTGAGAAAGCATATCAGGCTAAGAGGTATACCAAATTATAAAGCTTTGAACCTTATGAGAGTCTTCTACTTCTCAAGTAAAGTAATACCATTTAGTAAGGTTCCCTTAAAGAATTGGGTTTACGCATACGCCCATATTATGTCTCCAGGAGGCACTCTCATAGTGTACTACTTCCCAAGAAATATTAGCCTTAAATTATTATATAATCTAGCTGAACGCTTACATGTAGCTGAAGAGGATATATTCATATCCTCAAATACGTTATACCCTAAACTAGCATACATTAACAACAAATTCGTATTTAGATTTAACAATGATAACTTTGGACGCGAAAAAGACTCTTCCAATGACAGTGGGGCATTTTTTGATTTTGTGGATGTTCTTATAGTTAAGGAGTTGGAGAAGGATGCTTTAATGAAATTTAGTGAAATAGCTAAAAACGTTAGAGTAGATAGAGGTGAAATCTACAAACATTACATAAGACATGTGTGTAGGTATCGTTTAATTGAAAGAGTCGCCCCAACATTTATGGTAGATAAGCCAGGAAATTTCATCAACCTGCTACTATATAGTGAGAACTTCGAGGTACTGGAAGGTCTTTGTAAAGCTCTTAATTCATTCTCTTCTATTCACATAACCGAAAAAGATCACTCTTTCATATTTTCTACAAAGCTAAGTTTAGAGGGGGTACTAAAGCTTTCTCGTAGACTTCATGAGAAAGGTAATTATAAATTTAAGCTTTACCTTATAGATCCAGAATCTATAAGAAGATTTACAATACCTTATGAAAAATTCTCCTCTAACACCAACGCTTGGGAAGTCCCAGTAAAGATTAATTACTAAATACTCTTCACTATTCGTGCTTATTCTTGAATTCTGAATGAATATCACATTATAATGCTATTGTGTAACTTTTCTCTTGTAGGGCTTTCACTACTTCCTCTGTATCGCCTTCCATAATTTTCCTGCCATTATCTAATAGTACTGTTTTCTTGCATATCCTTTGAGCCCCGAAGAGACTATGCGTTGAAACTATTATTGTAGCCTCTCTACCCTTCTCAACTAATACTTCAAGAAGTTTCACTCTACTCTCTATATCTAGTGCTGTGAAGGGGTCATCAAGTATAATTATTCTTGGAGCCCCTATTAGAGCCTGGATGAGTGCTATCTTCTTTTTCATACCCGCAGAGTATACTCCTATAAGTTTATGCCAGTAGGATGTAATATTAAACTCCTTAGCGACCTCTTTTACTTTATTCCAGTCTAAACCTCTTATTTTAGCTATGTATCTTAAGAACTTATACCCTGACATCCAGAAGGGTAAGCTAAAATCATCTAGAAGGACATTTACTTTCCTACCGAGAAGGTTTGATCTGAAAGGGTCTAAACCTAGTACTCTAACCTCACCTTTTGTAGGCTTAATTAATCCGGCAACGATCTTGATTAGTGTGCTCTTACCGCTACCATTAGGCCCTAATAGTAGCGTATGTTCACCATCCCTTATAGTTAAGGATATATTTTCTAATGCACTTGTAAACCAAAATCTCTTGTATACATTCCTTACTTCAACCACATTACGCATAATCTCTAAACCTCGAAACAATATAGCCCACCATAATGGATGTAAGAGAGAATAACACATAATATGGCAGCATGTTGAGTGCTGTAAAGTAATTAACGTCAGCAAATAGCTCATCAAGTCCATGTAGTGTCATCTCAGGATTGAATAGAGCTAGGGCATATGGTAATATGAATGATAATGTTAGTGCGTGTAGTGTCTTAGGTAGTAGGATAACGGGTAAAAGTACATAGGATAATACCATGAGAACTATTGTTACATCTGAGATTAGCCTGTAAAATATTGCTGATAAAACCATGAGAGGCTTGGATAAAGTGAGATTGGTATCAGCTACTAACATTAAGAGTACATGTGGCATAATGAGGGGCAACAATAGTAGCATAAACAAGGCTACTACTTTTACAAAGTAAAGTTTAACCTTAGCCACACCTAGAGAGATCTTATCTCTAAAGATCTTCCTTTCAAGCTCGTACGCAAACAATGCTACGGCAATTATTGAGGCATAGGCTAAATAGAGTATTCGAAGAGAAGAAGCACCACCCGCTAAGGAAAAGTAAGATGAGAAGGTTGCTTGATAAAGAACTGTAGATAAATGTAGGTCCCTATTTACAACACCTATTCTTTCAGAGAAAAGAGGCCAAGAAGACCAAACGTTAATAGCGAAATCGCGATTAGACAGTAGTATCCCTAAGAATACAAGTAAAATAACATCCTTCCAGAAATCCTGAATCTCCCTGGACACTATATGCGGGAATATGCTTTTCTCTACATCTAAAATGAGACTCAAGAATATAAGTGCTAAGCCTAATACCACGAGAAGGAGGAGTCTAGGTACTAGGTATTCAAGTCTAGCTAAAAGAGTTGAAGGATGCACTGAGATATTATATTCTATTCTTTGAAAGCCCCCCTTCCTAGGTATGACCTTAGTAACCATAAGGGATACCAAATATACTCCCGTTGATGGAGCTTTAAATATAGGGGTAACAGGTTCTTCAACAAAGCCAGAGTCATTATACGTCCACCTTTCATTAGTAGAAAGCTTAACAACTACTACCTTAACA
>CAZTBM010000041.1:0-11965 GCA_964611985.1 uncultured Desulfurococcales archaeon | reverse complement strand
CGGGGATTTGAACCCCGGACCTCCGCCTTTCTTAGGGCTTAAATAGAGCCCTCGTCAGGGCGGCGTCCTAGGCCAGGCTAGACGACGGGCCCACACCTGTCTATCATTCTAACATAACCCTAGAACTTAAAATTTTTCCTATAAGCGACTATTTCACATCATGGAGCTGTAAGGTAGAAATAACTCGGCTGACATAATGTAACTTAGTAAACCTTAAAACCCCACTCTTAATATTACCACTAGAGTGAGCGGGGAGGATGTGCCGCGGTAGCTCAGCGGGTAGAGCGCCGGGCTGTTATGGGCTTTAAGCCCACGGGTACCCGGTGGTCGGAGGTTCAAATCCTCCCCGCGGCGCCAACACATCACTCAAACTCTTCTCGACTATTCTATCATCTACATTCAGAGTGCTTTCGTATATGTCCTAGAATTAGAGTGTTTTCTCTGTAAAGAATTAAAAATTGGTTAGGTGGATGTAACAGGATTTTTGAATATAGGCGTGTAGAGTATGCCTACGTGTGTTTTTGCATTATAGAATTTTGTTTTTACATTTCTTTCTTTAAGTATCTTATCTACTTGTTCTATTGTGAGACTTATTGGGTCAAGCTTAAGTGATGCCAGTATAAAGTTACATGCATAGCTGAAACTTGGAATCCATACATTATACTCTCTAATCACCGGGTATACTTTTTTCATTGCTTCAAGAACCTTATTATATATGTCCTCAAAGAAGAACAATGACCCAGCCTGTGTCACGACTATTCCATTATCGTCTGCTAGTACATTTTTCACTTTAGCATAGAATTTTTCGGTATAGAGCTCAAGTGAAATCTCTGAGCTATAGGGATCAGTTAAGTCTAAAATTACTACATCAAATCTTTCATTAGTTTTCTCTATATACTCTTTGCCATCGGCTATTACAAGTTCTAATCTCGGGTCATCAAATGCTCCTTGATGCATACACTCGAGGTACTTCTTGGTCAACTCAATAAGCTCCCCATCAATATCAACCATTATTACACGTTTAACAGTATTATGTTTAAGAACCTCTCTTACAGTTGCCCCTTCACCTCCACCAATAACTAGAACCTTTTCAGGCTTAGGATGGGTCACCATAGCTGGATGAACAAGTACTTCATGGTATATGTGTTCATCAGACTCTGTTGACTGTATATATCCGTCAAGTATCAATGATATACCGTATTCATCTAAATCAGCTATTATTACGTCCTGGTACTTTGTTCTCTTTCTAATTAAGACCTTCTTCAAAGGCATAATGCTATAAGTCTTATTTGAGACAGGCTGAATTATCGTGAAATAAGGCATCTTTATCACTTTACTCAACCCCCATGTTTAGCTGGGTCTAGGTTTGAGGTCTACATAAATAAGAGTTACGGAGGGCTGTTGCATAAAACTTATATCCACCATACCCTTATACTAACTGACCTAGGTGAAGGAGGGTATATCGAAATGCCCATAGAGATTTATGATAAGGAGGAATTTAAGAAGATAGCTGAAAGAGCAGTAGAATGTAGGGTAAAAAGGTTGAAAGATGTTGTTAAAGTTAAAGCTAGAACAAAAAGGTATCTCTATACAATTAAGCTTAAGCCGGAAGAGGCAGATGAATTCATAAAGTCTTTGAAATGTCCAAGAATAATTGAAGTCTAAATGGCTAGTCGTTAAGCTCTATCTTCATGGCATTTTCGGCAATAACCACTTCGATTCCCACTTCCTCATTAATTCTTTGCGCCAATTTAGAAGCAGCCTCCGGTTCACTATGAACTATTATTACTTTCTCTAACCCTTTAATGCTTTTAACAAGGTTTAGTAGTTCTCTCTTACCTGCATGGCTTGAGAAGTCAAACCATTCAACTCTTGCCTTTACCTTTATTCCGCCTTCATTCCAAGTACCAGATGATAGTAATTTATACCCTGGGGTATTAGGGGCCTGGAAACTTACTAGAAACACTGCATTTCTCTTATCTTCATATATTCTCTTTAAGTAGTAAAGGGCTGGACCTCCCTTGAGCATGCCAGCACTTGCAACTATGACGCAGGGTCTGCTTATAACGTGCTTTCTATTATACCATCCCTTGACCTCATGGTATGCTATAACGGCGTCTTCAAATAATGTCTTTTTGTTTATGAAGCTAAGGTTACTTAGTAGTATTCTATTGATTTCTCTAACCATACCATCATAAAATACCGGGTCAATGTTATGATCCTTTAATACACATAGTATCTCTTGAGATCTTCCAAGGGCAAATGCTGGAACTAAAACAACACCATTATTTTCAAGGACTTCCTTTACAGCTTCTATGAACCTCTTCTCAACTTCACCTCTTGGCGGGTGTGTGGCATCGGCATATGTAGCCTCTAACACTAAGTACTCTGCCTTAACATTATTGAGTGATGCCCCTCTAACAAGGTTTGTGTCTATGGTGTTAACATCCCCCGTAAATAGTATGCTCTTATTCTTACCATGAATAAGAGTCATCATACTGCCTGGTATATGTCCTGCATTAATAAATTCTAACTGAACATTACCCTCCTCTACTAGCTCACCATATTTGACTACTTCAACATTTTGCATCAGCTTACGGACCTCATAATACTCGAATGGCAGATGATAACCAGAGATATGTAAGAAATCTTCAAACATAGGATTCATTAGGTCACGTGTAATCCTCGTGGTGTAAGCCTTAATGTTTGAGGAAATGTATAGTATTGGCGCAGCACCCATATGATCTAAATGTGCGTGAGAGATTGTTAGAACATCCACTTTCCTTGGTTCAATATGTAATGGCAATTGGGGTGTATCGTCCTCAGCAAAATTTATACCATAGTCTAATAGTATATTTGTTCCGTTAACATTAATGTGGACTGCTAATCTGCCTACCTCGCCTCCTCCACCAAGTATTGTTAGCTCCATACTCGTCCTCCACACTTTTCTTATTACACTATCTACCTTGTTTCTACAGCTTAAGTAGAAGATATATAAAAATCTTTAATACTACTAGAGAGATGAGGGGAAGTATATGTTTAGGCGTTTTAGCCCTAGAGACCTAAAGAGACTAATGAGACAATTTGGTATGAAAATGGAGGAGCTTAAGGGGGTTAAGGAGGTCGTTATAGAACTAGAAGATAAGAGACTTATTATTGAGGATCCTCAAGTTGTTGTAATGACTTTACAAGACCAGACAATAATACAAGTCGTTGGAACGATAAGAGAGGAGGAAGCGAAAGCTGAGGTACCTGAGGAAGAGATAACTATAAGTGATGAAGATGTCCAGCTTGTGGCCTCCCAAACAGGTGTATCTTTAGAGGAGGCGAAGAGAGCATTAATAGAGACTAAAGGCGACTTAGCTCAAGCTATAATGTTATTAGAGGCTCGTAAGCAGGCTAGAAGTTAACCTACCCTCCTCAATCTTTCAATAAGGACATTTACATCTTCTACTAATGACAGAACTAAAGGCACCCTTTCACTTTCAGCCAGTTTTATAGCTAGCTCATCAACTTGATCACAACTTTTAGGGCCATAGATTATTACGGCAGCTGGTTTTATCGGTGAGACCTTAACCGCTACCATAGGGGATCTTCCAGTTCTGACCTTAGTGAATATCAGGGCTCTTTCTGATGTTTGACCCATTATAACATAGAAGTCGTTACCTGAGAGGTAAAGTATTGCCCTAATACTGTCAAGAATAGTATAACCATAGACTAGTTTGCCAAAATCACTAGAGGTAAGCAACTCACCATTCACTAGCGGGAGAACCTCACTTAGTGGTACAGGTCTTTGATATTCATACATGTCAATTATTATATCTACATGAATCTTCATGGATTTAGCGAGAGCCTTAGTAGTAGTCCAACCTCTATCCCTGTCTATCCTTAATAAAGCATCAATAAAGCGTTTAATAAAGCGACTGCCTGGGCTTCTCCTATTATTCTCGTAATCGCTTATAACGCTGGGGGTAACACCCATGACTCTACTAAGCTCAACTTGTGAGGCTTCAAATATTTCCCTCCATTTCTTAAGTGTTGCTCCAGGATTATTACTCCAAACAATATCTCCTGCTATTCTTTTAGCAATGTTCTCTACGACATACCTTGTTACCATACTAACACTACACCAGAATAAAATGGTTAAAAGAACTAATATATCCTTTCCGATCACAATCTGTCACATTATGAGATAGCGAGTTATACTTAAATCCAAGTCGAACCTTTACTATCTAACGCGGGCCCGTCGTCTAGCCTGGTAGGATGCGGGGTATACCCTATACCGCTGAAGGGAGGTAAGGGTACCCGACTCGGGACCCCGTGGTCCGGGGTTCAAATCCCCGCGGGCCCACCAAAACAATTATTAAAAACAACTATAGTAGAGGGTTATTTTGGAGAGTAAAGAACTAGATCATACACATACCTTTACATTCGTAAGGGAAGTGTACATTTCATGTCTAAGTGAGGGTAAAAATGGGTTAAAACGCTATTTGAAAAATAGAAAAATCGGTGATAGAGTAAGAAGAGCTATGAGAGTTGTGTCAGAAAGGAGGTTGATTAAGGCGGTATTACCTTCTGGCTCTTATATCTGGCTTTTTAACGGTAAAGATTCAACTCATCTAATCATACCCTTTAAGTATTGTAGCTGTATGGATTTTTTAATGCACACAGTTACTAAGTCTATTACTCCGGCATGTTATCATTTAATAGCACAAGCCCTAGCCGAAGCATTTAATAACTATATAACTCTAAGCTTAAGTGAAGACGAATTAATAACAATAGTTAATGAGATTAATACGAGAGATTTAAGTATAACTCTTAAGAGGAAAATACGAGAAGCTAGGAGGAGTAATTGATGATAGAAATAGTAATAGTACTCATAGTGGTTCTTAGTTTAATATTCGTTACAGTAGATTACTATATTGACGAAAAGTACGGAAAAAAGAGGTGAACACAAAATGGGTAAGAGAAGGAAGAAATATAAGAAAGTTATAAGACGTGTAAGGAAAATACCAAGTATATTCCAGTGTCCCCATTGTGGCAAAATTTCATTAACCGTTGAGATCAATAAAGATAGAACAAGAGCAGTAGTGCAATGTGGTAGCTGCGGATTACAGTCTGAGTTAGAAATTCCATCCATATTCCAACCGGTAGACGTTTATGGGAAATTTGTAGACTTATATCATTCAGGGAAAGCAGAAATAAAGTTTATTAGAGGCGAAGAAGAGGTCAAGGAGGAAGCTCAATCTGAGGCGTTTCATAAACATGTTGACGCTTATAGGTAGGGTTGAGAAATACCTATTAGACCTCATGGAGAAAAAGGGGACCCTACACTTCACATTAATAGATCCAGATAAGACTAATCCTGATAATGCATCAAAACTAGGTAAAACTATTGAAGAGTCTGGAAGTGATGCAATATTAATTGGAGGGAGTACAGGAGTATCCGAGAGTATATTGGATGACATAGTTAAAGTATTAAAATCCTCCGTATCAATACCAGTAATACTTTTCCCAGGGAATGTCACGGGCATATCAAGGTATGCTGATGCAATATTATTTATGAGTTTACTTAATTCTACAAATCCTTACTTTATAACGGGGGCACAAGTTCTTGGAGCAGCAATAGTAAAGAAATACGGTATAGAGGCGATACCAACAGCATACATCATTATAGGAGAGGGCGGTGCAGCGGGGTATGTAGGCTACGCTAGAGGAATACCATTAAATAAACCTGAGCTAGCAGCATTGTACGCTCTTGCAGCAGAGTATATGGGTATGCGATTTGTATATTTCGAAAGAGGATCAGGTGCGTCATCATCCGTCCCAGTAAATATGGTCAAAAAGACGAGAGAAATGACAGAAAGAATTAAACTAATAGTTGGAGGGGGTATAAGGGATCCACAACAAGCTTACGAACTTGCTAAAGCTGGAGCACATGTAATAGTTACAGGGACGATAATAGAGTATAACATCGATAAGTTAAAGAGTATAGTAAGGTCAATAAGAGAGGCCAGCGGGAGATAATTTACTACTTAATTATATGCTTTAGTATGTCCATCACTGATATTGGATATTTTACTTCACCATAAGCGTCAACAACAAAGATCCATCCTCTCTTAGATCCAGATACTATTTTAAGTGCAGATGATAGACTACCATTCTCATACACTTTGTCAAGGGGTTCAGAGAGTTCTCCTATAGGCCTCTTTGATATCACATACTGTTTTTTCGATATGTAGACTATGGTCTCACCTGTCCAATCCCATTCTTGATCTTCAGATCCAGCTGATAAACTGCTCTGTTTCTCACGTGTTACTTCTTCTCCTTCAGCTAAAAGGTCAAGTAAGAAAACAGCTCCCATAACTTTTCCATCATCATCCACGACCAATGCTATTTCAGAATTAAGGTAATTCATAGAGACCACTGCAATATTGGCTGGGGTCTTAGACCATAAGGCTAAAACATTCTCGCTTTTAATATCTTTTACAGGGATGTTAGTGCCCCATCGTGATGCAATGTATGACCAATAATACTTTACTACATCTTGCAACCTGATTATACCTAGAAACTCCTTATTAGAGGTTACGTAGGGCACCTCCCATAAATCTTTAGATAACATATATTTTAATGCCTCATCGAATGTGTAGTCCTCAGTTATTACAGGAGGATTCTTTTCTATAAGCATGAATATAGGTTCACTTAACTTACCTGCTACTTTTGATAGTCTTAGGACCCCCAGAAACTCCTTTGTATCCTTTTTAAGAACGGGTATTGATCTAACATTATACAAGCGCATTACGCGGAAAAGCTCATTATAACCTTTAATGGGGTATTCTATGTAGATTCCTTTTTTCAGTAGCTTCCGTAGTAATGCTTTACTCATTAATCCTCTACCTACAACAGAGAGTTTATACCACATACTTTATAGTTAAAAACCGGACTAAAATTTATTACTATTACCATATCCTTAAGTACTATAATACATATACATACAGCGTTTACATAACTAATATTGCATGACTAATAGACTAATATATGTAAACTTTAGCCCGTATTCCCTTTATTCTTTACACTTGCAAGGGATATTTAAGCATCTAGGACATACACCCTTACCATACTTCTTCAATATTGCATCATTTAAGTCTACTTCTAGCAAATTCGCTAAAGACGAGAGCCATGCAATAACATCTGCCATTTCACTCGCTACATCTTCTTTGTTACCCTTGCGTATGGCTTCAGCTAATTCTCCTACCTCCTCTATAAGCCATAAGTATGTTTTGAATACTCCTCTCTTAGAATCTTTAGAGTAATAGAGTTTCCTCATAAGGTTCTGGAACTCTTTAATATCCATGTTAATCACACAGTATTAAAATACATTATAGCATAATTTTTATATTTTCTCTAACAAATCTAAGTTACACGGAATAAAAGCGTATGGAAGTATGAAGCATAGGGTGTGTTTTTATGTCTAGAAGGAAAAGAAGAGAAACAGGCGGCCCATTAACAGCTGCAGGACTTGTTAGGTTCTATGAAGAAACAGAAGTAGGTATTAAAGTCAAACCATATGTTGTAATAGCAGCTGCAATATTATTCACTGCTACTGTTTTAGTATTAAGACTCATAATACCCTAATCTCGTTTGATTGTAAGCTTTCTTTTTCTAAAAGGTATTATTGCTGAGTTGCCATATGGATCACTGATTATCAGTGTAAAGGATTTTTTGCCATTTATAGCTTCGTTCAAAGCCTCCTCTACATGTTTAGCCTCCTCTTTACTGAATAGTGATAGTACATCTAATACTCTATAAAGTATGCCATCTACTGTAGTTATATATGGTAATGAGGCAGGGCCTGGATGAATCTCTATGTTCAATTCTGGTATCATTATTTTAGCTGTTTTAGACCTTATTATTAATGATCTGAGATCTTCATCATCATTAACTTTTAAGATTAATTCTATAGGTTCGTGGGATTTTAGGTTGAATATGTCAAAGAATTTATACCCGCATTTTTCACAATACCCATTAATGACAAGTATGTCCCCGTATGGCGTATTATAGATGAACTCTACCATGGTAAATTTATCACTGTTACATGAGGGACATATTCCTGAGAATGTATCAATTTTCTTAAAAAATTTTGAGTATTGAGAAACCAGGTCTAGACTATTCTTTTTCCATGTAGATCCTTTAGTGTTCTCCATAACTGATCCACGTATTCTTCGTATATTTTTATATCCTCATCAGTTATGTGTTTGAATCTACCCTGTAGTCTTAAATACTTTTCTAAGGGTACTCTCTTATCTTTATCAACGAGGCTTAAGCTGACTCCGGTTAGTTTAAACACTCCATATTCAACTTCATATAATGGCCATAGCCCTGTTAGAACTGCTAATTTACCCATTTCGGCTGTTAAGCTTGGATCGAATCTCCAACCTACAGGACATGGTGCAAGTAGGTGTATGTATTTGAAGCCTTTTATTTTACTTGCTTTTTGTAGCTTTTCTGCAAAGTCTAATGGGTATCCTATGGAAGCTGTAGCAACGTATGGTACTCTATGCTGAGCTATTATTGCTGGCATGTTCTTCTTAAACTCTGTTTTTCCAGTTATTGTTGTGGTTGTCCATGCTTTGTAAGGTGTAGAGCCGCTTCTTTGAATACCTGTGTTCATGTATGCTTCATTATCATAGCATATGTAGATTATATTATCATTTCTCTCTGCTGCCCCACTTAAAGCTTGAAGTCCTATGTCGGCAGTACCACCATCACCAGCCCATACGACGACATGAGCGTCCTTTATGCCTTGTGCTTCAAAAGCCCCTGCTATACCTGAGGCTACTGCTGCTGAAGCAGCGAATATCACGTTAACCAATGGGACTTTTACAGCACTGTAAGGATACGGTCCTTGGACGATAGACGTACAACATGCTGGGATGACTATGACCGTCTTTTTACCTAGCACCTTACCTACTATTCTTAAGCCTATCCCTATGGGACATCCAGGGCAGGCTGCGTGTCCTGGCTGGAGAGTTATTTCTTCTTTAGGTAGATTTTTAATTGTAATAGGCATCTTACATTACCACCTCCTTTCTTAATTTAAACCATTCCCAACCATGGGTTAGCTCACCTTTCTCGAATAATGAGGTTGCTTTCCTAACCATCTTGATGATGTCGCTGACCGTTATGTCTCGTCCTCCTAACCCCGTGAGATATCCTCTGATGATAGGTGTTCTTCCATCGTTTTTATGTAAAACCGAAGCTACTTCAGTGTATAGTATCCCGCCTTTACCAAGGGATATTGCTCTATCAATAACTATGACTAACTTCTTGTTGGATAATATTTCCTTTAGTTTCTCTTCCGGGAAAGGTCTAATGAATCTTAATCTTAGTACACCAACCTTATATCCTTCATCTCTGAGTTTATCAGCAGCCTCTTTAGCGTCTCCTGTTGATGCTCCCATGGAGACTATAACTACTTCAGCGTCATTGCACCGGTATGTATCAACTAGTCCTCCGTATTTTCGGCCAGTTAGTTTATGATATTTCTCGTCAGCTTCTTCAATAACTCTTTTTGCCCTATTCATAGCTTCATGTATTTGATACCTAAATTCCATGTAACTATCTGGGAAGGCCAAGTTATAATATGTTAGAGGGTTGTCAAAGGATATCTTTAGATATGATAATGTTTCACCAGGTCTAGGTAAGTAGGAGTCTACAAGATTTTCATCTGGTATTTCTATTGGTGTAGCTGTATGACTTAGTATGAATGCGTCTAAACCTACCATTATTGGTAGTAGTACTCTCTCGTCTTCAGCTATTTTATAGGCTTGGATGATCATGTCAATTACTTCCTGGTTATCCTCAGCCATACATATCATCCATCCGGTGTCTCTCTGATCTAATAGGTCTCCGTGATCTGTCCAAATACTCCATGGAGGAAATATTGCACGTGTTACAATAGCCATGACTATTGGTAATCTGGCTCCAGCAGCCATCCATACACCTTCATGCATATAGAGTAGTCCCTGGCTTGATGTAGCTGTAAACGTCCTTGCACCTGCGATTGCTGCTCCTATAACGGCAGCCATGGCTGAATGTTCACTTTCAACTCTAAGCATTTTGGCTTTTAATTCCCCTTTCTCAACAAACTCTGATAGCTTCTCTACGATTGATGTTTGAGGGGTAATAGGGTATGCTGCTATTACCTGGGGTTTACAGAGTTTTACACCGTATGCTACAGCATAATTTCCAGTAAGAACTTTATATGTGGACATGTTCTTTTCACTCCTCCTTAACCATTTTTATTGCTTTACGTGGGCACTCATGGGCGCATATTCCGCAACCTTTACAGTAATCATAGTTTACAAAGACGTTATCGTTTTCATCTCTCACAATAGCGGCATCGGGGCAGTAAAGCCAGCAGAGTAGACATTTAATACATTTCTCCCTGTCAATTACAGGTCTGAATGTTCTCCACTTTCCAGTTTTTCCTACAGCACCAACTTTAGGTATAGATATGGGAGCTAGAGGTATTCTCTCTACTTCCATGGCTACTCACCATACATGATTGTTCTCTCATAAGCTAATCGTGCTGCTTTAGCGTTGAGCTCTCCGATTCTTCCAGGCCAATTACTCTTTATTGCCTTCTCTACTGAGCTTATACTTACAATTCTGGTGGCTTTAGCAAAGGCCCCTAACATGGCGGTATTAATTACAGGCCAACCGGCTACTATTAGGTTTAAGTCTAATGCTATTTGTGTTGCTGGTGTAACTGCTAACTTTATATCTCCTGGCCTAGGTGAGGTCATTTCTTTTGTTACTTTAGGTGCATTAACTATAATTAAACCTTTATCCTTTAGTCCTTGATGAACATTGACTATTTTTAAAAGTCTTTCATCAAATACTATGACTATATCGGGCGAGTACACTTGGCTATGTGTCCTAATGGGTTTATCCGATAGTCTTGCATATGCCACTACGGGAGCTCCTCTACGTTCAGCCCCAAAGAATGGTATAGCCTGGCCCCATAGTCCCTCATAGAATGCTGCTTCAACAAGAAGTTGAGCGGCTGTAACTACACCTTGTCCTCCTCTACCGTGGAATCGGATTTCAAGCAACATAAAGAACTCTCTCCAGACTATAGTATTCTCTGATAATTTTTAAATATTGCTGAATATTGTTGTATAGAGTATTATAATTTATTACTCGGAGTACTAAGTTTACTGTATAGGCGGGGTTCAAAACTGGATGGTACGCCTCATCCTACCCACACCAGAAGAGCTAAGACGACTAAGAATTAGGGCTGGACTTACACAAAAAGAGCTCGCTAAAAGAGCTGGTGTTAGCCAATCCCTCATAGCCAGAATTGAAAGAGGTGATGTAAATCCAAGGCTCTCAACATTAAAGCGTATTCTAGTAGTATTAGAGGAGGCAACTAGTAGTATGGAAGATGCTAAGTCAATTATGCACTCTCCAGTAATAACACTTTATGAAGATGAACCTATAGCTAAGGCTGTCGAATTAATGGAGAAATACGGGATATCACAAATACCAGTCTTGGATAGAGGAAATAGAGTCATCGGAGTTGTAACTGAAAGTAGCATATTAAAGAAGATAGCAGCTACAAACTTCAACTCTGAGATAATACTAAGAGGTAAAGTTAGGGAGGTTTTAGAGCCACCACTTCCAATGGTAGCACCTAATGCAAAAGTAGACTCAATAATACCATTGCTCATGGAGTATCCTGCAGTATTAGTTATAGATAGAGGAAACATAGTAGGAATAATAACGAAGATCGACTTGATAAAGAGGAAGACAAAGTAATCAAGCAATAACCCTCTAACAACTAAAATTATTTACCACCCCCACCCCTCTGTTTCCACTGGAACCACTCTAGACTTTTAGCATTCAGTTGCATGATAACTTAAGATACATAATATGATATATTTATATTCTAAAAAGATAA
>CAZTBM010000040.1:0-12303 GCA_964611985.1 uncultured Desulfurococcales archaeon | reverse complement strand
CTAGTCTCTCACTCTCATATGATAGAGTTATTGAGCCTATTTTGAATACTGAGTATATATACCATCCATATGGGTCTGCATCTGTTAGTATGTATACCGGTAATTTCCATTCTTCATTTAGTCTTCTTACAAACCTTCTTGTTGCTCTATCAGGTTGACCAGCACTAGTTATTAATAACGCTCGGTGTTTCTCCCAGAATCTGTACCTGTGGAGTTGTTGGAATACTGCATCCTTCTCTACAACTAGTACAAACTCTGCATCTACATCCTTTATTTCTATTAGGTCTGGTGTCGGCTCTAAAGCGTATGCTCCATGACCCATTTTTGATGCATCAATAATATCACTCCCTGATTTTAGTATGATCTTTCCTACGAGTTTACCCTTCTCCTTGCTTAATATTAGCATGTCCTCCCTTAGTAGTCCAGTGTATACCTCTATGTCCCTTATGACTGCATCTGATTCTTTCTGTTCATCCCATGTGTTTTCCTCCTTTCTTCTACCATTTAGATCATAGTATACTATTGTGTGCTTACCTCTATAGTATAGATCTCTTATTGTAGGATACTCGTTGTTTACCAGTGCTTCATAGATAATTTTGGCCATAAGTAATGTCTGCATGAACTTTTTGGCTTCACGGACATCTAGGAATCTTCGCTTAATTTTTCCAGGACCTAAGAGTAATAACCCACGCTCCATATCAAATATTGTATTTGAGAGCGTTCTCTTAGGTAGAACTAGTGTTGGATTCTTACCTGCTTTAATCTGCTTTATTATTTCAAGAAATCTCTCGTGGAGTATCTGTGCTGCCTTTAGTCTTTGTGTATAGTCTATATCCATCATTGCTGTCTGATCTGGTGTACTCATATTTCATCACCTTACATACCTATTTGTACTTTTATCTTTGATAGATCAACTTTACCTTTTAGGCCTAATTTTTCAAGCTTAATCTCTAATATTTGGTAAAGTAGTTTAGCTATCTGTTCTGATGATAATCCATCACCTTCGCCTGTAGGAGGCTTACTTATTACTGCCAGACTATCTGAGACTTCTGGTATGTACTTTACTAATGCTACTATCTTCTTCTTTGCCTCTATCTCTCTCGTCTTCTTTGATATGTAGGTTTTTAGCCTTCTTGCTGCCTCTCTTAAGGCGTTTCTTAACTCTCTTTCAATCTCTGGCACGTCAGCTACGCTTTCTTTTCCAACACCCTTGTACGGGACTTTAGTACTACATATATGTGTTAAAACTGCTACTGGTGCAGGGAACGATATTCCATAGTTTTTCCAGCCTATTCCCTCAGTTACTACTTTCCATGCTACATCAGCTTTCTCATCGTATAGTAGTGGTATTTTGTTTGCGAATCTGTATAGGTGTGGTGTCTCTGCTGGTGGTATTTGTCCTCCATAGGCTATTCCTACTTCAACTATGAATGGGTGTCCGCTATAGGCTGACGGTTTTCGTGTTACTGCTACAACGAATTCTGGTTTTAGTATTTGTTTAAGGCCTGCTTCAATTATTTCCTCGCCTAGTGGTGATAATGATGCTCCTCTCGGATTTCTAAAGCCATCAAATTCCTTTAACTTCCTTGTTAAGTACTTTAAGTCCTCTATTGAGAGATCTGTTGGTTTAACATTCGGGTCTAGTTCAGCAAATTTTAGAAATTCTAGAGCGGCTTTTTCTCCAACGCTTTGGAATGCTTTAGTCAGGAATTCTAATAATGTTTCGGCTTCAACACTAGAGATTAACGCTTTCAGCATTTCTATATCTACGCCATGAGGGTGGGGCTTTGTCTCCTTAGGTGGTGGAGGTAATTTACGTATTACACGGGGATATTGGTATACGTTACCCTCAGGATCTTTGAAGTATATATTTGCATATGGGGCCACTATGGCTGTACGCTTTATATACTCTATTATCCTTGATTTAGCTCTACCCCAATCACCTTCAACTACCACTGATACTAGAGTGCCATGTCTTCTTTTCTTTAGCTTCTTAATTTTCCTCTCTAATACGATTGGTTGGTTTTTCTCAATGTCAATCAGTATTTTAAACGAGTACTTGTATTTGGATCTACGTGGAACCGTCTCGACTATTACCGGCTTTCCTGTTGTTATTTGACCGTAGAGAATCGCCATTTTTACTCCTAGGCCAAACATTCCTCTAGACTGTTTTAGTACATATTTTGACCCGTAAAGTACACGTCCAAAAGCCTGAGGTACATATTCTGGTGGAATCCCTATACCATTATCTGCAACTGTAACTCTATAGTGTGGTGCTTCTTCGCTATCTCGTGCTATCTCTACATGTATAGTCGGTAGTATACTAAAACAGTCAGTTGCATCAAGAGCGTTCTCTACTAATTCACGAACTGTTTGGTATAGTGCCCTAACCGGATTAGCAAAACCCGCTATCTCTCTATTCCTATAGAAAAACTCTGCTGGGCTAAGGCTCTTGAATTTCTCTGGCATTACTATCACCCTGGGATACTGTCGTTTCTTACTGTCGACAGATAGTTTTAACCTTTGAGCACTTTATTAGATTTGGGGTATTATATGCTTGGTGTTTTGGGCCAGAGTTCCTAGACACTGGGCTATACTAGTTATATTGGTGTACTCTTTTTAACTTTTACATAGTAAATGCTTAACAGCCGCATATAGTATTGGTAAAATGAGCGTAGCGTCACCATAGACTACTACTTTCTTTGCTGAGGGTTTAATTTTACCCCAGGATATAGCTTCTCTAGGCCTGGCACCACTAAGACTGCCATCGTATTCTGTAGCAGTTGTTATGTAAACTGCATAGTCGAGCCCTCCCTTAAACTGATTCCACCATATCGTGTGATGCTTACTTATACCACCACCTATAATTAAAGCGCTAGTTTCTTTTGCTGAAAATACTATGTCTGCCAGCTCCCTTTCATCCTTGAATAAGTTTAATTTGAATTTTTTGAACTGTGCATACATGAATAATTGTGTTCCAAAAGCGCCATCTACTATACCAGGTACATATATAGGCACATTTTTCTCGTATGCTGCTCTGATAATAGAATTCCTATCACTGATGTATTTTCCTAGGGCATGTAGTAATTCTCTTACACCCCATTCGACCTTATCATGTTCACTAAGTATGTTATCTAATATTTCACGAGCCTTCTTTTCAATGAGGGGACCGTAATCACTTATGGGTATAAATATGTTACCTAGTCTATGATAACCCAATTTAAATAACTCGTTATCATCTGCTTCAAAATACCCTTTTAGATATCTTCCTCCAAAACTTCGTGCAATATCATGATCTATTGTCCCGCAGGTGGTAATGATAACATCAGCGAAGCCCTCACGTATCATCTGTGCTAAAAGACCTCTAATTCCTGTGGCTACAATATTACCTGTGAAGGATAGGAACTTTATTGTATTCTCTCCTTTATAAGCTTCAACCAGTATCCTAGCTGCTTCAATAATGCTTGCTGGTGTAAATCCATGTGAGCCTTCAAGTAGCTCTATGAACTCACCAATTGTCATGTGCGGGTCGATATTGATGTCTTTAATGAGCTTTTCTTCCTTATCGCTCATTCTTACCCCTTAAGGCGTATTCCCTTGCACTTTATAAACCCTAAGATACTAAGGGAGTTGATAAACTATGAGACGTGCCTGGATTAAAAGAGCAGAAATATCAACGCCAATAATAGCAATATTAGTAACTGTAGCTGCACTTGCCGTTACAGGCATTGCTGTTGCGTGGATGGTTAAGGTAGGCTCTTCAGCAGCTAAGCAAGGTGTACTTTCAGTTACAGGTACTGCAGTATTAACATATGACATAAATAATGGTGTCTATCACCTAACCTTTACAATAAGGAATATAGGTAATCAGCCTGCACGACTGTTAGCTGTACAGGTGCTTTCAAGTCCACCTATACAGTTAAATGCAACAAATACTGAAGTTGATGGACAGTCTGCCTCATTAGCCATATCTGTTGATACAAGTGCGCATGTAGTTCACATAGTAATCCCAGAAACAGCTATACCAGCTCCCTCAAGCGAGGTTGTGCCAGTAACACTGCATACAGATCAAGGTTCCATAACGTTCTCAGCATACTATGGCTAAACCAAACTATGAAATATTAAATTACAGTTTAACTATAACTCTTTTTTCCATTTATAGATTAAGGTGATATTTTGAGGAGAATAAAACAACAGAGTAAGGGACCTAAAGTTAATGTCAAGGTTGTATATGCCGATCTCAAAGCGTATGATAATTTAAACGAAGCAGTATTAGATAAGTACAACATTGGGTTAAGTAACATCTTCATAACGACTGATGGTAAATACTTGGTCCATGATCCGCCAATAACGGATTTTGAGCTTAAGGAAATTTCGGAAAAAGCATCCGATCTTATATTTCTGCTTCCAGATGATATCGTGCTTTGTGAGGATAGATTAAGACAAATAATAAATGAGTTTTTCAATGACGAGAAATACACGTATCTGCTTATGAGAGAGCTTATAGGGTATTCTGCCTTATATCCAGCTGTAAAGGACCCATACGTCGAGGATATTCAAGTATCCGGACCTTCCATCCCGGCAAGAATAATGCATTCGATTTATGGACCACTAATATCAAATATCGTATTTGACGAAGTTGAACTTGATAGACTTGTTGAACGACTTGTTCACATTAGCGGTAAGAGTATATCTATATACCAGCCTATGTTATCTGTAAGACTGCCAGATGGACATAGGCTAACAGTTACGTATAAGAAAGAAGTAGGGTATAAAGGCTCCTCTATAACCATTAGGAAGTTTCCTGAAAAACCTTGGAGTATTACAATGCTACTTGAAAAGAATACCATAAATCCCCTAGCTGCAGCCTGGCTTATGTTACTCATTGAACGCCGCAAAGCCCTACTTGTAGTTGGAACCATGGGAACTGGTAAAACATCACTGATAAATGCATTGACTAACATGATACCCGAAAGAGCAACTATAATCACGATAGAGGATACGCCAGAGCTTAAACTAGCTCATCCATATTGGATTCCACTAATAACAAGGGAATCATATAGCCTTGACGAACGGGGAGCTGTAGATATGTTTAGGCTTGTAAAACATGCTTTAAGAATGTCTGCAGATTATATTATCATAGGTGAGATAAGAGGAGAGGAGGCTAAAATATGGGCCAATGCACTGCTATCCGGGCACGGCGGTTTAACGAGCTTTCATGCAGAATCTGCCACCTCTAGCATTCAAAGACTAATAAGCGATCCATTAAATGTAGAGCCAGGATCATTAATGGCGTTAAGAAATATTATCGTAATAAGAAGGCTAGTTGTGAAGAGAAAAGAGGATGGATTAGAACGAAAACTCTATTTAAGACGTATAGTGGATATTTACGATCTTGAAATCAATGGTCGATCTGTGATCTTGCATCGACTATTTCATTATAATGTCAGGAAGGATAAACTAGAGAATATACCTCTAAATAAACTTCTCAATACATTAACTGCAAGAATGATTATGGATGAAATCGGTTGGTCTAGAGAAGAGCTCCTTGAAAACTTAATACTAAGAGCTAAGTTTATAGAGTATTTACGACGTGAAACAGAATTACACAATGAACTATACGATTACAGGACTGTCACACAGATGTTTTGGAAATTCTATGAGGATCCTAACCAATTCTCCGATGTAAAAAGAATAGATATTGAAACCTGTGGGGAGGCTAAGGAACATTCCGAAGTAGTAACAATTGAGGCTGTTAAAAGTGACTAAACATCAGTATATGAAATGTAATAAAATAATTGAATTTCTCGGAGAAAAGCTCAAGAACCCTCTTCTGACAGCACTTTATACCAAACCTCCCTATTATGTTGCGAAATATATACTTAGTTCGACACTTCTATCAGCTTTATGTATAACAGTAATCTACACTCTCACATACTTTGACATTATTCCTCTATCACAACTAGAAGTATTAAGTATAATACTATTCATGTCTTCAATTCCATTAATTATGGCTCTGTATTACACTAAAATAAGTAAACTTATTAGAATAAGTAAGAGTGAGAGGGAATTACCCTTCGTAGTACAGTACCTCTATATGGCGTCGGCTGCAGGAATTGCACCCTCACGAGCTTTTTATAGGATAAGAGATTTAGCGAGTTTCTCTTGGTTTAAGAAGGAGATTAGTCACATACTTAAATTACGCATATTATATGCATTAAATCCTCTAGATGCAATTATATACCACTTTAGATATCATCCTTCGCAACTGGTATCAAAGATCATAATATCTGTAATGAGTAGTGAAAGAGGTGGAAGTGATCTTTACTTCATTTTAAAGGAAAAGGCGGAGGCCCTCTTTAAGCAACTTGAAGATAAAATTAACTCTATTCCTGCAAAGTACTCCTTAATATCCTCACTCGAAATTCTAGCCTTTATTGTACTTCCTATATGTATGCTGGGTATAGGTTCAGTTTTCGCAATATTAGATGAATCAGTGCTAGTATTATATAGTATTTTACTGCCTTTAACCTTCGCCATAACGATAAGTATAAGTATAGATACATTAATGCCTAAGGAGCTTTATACAACTCCAAGCTATAAATTAGTGCTAGTATCATTTATTACAGCAGTGGGTTTGTTTACTATACTTACGATATTGAATATTTTACCTTTACATGTAGGAGTATTTTTATCTTTAACCATACCGTTTATTCCATCTGCAATATTCTACACATTAAAAATGATAAGAGAGCGTAAAGTCATTTCCGAGCTACCTAAAATTGCCCGTGATATAACAGAAGAAATCAAGAAGGGAAGGTCACCTTTACAAGCATTAAAGATAATATTAACCCTACATCACTATCCACGGTATGTAGTTAAGGTATTGAAGGAGCTAATTACGTATTTATCTCTAGGCTTATCAATGAAACATTATATCAAAGAGGCCAAACCTCCAAAGATAGTCTCTTATTTCCTTGAACTGTTAAGTGAAGCAGAGGGTATGGGTGCTGATCCTCAAGCGTTCGAAACCTTAACGGGCATCTATGTTAGAATAGGAGACATTTATTCATCGTTAATCAGTAAGAATAGAATCTTCAAAATAGGTAGCTACCTTTCAACGCTAATAATGGCTGTCTCTGTGATGCTAACATTAAATGTTATTATTAACTTAATTAGTAGAATCTATGTCAGCGCATTGACTACACAAATACCTTTTATATCATCGTTTACACATATCGACATATTCTTCATTAAAGAGCTAACTAAGACGGGTATTCTAGTTAACTCTTTCCTCCTTGGGCTTTTAGGTGGTAAGGGTAGTAACGGAAGCTTGGTTTATGGAATCATAGATGCTGTTATATGCACCCTTCTATCAATGAGCATAATTATCTTTTCACCAATACTCATAAGTTTAATGATTTAAATACGTAGACATCACTATGTACAATTATGGTGAACAATGTTAGTAGTATTTGATGTCGATGGCGTATTAGTTGATATTGATAGTAGCTGGGGAAAAGTGTTAAAACAATTAGACATACAAGGCTCACCAAATATGCCATTTTATCTACGAGGTGAAATCGGATATTACGAATTCATGCTAAAGGATATCAATCTATGGAAGAGTAAGAAGAAAGAGGTAGACATATACTTCATTAAAGATGTCTTAAGCAATGTAAGGATACATCCTAAAGCTAAAAATGTAGTCGATGAGCTTAAAAAGCGAGGGCATGAAATTGCATTACTATCATCAGGGATAAGTATACTTGTAGAAAATGTTGCTAAATTACTAGATATTAAATACTATTTAGCCAACGACCTTACAGTTGACGATCAAGGCAAAATAGTTGGCGGAATTAGTAGGGTGCCTTTACTCGATAAACACTTAGTATTAAAGTTATGGGCGAAAAGGCTAGGATACGGCTTAAACTCAATTGTTTATGTAGGGGATAGCGTCTTTGATATACCCGTATTCAGGATTGTTAAAGTACCTATAGCTGTTGTTGATAATACTTTCTTGGAGACAAAGATGAAGAAATATGTGTTATATGTTATAAAGAAAAGTAAACTAGAGGAGATACTGGAAATACCTGAGCTTAGGGGGTAGACTTGAGTATAGAATTAAAATTACCGCTTAGCATAAGTAGGCCAGTTATTAGGGAGCGAGAATACGATACTATAATCATCGGTGGAGGGCCAGCAGGTATAACTGCAGCGATATATACTGCTAGATATCTTCTCAAGACATTGATTATTACTAAAATCCTTGGAGGACAGATTTCATATACTTATGTTATAGAGAATTATCCTGGATTCAAGAGTATAGAATCATATAAGCTTATAGGATATTTCGAAGGGCATGTAAAATCCTACAATGTACCAATATTACTTGATGAGGTAATAGACGTAAAGAAAGAGGACAAAACATTCAAAGTTTATACAAAGAATAATGGTGTATTTATAGGGAAAACAGTAATACTCGCCGTAGGTGCAGAAAAGAGGAAGTTAAACGTACCTGGAGAAGACAGATTCATAGGTAAAGGAGTATCCTATTGTACAGCCTGCGATGCCCCCTTATTTAAAGGTAAGAGAGTTATAGTTGTGGGGGGAGGCGATTCTGCTGTTCTCGGAGCCCTAATATTATCACGCTACGCACTTAAGGTATACTTGGTACATCGTAGAGGCAGGCTTAAAGCACAACCAATATACATTAACCGCCTCAAAGAAGCTAACAACATAGAAGTAATATTTAATGACGAGATTGTGGAAATCAATGGTAAAGATAAAGTAGAATGGGTAAAGTTGAAGTCTGGTAAGACCATAAATGTGGATGGGGTATTCGTTGAAATAGGTTTAAGGCCGCCTATAGAGTTCTTAAAGAAAATAGGACTCAAGTTAACAAATGAAGGATATGTCGCGGTTAACCCAGACCAGTCCACTAACATACCAGGATTATATGCTGCAGGTGATGTAACAAATGCCTGTAATAATTTTAAACAAATTGTTACAGCAATGGCCCAGGGAGCAATAGCAGCAAAATCCTGTTATGAGTATCTACAGAGACAAAGCTAAGTACTGATGAATAATAGTCTACTTCAACCGTATAAACTTATATATGTAGTACTGCGAGTGTAAGGCAAACAAGTTTGGAGTAAGAATTTAGATGGAAAAATCTTCCGTAAATAAAGTCATAAACCTTAAACCTGGAATGGAAAATGTAAACCTAAGAGTGCGTGTTCTCAGAGCGGGAGAAACTAAGGTAATTCAAACTAGAAAGGGTGTAAGAACAATAAGTGAGGCTATTGTGGGAGATGAAAGTGGTAGAGTAAAGTTAACACTATGGGGAAGGCACGCTGGAACAATAGAAGAAGGTACAGCTATAGAAGTTAAAGGAGCCTTTACTACGCAATATAGAGGAGAAGTGCAATTAAATTTAGGATCAAAAGGCTCAATAGAACAGATAAGCGAAGAACTAGTGCCATCAGAAGAAGACATACCTGAAGCAACACCTAAAGCGCCATACACTCCAGGTCGAGGAGGATACCAAAGAAGAGCTTCAGGTATGAGAGGAGGATCCTATACCCGTAGAAAATGGAGATAATAAGTTAAATAATCGTTAAGGCTAGACGAGTTACCAAATAAAGTACCCTTTTTATCAATACGTTTTATAGCAATAAAAGTCTTTGCTTAAGAGTAATCCAAGCTTCTAACAATAAAGGATTAGATGAAATACAAAAATAGTCAAGGCTAAATAACATCTTACCTAGAATGATTTGAGGGTCCTCTATGCGGAGGGGCGATGATAATATTTTAAGTATTATAAAAGAGAATAAACTGTATAATCGCGTTTACTCGGTGACAAAAAAGTACTTAAGTTTGAGTGATGATGTTCATGGTATCCCCCACACTCTAAGAGTATTAAAAATAGCCTTGGATATTGCTGAGAAGGTTAAAGAGAATATTGATAAAGATGTTCTCATAATAGCAACACTACTACACGATATTGGTAGACCTTTAGAGATGGAGAAGAGAGTACATCATGCTATACTAAGTGCTATCATAGCTGAAGAGGAGCTGAAGAAAATAGGCTTAGAGGAAACGAAAATAAAGAAAATAGTCGACGTTATTAAGGCACATAGCTTTTCCTTAAGATACCCGGCTAAAAGCATTGAGGCAAAAATTCTTAGTGATGCAGATAAAATAGATGCCCTAGGCGCAATAGGTGTTGCTAGAGCATTTATCGAGTCAGCTAGGAGAGGAAGAAACATTAAAGGAACAATAGACCACTTCCTTGAAAAACTAGTTAACCTCATAAATCTACTTAACTTTGAGGAATCAAAGAGAATAGCTATAGAACGACATAACTTTATGGTACAATTCTTTGATAAGCTAATAACGGAGATGAACTACTAGCTAGTACTTATGTAAGTTTAATTTTGAAAGAATTATTTTACATCTATCATTTAGCTCAAGACACCCATTAACAAATAATAGCTCTTTAAATAAGAAGTGTTTATGTTTAACTATTTCCTTAGTCTCCTTATCTATGAACTTTACATATTCTGCTTCAGCCTCTTCATCTACATTGGCTCTACTTCTATGCTTTATTCTATCTAATACTACGCTAATATCCTTCGCTTCTAAGACTATTCCGACATCAACTACTGGTAAATAATTCAATAGGTTTAGAAGATCCTTAATAAACTCCTTTAGCTTAGTATCACGAGTTTTATGATACCACCAGTAACAGTAGGAGAGTACAAGTAATGGATGCGAATCATATATTATGTTGTTGTATGCATAATATGAGGTTATGAAATCTCGTATGTAATGCGTGATGAATAGTAATTGTCTTATCAGCTTATCCTCTATCCTTAACTTAACTATTTCATCTATTATTTCAAGCCTAACTAATTTATAGCCAAGAACATCTGCTAAATATGAAGCTGTAGTTGTTTTACCAATACCATGTGAGCCAAGGAAGGTTATTTTCAATTCTCAAGCCCCATTTACTTGATAACACATTCAAAACTGTATAAAGCTATCCACTCTTACTTTAAACAACATTCAGAAAATATGATATGGTAAGATGATATGAATGTGGAGCTCTAACTGAATCCTTCTATCCTTCCTATATTGTTTATTGCCTTAGGTTCAAGTAGCATATGGAAGTAATATCCTTTAATACTGGTATTTACTGGTTTAAAACATTCAAGTTCATCATTAAATCCACCAATAATTTCTATCTCACCAGTACCTGTCCACGCTTTTGTCTTGGACTTGAGCCTAAGCGCTATTAGCTCGTTTACTGTAGATAGCTCTGGTGTTATACCCGGGAAGTATCTTGGAATAAGCATTTCACCCATATTCTCTAATGGAGTTTTATCCACGATATTCTCGTCTTCTATAGTAATACGGAGTCTGAATAGGATATAGCCGGCTCTACTTGCGTAGCCTCCTAACTTTAATCCCTTCCTAGGAGTGTCAAGGCCTTCTAGTAGAGGGTGTTAAGCAGTTTCTGAGATAAAGGTTTTTATGGGTTTTAGTTAAAGAATTACCTCCTAGATGTGGGGCTTATGCCGTTAGCCCCGAAGGGTGTCCATGACCCCCATGTGGAGTGGTTTGTAGCCACAATGAAACATGGGGTAGAGACACAACCCGCCCTAGCAAGACCTACAATGACCTAGAACGGGAAACGGTGTAGCCTGGTTATAGCTATATTAGCTAGCTTCTTTGGCCAACCTACTAAAAGTCCTCTAAGTAGAGGTAAGTCTTTATCTACCCACATAAATGGGCAATAAGCATAGTACGTATTATTATGTTTTACTTTGATAAAGAAGCCAGCTTCACTGTACTGTACTAGATCTGGAGTCTCAATATTAAACTCTGAAGCCTTAGGACTCCATGACACAATTTCTACTAAATATGCGAAAACTTCGCCTTCAGCACTGACATCTAAGGGTTTTGGTACAACACTCCTTAAGTCATTAGGATCAGCATTATAGTATACTCCGATACCAGTTAAACCATAGCTCCAAGGACCTGGAGGTACAAGAACTGAACAACCTGACTTTGTAAGTGGAGTGCTCCATAAACCCTGAATCATACTCACCGCCCTATTCAGCCAGAAGAATATGCGAGTGTTCAAAGATTAATACTTACCTAATCTAGTGTACGCTAAAAGCTATCAACAACGTTATTGTCCCAGAGGATTGATTTGGATAGAAACCGTAGTTTTATTTATTTTTGGTGGGCCCGCGGGGATTTGAACCCCGGACCTCCGCCTTTCTTAGGGCTTAA
>CAZTBM010000039.1:5960-12512 GCA_964611985.1 uncultured Desulfurococcales archaeon | reverse complement strand
CCCACCGTTTAAGAGCCCGCATGAGAGGGATATTACATCCCGCGATGAATGCGAGTGTTAGCGGTGGGGGACAGTAGGCTAACCCGGCCACTAAGCTAAATAATAAAACCTAAATAACCCCTAACAATATATTAAACTCAATAGGACTAATGCTCTAGCATTAAAGGCTAACTGAACTGTGAAAGAGGTGTGGTGTTAAGTATTGACATCAGCTGAAGAGAAGTTAAGGAAAGTAACCAGAAATACCCTTGAAATAATAACGCTCGATGAACTCAAAGAGAAACTGGAGGCAGGAGAGAAACTCAAAGGGTATTTAGGCTTTGAGCCAAGTGGCCTATTCCACATAGGATGGATTATTTGGGCTAAGAAAGTGCAGGACCTACTAGATGTTGGAGTAGAAATGTATCTTCTTGAGGCCACCTGGCATGCTTGGATAAATGACAAACTTGGTGGAGATATTGAGAAGATTAGAAAATGTGCTAAATACATACGCTATGCGCTTAAAGGTATTGGAGTAAACATTGATAGAATAAAGTTTGTTGATGCAGAAGAGCTAGTATCAGATAAAGACTATTGGGCAACCATTCTACGAGCGGCTAAAACATTAACCCTAGCTAGAGTTAAGAGGGCACTAACAATTATGGGCAGAAGAGCTGATGAAGCCGAGACTGACGTATCAAAACTAATATACCCGTTAATGCAGATTACAGATATTTTCTACCTTGATCTAGATATCGCCTTAGGAGGTATGGATCAACGTAAAGCACATGTATTAGCTAGAGAGGTAGCACCTAAATTAGGATTTAAGAAGCCCATAGCAATACATACACCACTACTAAGTGGATTGCTAGGCCCTCAGAGAATGGAATATAGGAGTGATGAAGAAGCAATACTTGAACTCAAAATGAGTAAATCTAAACCCGGTAATACCATACTCATACATGATGAACCAGAGGTTATAAGAGAGAAAATAAGGAAAGCTTATTGTCCACCAAAACAAGTACAATATAATCCAATTCTCGAAATAAACAAGTACATACTGTTCGCCCAAGACGGATTCGTGCTACATATAGATAGGTCTGAAAAGTATGGGGGACCCTTAGACGTTTACTCATATGATGAACTAGAAAAATTATATAGAGAGGGGAAACTACACCCCTTAGATCTAAAGAATGCAACAGCAGAAGCCCTAATCAAATACCTTGAACCCGTAAGGAAACTCTTCAAAGAAAATGAAGAGGCAAAACAATACTTGAATGAAATGTTAAAAACAAAAATCACAAGGTGAAGAAATATATGAAGTATCTTATTAAGGCAAGGTTTGAAGTTGAAGGCATAGTTGAAAAATCAGACGTCATAGGGGCAATATTTGGTCAAACAGAAGGACTCCTAGGAGAAGAATACGATCTAAGAGATTTACAAGACAAAGGTAGAATAGGTAGAATACAAGTAGACCTCAAAACACAGAACACAAAATCATACGGTACAATAATAATACCGTCAAACCTCGATAGAGTTGAAACAGCACTACTAGCAGCATTAATAGAGGTTGTTGACAGAGTGGGCCCTTACAGTGCTAAGATAATAGTTGACGAAATAATAGATCTAAGAGCAGAGAAAGTAAGGAAGGTAGTTAATAGAGCAAAGGATATTCTAAAAAAATTAGTGAGGGAGAAAGCACCTGACGTAAAGGAGATTCTAAAGGAGATATCAAAATCAGTAAAACCGCCAGAACTAGTAACTTACGGACCTGAAAACTTACCTGCTGGACCAGACATTGAGTCAGCAGATACCATAATACTCGTTGAAGGAAGGGCTGATGTAATAAACTTACTAAGATACGGCTATACCAATGTTATAGCACTTGAAGGTGCAGGCTCAAAGATACCAGATACGATAATTAAACTGTGTAAGAATAAGAAGGTAATAGCATTCCTCGACGGCGACCATGGAGGAGATCTGATACTTAAGGAGTTACTTAAAGTTGCAAAAATAGACTACATTGCACGAGCACCACCAGGAAAGGAAGTAGAAGAGTTAACCGGGAGAGAGATAAATAAAGCGTTAAAGAGTGCAGTACCTGTTGAAAACTACGTTAAGAAGTCGAGAGAGAAGGTTAATGAAAGTGCGGCTCCCATAACTAAAACTGCTCCAAGAGAGGAAAAAGCTATAACCATACATGTACCAGATAATGTAATCAAGGATATAAAGGATCTTGAGGGCACCTTAAAAGCTAAACTTTATGATGCTGACTGGAACGTTATATCAGAAATGCCTGTAAGGAACTTAATAACAGAACTACCCAACATTGAAGCTGGCAAGGTTCATGCCATAGTGATGGATGGTGTCATAACACAGAGAGTAGTAGATATGGCGTTAGAAAAGAGTATTAAAATAGTAATAGGTGCACGAATAGGAGGAGTGTCTAAAAAACCGCTCAATATAACGATCTTATCATTTAATGAGGTACTTTCCTAAACCAATATGATCACTTATGAGTTTTTCCATCTCACTTATAAACTCTTTCTCTAACCCCTTAGGTATAACCCCAGAAGCAGCATAAGCATGTCCATCAGCAAATCCATTTACTTTTTTAGCAGCCTTTGACATTATTAGTGAGAGGGAGGGCATAGCTCCTTCCTTAATCATTTGGCTTAGCTTTTCAGGGACTCTCCCAGATACCTTTACAAAATTACCTTTAAGAGTTGTAAAGTCTGGAATGACAGGGTTTAAATCCATAAAGCCTAGAACATATTTGTTACCGTCGATGAACGATCTATACTTAATGTAAGAGCAAAGGAGGCCTATACTTTTAGCACCAATATTGTAGAATAGCTTACCGATACTAAACCATTGAACATATCTACCCTTAGTTAAGGATTTAGCGGCAACAGCTATAGCTCTCCTAAAGACAGAGGACTTTAAATATTCAAGTTCCCTAATAAACTTGTCGTCATCATAACGGAAGCCTCTAATACAAATCTCTATAGCCCTCTTAGGGCCATTCATATAGTAACCTATTGACCCTAATGTGGTTAATTTTGACGAGAGCTCAATTGTAGTCTTCTCTAATCCATGAAAGTTTACGTATATTCTATTACCTTTAATATGGGCTTTGCCCATGCTTATAGCTTCATCTAAAATCATTTCATTAAGTCCTCTAGGGGGTCCTGGTATTTCAGAAGCCCCTATGATTGCTAATTGGATGTACTCTTTTAGATCACTACATATCTTACGAAATAGTATATATGCCATGGTAGCAGCTGATGCATCAGATTCCCCAGAATAACCGTATAATTCAGGATTTATATGAATGAGATGTTCATGATCTACACTTTCTGGATCATGGTGATCTATAATTATTACTTCCTGGTTACTTATCTTCGAGGCTATAGTATTAGCGTGAGGAGATCCCAAATCAACGTATATTATAAGTTTTTCAGGGAACTTTTCATGGACCAGGTCTATAGCTTGTGGGAATAGTTTTTCCAAACAGACCAATCTTACATTATACTCCAGTTTTTCTAATGCTATTTTTGTTAGTGCTGCTGAGCATAACCCATCTGCATCATCATGATGTATTATTACAGCCTCATCATACTTATTGCTTGTAATTACATCTTTGGCTTTATTTAGGGTTTCTTCTAGCATGACCTCCTACCTCTTGAAGAAATCAAACAACGTTTTCTGCATACCTACCGCCACAGTTTTAAGTATTCTCTCTGAAATACCAAAATACTCTAGAATTCTAAGAGTTGCTGGTATAATCTGTCTATCAATGTAGTATTCTACATCTATTGAGTTAGGTTTAGCCATAAAGTATGGTACAGCCCTGTCTGATAGTTTGCCTGAACCCTTAACTATGACATATCCAATCTTTTCCCCCACGGTTACCCTGCCACCAGCCTCTATAAGCCTCTTAGCAGCAGCAACATGAGGTGCATCAACAGCATAGTCTTCTAGTCTTTTGGTTAAAGTCTTCCATATGATGAGCTTGTCTATTGGTATTTTACCCTTCCTTAATTCCGCTATGACATTCCTTACATACTCTACAGCTTTATCAACGCTTCTCTCCTTCAAGATTATTTCAATAACCTTCTCTTGAACCTCTTTAGCTATGTCAGCCCAGTCGCCTCTTATTGCCTCAAAACCTACAATGTCTATTCTTCCATCAATGAGGAGTCCACAATACCTCTTCTTAGCTTCTGTGAAGAATACTCTCTTGTAGATCTTGTCAACTTTAATGTCGAATCCTAGTTCATGCTCTACTCTTTCAATAAATTTCTTTACTTTCTCTTCATCATATTTGATAAATAGTGAGTCTGTGTCACCGTAAATTACTTCTAATCCTAACTCTTTAGCTATGGCTATTGCCTTACGTATGGTCTCTCTACCCCATGCAGTCACGGCCTCAGCTGCAGGCTTACAGTACCATCTAGCGCCGGTCCAGCCCATATAACCATACATTGCATTAGCTAGAATCTTAAGCGCCTTTTGTCTTTCATCATATAATCGGTACTCTGGTGAGTCTGGAGGATACTTCTTCATTAACTCTTTAACCTCCTTTCTCAAACTTATGAGCATTGATAGTACTCTCTTGAAGAATCCTGGCGGGTGCTTTCTAAACTTATGTTTGACCTCTGGTGCCATCCAGCATTCCTCGTCTGGTACGTCTTCGTATTCTCTAACGTAGGTGTCAGGGCCGACATTGTACTTTATCATTATGTTTGGATACATTGATGAAAAGTCTAGAACAGCGACATCTTCATGTATTCCTCTCTTGGGCTCTAATACTATTGCTCCACGGTAAGTCTCGTAGGCTCTCTCAACCCTATTTGGTACTAATTCGTTAGCCTTATATGCCTCTCTCATGAGGAACCATTCTACACGGTAGCCTACTGATGCAGCACCTACCTGGTCTAATGTTAGTCCTGTAAGGCTTGAGAGTTGCATTGCAAAGGGTAGAAACTTCTCTGATAGCCCGTAGGTTGATTCCGCATCTTGCATAGCATACTTTAGGAATATTGGTCTTTTCTTTGGATCATCCCAGCATCTTGGCATTTCAGTCCAATGTATTATTACCCTCTTATCCTTAGGCATGACACCAAGATAGTCAGCGACATTCTCTAATGTTTTGACTTTAACTTCTGGTATTTCCTCTGCAAAATCGTATAGGTCAACATTAGCTCTTCCTACTATAGATATGTGACCGTGAACACTTGGTGCTGGTTCTCCACCATTCCTAGCAACAGCTATTTTAACACCAATATATTTACCTCTATCAACAAGGTATGGCCAATCAAAACGGTTGTTATTGTAGCCCACGATGATGTCAGGGTCATATTCCGAAATATAGTTAACAAACGATCTCAAAACTGGTCTATCATCTTTATCTCTAGCTACGAACTGTCTCTTTTCGCCATCACTGTTTACGGTCGATATTATGATAACGGGGTCTTTAGAAGCTATGGGATTGCCTAGAGGATTATAGACTTCAATGTCAAAGGCTAGTATCTTTAGCTTTGGTCTTTGAATCATTTCTATTGGTTTAATACGTCCTACAAGCCTATACTCTTTATCAACTCGAAATCCAGGTGTTTTCCTAACCTCTTCAACCTCCGCTTCATGCCAGTTACATGGCTGTAGACCATGGTCTATAATGTATCTCATGTAAAATCTTATATCAGCTTCAAGACAATCCTCTACTTCTGGGAGCTTCTTTATCTCCTCTCTGTATTTAGGAACTTGATCGGGAATAACTGTTGTAAGCTTAATAACCTTTCTAGGTCTACCATAGAATTTTCTCTCAATTACCTCTAGACTTATGATAGGGGATCTCGCAGTTTGGAGTCTTCTAATTTTCTCTATTAACGCCTTTAAATCGGCATTTTCGCGTGGTAAGATATAGAAGTATGGTCTAAACCTGATCTCCCTAACAACTACACGTTTACCATCATCAGTTATACCCCATAATAGTATATGAGGTTCCCTACCAACAACCTGGTAATTGACGTCTAATATGAAGAACCTTATTATCACTTCTCACTCCCTAAACATAAATATACATCACTCTAGTAGATAATACTTACAACACATGAACTAGTTGATAATGTAATTTATATTTGGAAATTACAATACTTTAAACATAACGTAAGCGTCCTCACCATCCTCATAATAACAAGGCTTCACGAAAGCCTTAAGGTAACCCAAACGTGTATACATCCTTATTGCTGGTTCATTACTCTTTCTAACCTCTAACCTCACTACCTTCACCCCTTTACTCTTCATCATTAACTCTTCTTCCATTAATAGCTTCGAGCCGATACCTCTCCTTCTAAATTCAGGGTGAACAGCAATAGACAATATATGACCTATAATACGCCACCGGACAACGCCGATAATGTAACCAACAACTCTATTATTAACCTCGGCGACGAGAAACAAGTCATTATGTAAATTTAAGTAAAACTCTAGTAATGTCCTGGGATAAGGATTCTTAAATGAAAGGGTTTCAACCTCATATATAGCGTCAAGATCATTATCATTAGCTCT
>CAZTBM010000039.1:0-5860 GCA_964611985.1 uncultured Desulfurococcales archaeon | reverse complement strand
TAAATGAAAGGGTTTCAACCTCATATATAGCGTCAAGATCATTATCATTAGCTCTTCTTACTCTGACATTAACATAGGAGTTCATAGAGTTCACGTTAGCTACATAGTGTTGATTTCACTAGATAGCATCCACTATTAATAATATCATGTCAGCCTTAGTTTAGGTTTACCGTTTCTCTCTAAGTTATGATAACGATACAACACAATATGTTGAACTGCTGCTAGCATAGACGTCTAAAATGTTTCACAGTCACAAAGCCTTTGTAATCGGTTTGGAGAATCCAGAGATCATTGACTATCTTAAGATACTATTGGGTAAGGTAAGAAATGGAGAGAGGAAAGGAGGTATATGAAACTAGAAGTATCCATATGTTCCATTACTCAATAATCGAGAGACTAATAAGAGAGGAGGAAAGAAGCTAAGACTAAATAAGCATCTAGGCTTAGCACATATCGTAGCGAAAAGAACATTAAGAAACATTCAAAAACGTTAAAAAGACTTACAAGTCGGAAGCGAGCACTTTACTCACATTTAATCTTAAACCTGTAAGTACAAAATATTAATACTGGATTCCACCATTTAGCTGGCTGAGAATAAGAAAATAGTGAGACTATGAAGATACTTCAAGTAAACGAGAAACAGGGTATGGTTAAGGTTAAAGTAGAGTCTGATGAAGACTTATGGTTACTATATACCACAATAGTTAAAGGTGACATAGTGTATGCGAGGACTACACGAGAGATTAAAGCTGATAGTACCATAGGTAGAGGAAGCAGTAGAAGAATCCCCCTGATATTAGGTATAAAAGTTCTAAAGTGCGAGTTTCAGCCTTTCACTAATAGACTAAGGATTCATGGTATAATAATTGATGCCCCTGAAAGATATGGTCTCCAAGGATCACACCATACAATAAGCGTTGATACAGGAGCTGAAATTACAATAATCAAAGAGAAGGGGTGGACACCGATATTACTAAAAAGACTAAATAGGCAAAGACTGAGTAGATTAAAAATTCTAATTGTAGCAATTGACCGAGATGAGGTGGCTGCAGGGATACTTTACGATTATGGTATAAACATTATTCTGGATCATGCCATTAGAGTTCAAGGTAAAAGCTATGAAGGTAGAGAAGGTATTATTAGACAAGTAATAGCTGAAGTAGTTAAGGAAATTGAAGGTGTAATTACAAGGTATTCAATAAATGTTGTAGTAGTGTCTGGGCCGGGTTTCATAAAAGAGGAGTTGCTAAGTATATTAAAGGATAGAATTACTAACGTAAAGTTCTATTTAGAACATGTTTCAACAGGTGGGGTCAAGGGAGTTAAGGAAACCTTAAGGAAGGACTCTCTAAGAAACGTAGCTAAAGAGTATGGTTTACTAGAAGAGGAAGAGCTGATTGAAAGATTTCTCAAATTACTCATAAAGGATCCAGAAAGAGTTGTTTATGGCTTAGATGATGTATTAAAAATGGCTGAAATAGGTGCTATAGAGACTCTTTTGATTATGGATGAGTTTCTTACGGTAATCGATGTAGAGACTAGGAGGAAAGTAGAGAAAATACTCACACTTGTAGAGAACTATAAGGGAGCAATTAAAATATTTAGTAGCCACCATGATCCTGGATTACAGCTTAAGAGCTTAGGAGGTATAGCTGCTATTCTAAGATACAAGGTTCCTCGATAACTCTAATTCTATCGCTAGTAGGATACTCTTCAATCTCAAAAACCGTTATGTATTGTTTTATTTTAGGATTTAGTCTTCTCAAAATACGTAATGAATGTATAGATGTGTGAAGTTCGTAACACTGATTTCTAATAACTAATTCTGTATTGCCTTCACCAAGTTCTCTAGACAGTATTATTTTTATGTGATCTAGTATATGTTTGGGGCCTTTGATGACCAGTTTTCTTAGTGTCCCATCTTCGGTTATATCCTCATACACTTTCCTTACGAATAATGATGATCTTAGTAATCTCCTACGTGTTTGGATAGCATCTTTAAATAGAGCACTACAGTAATGCACATTAATATGTTTTATATTATTCTTAGCCCAAGTAATTAATTTTAGAGCAAGTTCCTCACTTCCTTTAACACTTATAGTATAATCCTTTTTAACCTCAAAGCCCCTAAGCAATATTCTATTATAGTTGCTTTCTGTAATTTCAAGCTCATTGAGGTTAATGAATTTAACACCTATATTGTCAAGTGTCTTTAGAAGCCCTTTATAAAACCGTCCTTTACCCGGAATTACAGGTATTTCCACACCAACATCCATATGTGTATTCTTAACTGTAAATTCTATCGCTTTAAGTGTGCTCCTGTAATAGACTATGTGAAATCGTATTTCATCTAGACCTGATTTATCAAGCATTCTAATATGATCTTTTGACATCTTATATGCTGAAGTGTAAAGGTGTATGTGGAATTGACTACCAAAATGGTCTTTTAACGCTACAATAAATCTTATTACCCTATCAAAGACGACTAATGGCTCTCCTCCCGTTATACTGCAACCTAGAGCTTTTGTCTTCTCTATTTCATCTATTGCTTCACTTACGTTTCTGATTCGAGCCTCATTAACATATATTACATCTTTACCTTTACGGTCAAAGCTTATGGGACAATAAAAGCAGTTCACGGGACATAAGCCTGTAATGAATATTACAGCCTTCTCTCCCCTCCTACACATAGTACAGCCTTTAGGTAATTCCCCTAAGGCAAGGGAGTTACATTCTAGAAGGGTAATGTCTCTATAGTCCTCGTTCATACACCTGCCTCCTCAATAGAGGGTTTGAAGCCATCAATTTGTTCAATGCCTCTTCAAAGCTTTCATCAGGCATGAGCTCGTACTTTACGAATACACCTGTACGTCCTTTCTCGTCCCTTCTCGTCAAAACTTTAATTCTTTCCATAACTGTTTCAATCGATATCTTTAGAAGACTTGCAACTTCAGATTCTCTACCTATAATAGGCATCTCAATGTGTCCTGTAGGTGTAGGCTTAATTAGTATTAACCTTTTATCAACACCAGGCACTCTAAGGTTCCTTCTTAAACCCTCTAAATCCAGTTGTCCACCAAACTTATAGAACTCTATCTCCCTCTGTTTTAACTTAACTAACGGGAATGAAACAACCATTTCTTCGGTTTGATCAAGAATTATGTAAGCTTTTACAGCATGCGTAGGCGTCGCTTGGACTATAAGCCTACTGTATGGTCTTAGCCCTATTGACTCTAAAGCTAATTCAATAATATATGATGGTATCCGGTAGGGTACAAATACGTCTATATCGCTCTTATCTGTTACATCACCTCTAGCTATGCTTCCATGAACTATACTATAAACCCCAAATTTACTTAAGGCCTTCATGATTTTCAGTGCCTTAGCTCTTTTAGACTTTAAGATGCTCCATCTTTTCTCATCATACACTACTTCTTTGACATCACTTACCCTTACCACTTTCTCTCGTGGCATTACTTTTCACTCTAATTTCTCCTTACGAGTATAGTAGAGCAATTTAAATATAGAGTTATCCCTATCGTAAAAACCGTAAGTAAAGCTCTGGTGTAGACGGTAATGAGTGCTCTGTTATGCCTACTCGGTATAGTTATTATATGGACTCTGCTAAACCTAGCTTATAAAACCCGTAAGGAGTGGTTCCAAAAACACAATATCGAAGTTGGTTTTATAAGCTTGATGTGGAGGTCAAGTGTTGCCGAAAAGTGGATGAGATTTACGGAAAAACATAGTAAAGCAATTAACATTTATGGACATATAACTATACCCATAGCCTTAGCAACACTAGCCTTCGCATTAAAGATATACTTAGAGGACTTTATCGCTTTGATAAGGATACTCACTAAACCTAAAGTACCAGCAGCTCCAGGTGGGGCTCCTCCAGCAGCCTTACCTACACCCATGATTCCTATTATACCAGGTTTAACAGTTAGTTTCGATATAGTACCCTATCTATTAGTGGCTTTAGCTATTGGAGCATTCTTACATGAGCTAAGTCACTTAATGCTTAGTTTTAGAGAGAATATTCCTGTAAAAAGCTGGGGTATAATGATATTTCTTGTAATACCTATACCGTTTGTTGAGCCTGTTGAAGAAGAGTTCAAAAAGAAACCCTTAATGTCTAAGATTAAGGTTTATACTTCTGGTCCAGCAACGAATACAATACTTGCTTTGATTAGTTTGGGATTAGTATTGCTACTCATAGCTGTCTCATATAACATAACAATGTACCCTTACATCGTAGACTTAATGCCTGGCTATCCTGCAGAACAAGCAGGAGTGCCTAAAGGTGTGGTAGTATTATCAGTTAATAATAGTAGTGTAATGGTTAAACCATCACCTATTGATGTAGTGTTTAACCCATATATTGGATTATCAAAGTTCATGAAGGAGCTTTCAAAGTATAAGTCTAAGAACGCTAGTATAACATTAGTGTTAAGTAAACCTGGAATGATGAATAAGACTTTCACAATAACTCTATTTAAGAATGCCTCCTTAGATAAAATAGGTGTTTATGTTTCCATATACACGGATATAAAGACGAAGATACCTTTCATGGAGACTATGGTACCTTACATGTTAACTACTCTAATGTGGTTATTTATTGTAAATCTGGGTTTAGCCCTTATAAATATAACACCACTATTCATAACTGATGGTGGCAAAATAGTAAGTGACTTTCTAGAAGCAAAGATAAAGAATAAGACTACAGCCAAAACCATAGCAAATATCATACAAGCAATAATGGTGATCATGGTACTATCAATAATAATGTATTCAACATTAAGATTATAGAAAGATCATAGGCTATAAAGAATTATAAACCACAAAGTAAAATAAAGGATAAATGGGTGTGCGGGTAGGGCCGGGGGGCTCGCCCTCCCCCGTAACCCGAAATGGGCGATATGCGGGGGCCAGTAACCTGCTATTGTGGATGCCGCCACAGCCGTACCGGGCTAGGGACCCGATGAAACTCCGCCCCATGGGGTTGGCGGTGGCGGAGCCCCCTCCGGAGGGAGAGTGGCTACCGCCTTTGCCGGGGGAACCTGGCCAGGCCCGGAAGGGAGCAACCTAACCCCGGACGCCAACGTTCATGGGTCACCGGGGTTGAGGAGGACCCTAACCTAAGGGCGGCTGTGACGGTATCCACAATAGCGGGAGCCGCACGCCCATAAATCTAAGTCTTTTAGCATTCTTCAATAAAGGTTATATAACTTAGTATAGGATATGTTGGTGTGAGCCGGGGTCGCCTAGCCTGGTAGGGCGCCGGCCTGCTAAACTGGGTCTCATACCGTACAGAGAGCCGGTGGGGGGTGTCCCCGCGCGGGTTCAAATCCCGCCCCCGGCGCCACACCATTATTTCAAATTTTACCTGAAGTCTTGGCTTGCTAGTATGTTCTTTTCCTAATGATAAGTTTAAGGATAACTAAGACTACTATGAATATTACTAATACACTTATAGCTGTAAGCTCTAATGGATATGTTATGGTTGTGTAGTTTGTTAACTTTTACCTCTAGAGGGTTAACGTTGAGGGTGATTTGGCTTGTGGAATTCAATAACACCATTAATGTAAATGTTTCCTCACTTCCATCTGAATTTACCGTTCTCCGCCTACGGTCTGTGCTGGGTCTCCGTAGGCTGGTTCATCACGGTTTTTGACCACACCCCACCTACGGCTCCAGCTCTATACCTTAGAGCCAGAGCCATCAGTGAAGCGTGGTTTCATCCCAGCAGTCAATATACTAGTAAGGTTTATAAGATTTTCAAAGAGATATATCAAAACCTACAAAACCTCAAGAAGACCTACAAACAAGAAACAGTTCCAGAACCCTCCTTTATGGC
>CAZTBM010000038.1:0-15216 GCA_964611985.1 uncultured Desulfurococcales archaeon | reverse complement strand
AATCCAAGATTAGTAGTAATGAAGAACCATTATAGTACCATGAGAAATTATACATTGAAGCTGTTAACTTAAAACTGTAATCCTCCACCTTCACAGCAACATCCTTAGAGGAGATAAGACTTAACTTCACACTATAACACCCAACTAAGAATACATACTAAAAAGACTATATTTAGGCTACCAATAATATATGTAATCATTGGTCATTTTGCTAGTTGTTTACTGATAACATAATATACTATCAAGTTGTCAGCAAAACTTAAATATCATATAAGAAGGGCAATTAATTAAGATAATATCTTGGTCCTATTAAGGTGTAAGTATTGTTTAAGAGAGCAGTTTTACTTACGTGGGGTTTAGCCTTTATTTTAGCTGAGATTACTGGTATTGGTGTTTCCTATTTAGCTTATGTTCAAGGTGTTAGCGGCATTCTTAGTGGGTGCATAGCTGATATGGTTATAATTATAGTGAGGACTTTAACCCTTATCTGCATAGCTAAAAGCTATGATGTGTCACTTGCTTACGCAGTTTACAAGCCATTACCGATGGGTAGGGGTTTAATTATACTACCTATGGTAGTGTTCTATGTAATAATACTCGATTATCTTGTAACTATTGTATTTTATGGGAGTTACAGTCCTCAGTTACTTGGTATTAACTATTTTATTGAACAGAAACTACTATGGGCGTTTCCATTTAAGGTAGGTTATTATTTTTCCGAAGTAATTGTTATGAACTACATGTATATATTAGCTAAGAGAGCTTGGCCCTTACTAAGACCACCTATAACAGCTGGAACCATATTCTTAGTACTGGGATGGGCTATTCCACATATACTTACAAAAAACGTAATAGTAGCTCTTTACGCTATAGTGTTAGTAGTCATATTTTATGTAAGTTATGAATACAGTAAATCACCTTTAGCTCCAATAACCTTATGGTTTACTATATTAATAGTTTAGGACCATGGGTGAAACTATTCTTAGAAAGTTAATTGTCTTTTCGATAATATCTGTAAACCTAGGCTATACGAGCTTCCTATTCCCATTATTAAGTATGGTTTATAAAGACAAAGTGCCTTTCACTCTATTTAACTTAGCGGCATTCATACTAGTAGACACTATTGGTGGAATAATCCTTGCTGTAATGATACATCTTGCTATGTACATTGGTAAAATGAGTATAGTCAAGTCTATAACGTTCTCTATAATATCATTATGGGTGTTATTTTGGCTGATTGCTATATGCATGGTGAGAGACCTTGGTGATATTGTAGTTATATGTATGGATGGTTTTGCCGCTTTCTTGTCATGGGTTGCCTTAATAGGGTTAACTAAGTATTTCATTAAAAAGGATGAGAATGGTAATTCAATCATATTCGACGTAAGGTAAGTTACAAAAGAAACAGTTAGCAGTAATTGAGAAATGAGTTAAAAGGTATTTTAAAGGTTCTAATTCACGGAGTCATTTTAATCATCTCCATATATAAAATCGGATCCTTCATTATGATTTGGGGCGATTTTATGATGGTGCTTTAAAGCTTAAGTTTTGTTGAGGAATATCATCAACATTGTTTAATCACATTTGCAGGTGTAACCCACGATTTCGGGATAATGGCTATAGAGGGCTAGTATAGTGATTGCTGTAGTCTCAGTGTTGGCATCACCAGTTGGCCTGATGATACCATGTGATACTTCGTAATGTGTTACTATTCCTCCGTCAGCTCTCTGTAACATTGATATTATGTTACATAACTTCTTTATGTCATCTTCGTACTTTACGATTATGTTTGATTTTGTAGCTTTAAGTGCTCTATAGAGGTATATTGCTAAAGCTAACTTATAAGTCTCATACCTACCGCTTTCACGGTATATCTTATCCTTAAATCCATAACCATCCCACATCCCCATTAGCTTCTCAAAGAGCTTTTCCGCTTGATCTCTTCGCCCCTTTAGTAGCATGTTTAATGCTTTATACACTATTAGATCAGCATAATCATCCCAGTCAATGATAGGTGTTAAGCCTGACTTTTCCTTCTTAATGTATAATGTGGTATTGTATTTTTTAGAGTAAAACTTACTTAACGTAATGTTGACCCGTCTACAGAGTATATCTGATATTGGCACTGCTAATAGAACCTCATGGAGCCCGTCATATCCACCATTATATTTACTGACTAGTTCATCTAGTACCTTCCCGCCAAGAGAGCTCTCTAGCACCATGAGGGCATGAGCTGCCAATAAGTTATCGCTACAAACCCATATAGTAACATTGTCCGGGTACGCGTGGACTGCTGCCCTGAGTAGTCTAGCTTCACTTACATACTGTCCTTCAAGAAAACTCCTCAGCTTCTCCAAATTCAATCTTACTGGAAGACCTATATGGGCCCTCTTATTTTCATATATTTTTCTGAGAATGTGCTCTCTTGTTTTCCCGTAAGGACTGATAATGTTGGGAGCTGTCTGGTAGTAGTGTAGTTCAATTAGGGTTAAAGCTAATACTAGAGTCACCAATATCAGTATTGCCAGGAACATTCTATATGATGTAAGAGTGTATTTGTGGAACATAATACATTCAAACTAGTAAAGATATTAAGCATAGTACCTGTTTAATCTCGTATTATAGTTATCCCCTTATATACTTCATTGAATTAAGAATTTCATCCACTCTCCCCTCCAAGAACACTAGTATCTCATCGTCCTTGCCAGCGCAAACTATTATCTTGTCCTTAACTTTTACAGCTCCACAAACAAATATTGTTGATGGTCTTCTACCACTATAGAGCTCCGGGTACGGAGATATAATCGGTTCAGGTGTTAAACCTAATAATTCACCTGAATCGCTAAGGAGGGCCGCAAAGGTATAGTACATGCCATGAGGATACTCGACCGAATGGAATATTAGTAAATATTCATTGCTTGATAGTTTTAGTGAGGTGTTAGCTCCAGTCTTTAATTCCATACCAGGTATTGGGGCTAACTCAGGTACTGGCTCTAGAGACTTAAATGAGACTATATGTCCGCTTCTTTGACCTAGAAATATACCGCCTATACGTGCTTCTTCAAACCATGGTCTAACAATCATCACGTTAGGTGAGAGAGGAAAGGAATCTCTAAAGCTCCTAATGATAAAGCATCTACTGTTATCCTCGAAGAGTATTGGCTCTAGAGTTGATGGAAGAACTTCTCCATTCTCGTAAGTAATATTGGTATGAAACGTTATGACTGCACTTTCAACCTTATACCTTGGCGTATAGTATGCCCTAACATGATATAAGTCATTGGGGCTATCAGGATCAACACGAGGGTCTTCAACACATTCAGATGAGAGAATAGGTGGTAAGATTACTTTGGACTTAACTTTCAATCTACCATGTAAATCATTGAGGGAAATCTCAGTATATGCTATGAAGGTTCTTGAGAAATTGACTCCCCCAAGTCTTAAGAAGACTCCTATATTATATGTATCCCTTAATACAATTGCTGAGTTAGATACTGTCAACACTTGTACAGGTATATCATAAGAGCTAACAACGTATACGTCTTGAGGAAGTATATATGCCCTTAGCTTTAACAGATTCCTATCACTCAGTTTTCTCTTAACCTTACTTCTCCTTCTACACTCAAGGAGCTTACTTAATAGAGTAGATTCAGCCTTTCCATCAATACTATCTATGAGCTTTAGAATGTACTCACGGAACGTGACAGTTTGAGATTTACATAGATCATACACAAATTCTGAATGCATACCCATCAGATGATGGTAAGTTGCAAGCAAGTATATTAAGTTTACCATAAGAGAGTACGTAAGCAAGAACTTTTACCTTTTCATAACAATTAGCCCGATAGATATAAGATTAGGTATGAAATAGTTTGGAAGTAGTTTTACTGACTAGGGCTAAACCATTTTAGGTGTTAGGTGATTTCAGATTATGCTCAAGCTTGATAGGTTTGGTGTTAGATGTTTAGTTTTAGGAGCTACTATACTGGGTGTTGGTGGTGGAGGTAGTCCCCAACGTGGCTTAAAGGTTCTTCTTGAAGATCTTGATAAGGGATTAAGGCTTGAAATAATTGACGTCAATGAAGCTGGTGAAGGTATTGTTGTTACACCTTACTTTGTTGGAGCTGTACCTAAGCCTGGTAGACGTAGAAAGGAGATTCCAGTAGAATACATGCTTAAAGCAGTCAAGGCTCTCTCAAGGCGTTGTGGAACAGTAAGATACGTTATACCTACCGAGATTGGCGGTGGAAACACAGCAATAGCAATACATTTAGGCGCCCTCTTGGGTTTGCAAACAATAGACGCTGACCATGTTGGTAGATCAGTTCCAGAACTAATACACAGTTCATTCTATCTACATGGTGTTCCGTTAACGCCTTCCTCTCTAGTCGATCCATATGGTGACGTAGTTGCGATCGAGGAGTATGCAAGTATAGAACACTATGAGAACATTGTAAGATCCATTGTAACAGCTACTGGAAGAGCATTTGTCATAGATACTCCAGTAACACCAGACATTGTGAGAAAAGTAGCAGTCTTAAATAGTATCTCTAAAGCCTACGAGCTCGGATTAAAAGTTATAGAGGCAAGAGAGAAGGATAAAAGCGTGCCAGATGCTATAGCAGAATACCTTAACGGATATGTGATCATGGAGGGTAAGATAGCAAGGTACAATCTTAGAGAGGAAGGGGGCTCCCTCAAGGGATGGTACGAAATTAAAGGTGAAGGCCTATTCAAAGGTAAAATATTAAGAATCGACGTTAAGAACGAGAATATAGCGGCATGGCTCAACGGCGAAGCCGTAACACTACCACCAGACCTAATCATAGTAGTAAAGGAGAATGGAGAAGCACTAGTAAATAACGAGATAGCAGTAGGGCTAAGAGTTAGCGTTGTAGCGGCACCAGCACCGCCAGTATGGAGAACAGCAAAAGGGCTTGAAATTCTAGGCCCCAAACACTTCGGATATAATGTTGACTATGAGCCAGTAGAGAAACTAGTCAAAAAGCATAAGCTGTAAGCTTATTGAGGCCTCAATAGAGCCAGGGGATTCTTCACCCCCCTTTCTCCGACGATGCGGGCTCCCAACGGCTCTTCATCGGCCTCCAGTAATATATTATTCTTGTTGTATCCTTATAACATTTTATAGAAGTGTATCTTTTAGTCTGACGGCTTTAAGATTAACTCACAAACTTTGTCGCCTTTACTTCTCCTCTCGGTGCATATGTGTCTTATGTTCTTGTTTATGCCTTTCACTAAGCCAACTTCATACATGTCGATTGTTGCACATACTGCCGGCGTCCACCCCTTCTTATCCTTCCATAAACACTTTGTCGCCTGAATCACTATTTCATTCTCGGTTTCTCTTACAATACGACTTTTTATACCGAAAATCCTATGCATAGCTAATAGAGCAATAGCACATCCATGCAGATCCCTTTTTATCCCAAGAATTTTAATGGGTCTCTCAGCATCTTCTAATCCCCAATCATACATTAGCTTAGCTAGTTCTCTTCTACCTTCCTCATTAAGCATGTTTGATGAGAAGCCTATGTTATAGCGTAATGTTGTGGTTGTAACTTTACCTTTCAAATGTATAATTTGATGCTATGGTATTCTTGTTGCACATGGTATACCTGTAGAGCATTTACCACACGCGTCGGCATAGCCTTCAAGAACGTTTTTGTACTTTAACGCTATTTCCGTTAATCTCTTATTACATTCGAATCTACCTTTATCCCAGTTAGTTAATGCTCTTATAGGACATCTCTCAATACATTTCTTACACTTGATTCCCCGCTTCTCCAGGCAATATTCAAATGTGGGTCTTTCTGTCTCTTCAATTTTAGCCTCGGTTATTATTGTTCCTAATCTTACAGCGCAGCCTTTACTGGTTATTAGTAGATTATTTAAACCAAATGTTCCTAAGCCGCAAACGTATCCTGCATGTCTATGACTCCAACTTGACCTTAGAGTAGAAGGATTATAATCGTGTGTAGGATTCAAGCCTTTACTAGTATATCCCATACTTTCTAGTACTTTCGATATATGTTGGACTATTTCTTGGATTAATCTATTTGTGTATAGGTATTCCCTTAACCACTGGAGTGATGGTTCATTATAGTCTCTGGTGTTGGATTCTATAGCTTCGTAGCTTAAGGGTATAGCGAATACTATTACGCTTGTAGCTGTATTAAGTATGTCCTTTGGATGCATGTGCCATGGATGTACGTTTAGGAGTTTAGACCATAAAGTATTATCTGCTGGTGTTGAGGCTATAGGGGCGGGCAGTCTATATGTTATGCCTAGTCTTGTACCAAATTTATCAGCAATATCATCAATTATTGAGCCTATACTCTCTAGGCTCAACATACTCTGAGAAACCTCAAGTACTACTGATGTATGAAACTGTTATATATACATAGAGTTTATTAACACGTGCGTAAATATCACATAACGACCTCCATATAGTGTAGGGTCAAAATGGGTATGAAGGGTCCGGACACTATAATATGGATTTTTACTGCAAAATGTAATCTAAACTGTCCACACTGTTATGCCTATAGACTACTATGCGAGGGAGAGCTTAGCTTAGAAGAAAAAATAAAGTTGATTCATGAAATGGGGGAGCTAGGAGTAGAACATGTAGGTTTAAGTGGTGGTGAACCATTAATTCATAAGGATTTACCACTAATACTTAAAGAACTCTATGATCAAGGCATATATGTAACCATGGTAACTAATGGTTTAGCAGTAACAAAGGAGAAAGCTGAAATACTAAGAAAGTATGATGTATATGTTTATGTAAGTGTGGATGGGCCCAAAAGAGTACATGAGGCTCTACGTGGTATTGGAACATACGATAAAGTTGTTAGAGGAATATCGACACTTAGAGAAGTAGGAGTCGAGTACGCGACAATAATGGCTGTTAGTAGAATTAACTACAATTATGTAGATAAGTACATCGAGATAGCACTAAATATGCAAGCTGATCATGCAGCAATAATACCTGTTATGCCATCGGGTAAAGCTATCAAAAACGAGCTTTGGATTGATGCAAGTAGATACCAGGAAGCAATAAAGGCTGCTATAGCTAAAGCTGAGAAACTATCCTATAATATTGCTTTCTGGTGTACTCCATTCTTGAATGTGATAGTTAGCTCTAGGTATGCTAAAACATATTACTGTAGAATCTCAGACACTATGGATATCAGCCCTTCAGGTAAAGTACTTTTATGTGATGTAATAGACGTTACAATAACTAGTATTAAGAATGGGTTAAAGCAAGCTGTTATGGAGTATTATTCAAGTAAACTGGTTTCAGACATAACCAATCCCCCGAAACTACCCAGTGTATGCGAGAAATGCCCTATAAGAACACTATGTAGAGGAGGCTGTTTTGCAAGATCACTTATTCTATACGGGGACTTTAATAGAGGTGATCCATTGTGTCCTCTCATTACAAGATGTAGAAAAAGAGATTAGGAAATAAAAATACATTTTACGATTTCATATTAATAGCCTTCTTAATAGGATTATTATTTCACGTATTATCCTTCCAATAGCTTTAGTCAACCTAGGATACTTATCACCAGCTTTTTCAACAAGCTCTTTACATACACTAACAAGGGTCTTTGTAGCATTCTTTATCTCTTCCATATTACGGTCTTTACATGCTTTAACTAATTCTCTTAAGCTAGCTAAAGTCTTATTAGCTAACTCTACGGTTTCTGTATCATTGTTTATAGCTGCTTTCCTTCTAAGGGTTAGTGTTAGGAATGTTAATATGGCTACTTTGTCTCTAATAGCCATCATTGTTCTGCCTGCAACAGACCTTATATCCTGAGCTAGTCTAGGTATTTCCTTGCTAACTATATGCTCTATTCTTGAGATAGTCCTTTCAATGATGGTGATTAGTCTCTTAGGCAATTTACCATGGTACTCTTCAAGAATGTTTTTGAGTATAGCTGAAGCGTTCAGATAGAGATCTTTAGATTTATGTAAGGCTATGAGAGACTTTTTAACATACCCTCTAAGAGCGAGATGTATTGATAATCTCATGAGCCTTGATGCATTTACCATGTAACCCCATGCTTCCTTTAATTTTTGCTTAACCTCCTCAGGTATACTCTTATTTTCCATAATCCTGTGGGCTAGAATGCTCAGCTCTTTACCTTTTACTCCGAAAGGCGATATTTCTGGTATGTACTCTATTGTTCTCTTCAGCTCAATAATGTCACTTGTTATACCACTTAGGCTACGCGCGAAATCGTGTATATTATCCTCTCTAATTTTTTCAAGTATACTTCTATACTCTCTAATCCCTGTTAATAGCTCACTTAACTCACTAGCAGTGGCCTGAACGCCCATAACTCTACTTAATTTGCTAATTTCATCTCTTGTTAGATTCACCTCGTTTTCTAACTGGTCCAATAGTCTTGCATAATTCTCTTTAATAGCTAATAGTTTACTATAAGAGGTCTTTTTACCGATCAACCCTAAGATTAATGATATTTGAGTTAGAACTGCTCTTACTCTATATGATTCCTTCAGTATGTTCCCATATTCCCCATTATCATAATATCCTTTCAATTCTAGTATTATGTTTTCTAGCTCATTTAATGCCTGATTATACCTTTCCACTAAACTTTTATCAGCTAGATTCTCTATTCTATCTCTAATCTTCAATAAGACGTTGTATATTATCCTTAAGTTTTCTAGGAGCCCAAGAGCTCTAAGTTGAACTTTATCGGTGGGTTCTAGAAGTCCCTCTCTATTGAGTATACTTATAATCTCCCTTATTGTCGCGGTACATCCCATTATGGTCTTGGTAGATTCTTCATATTTCCCTGCCTTGTATAGTCTTAATGCTTCATCGTATTGGCTCTTTAGGTGTTCTAACTTGACGCTTACAATACTGGGTAATCTATGCTTATACATTTGAAGCTTTGCGTCTATAAATGATATAATTCTATTACAATTACTTAAGAGGCTTTTACATGATTCCTTTTCGTAATCATCGCTGGCTGCAATAGCGTTGAATGCTATTGGGGCTAAGCCTAAGGCTATGGCTATTACCAACACTATACCTACAAAGTGTCGTTCATTCAGGCTCATGACTTTCCACCTGCAACTCAATATTGTGAACGTTCTTTAAGAATAATACTTGACATACATGTTCCATGGGCTTGGTACACTCTCGGTACATGATTATTTCTCCTCCTCTCCTTTTACGAGTCTTACTAGCACTGTTTTACCGTAGCCTTCACTTAGTGTAACTATACCTAGCTTCTTGAGCTTCATGACCCTTCGGTGTACCGTAGATTTAGCTAACTTTAATCTCCTAGCCAGCTCTGATAATGAAAGCTCTCCGCTCCTCTTAAGTTCTTGAATAATCATTTTATCTCGTTCATCTAGTATGCTAGGCTCTATTGTAGCTGTTATTTTTGCCTCTCTTCTTTGATGTAGATAGTAGTAAGCGAGCAAAGATAGTCCTGAAGCAAGTATTAAAGCTAATACTGCTATCATTATAGTAGTATTGAGGTTATTGCCTTCGTGTCTCTCAGCAGCTCTTATAGTATTAAGTGTGATGTATTCAACTTTATATGATCCTGGTGAATTATACTCTAATGTTAATCTACCGTCATTATATTTGATTATAGGTGTTCCCGTAAAGCCTATGAGCCCTGTGTTCTCTGGTAAGACTATAATTGACTTCTGCGTTTTTGCATGGATAGAGAGTATGGTAATACCATTACTTGTTAGTGTAAGGTTACTTGTAGTATAATATATAGTAATCTTACTTGAGTTACCTGAATATACAGTAAGTTTTCCACTCTTTAGAGTAAAATGTAATGGTAATCCTCTCTCATCAAGTACTAAAATGGTCTCATTGTATACTTTTCCTTCAGTTTCAACTGTGATTAAAGTCCTACTTGAAGCATTTAACTGTAATACTACGGTGACATCACCATTTGGTAATATGTTGTATATTGTTAGTGAGCTATTATTGTATTCTTGTTTAACTGCTGAAACATGACATACCATACTAAGTACTAAGATGATAAATGAGAGCATAATGCCAAAACTAATGTAGTCAGTTAACTTCGAGTTCTTCATCAAAGTTCTAGAGGTCCCCACTCATCATCCATATCATGAATAATTCTAGGAGAGCAAGTATATAAGTGTCGGGGATGTCCTTATAAAGGAAAAGTGTAAGAAAATTTTTCTAAAAGCTCATATACTATATGCGTCTAAGGATACTGAACATGACATACATGGATCGTATGCTCTCACAAGATCCTCTATTAAGCTTTTCAGCTTCTCTCTTCCAAGAACACTAAGCTTATTCGCGAGCTCCTCAGCATCCCTTTCTATGCTATGGGCATTTATTGCTGTTGGTGTTACAACTTTATAGTTTACTATTTTATCATTTCTTATTTCGACATGGTGTACTAGGATTCCTCTAGGTGCCTCAACAGCACATACTCCAATACCTTGTTCTATGTGTGGTGCCTCCTCTTCACCCTCGATAATGTAATCTCTTATCTCGTCAAGAATGTCTAGTAGTTTGTATGTATCTGAGACTAATTCTACTGTTTGGGCATAATTGTTCAGAAATGGATTATGACTCCAGTTCACCATTGCCGCTTTCTCTTTAGCCTCACTATGTAGCTTATCCTTATGAATTAATATTCTTGGTAAAGCCCCCACCATAACGTCTAATCCACGTAATCTAACCTGTAGTCCTGTTGCTTTATCTCTACGTTTAAACACCATCTCGCTAAGTATGTTATTCTGGCTTATAACACTCTTCTCACCGTCGATGTCTATGTAGACTAAGCTATCAGTCGGCTCGTATTTTGGGTAGTCTTTAGTGTTTAATGAGAGTAATGGTCTGATTCTTGTGAATATTGGTACCTCAACACTAAGTATTCTAGTGACGTACTCGTCTAGGTCTCTTAGTAATGGCTCTATAAGCTCGTTTACAGCATTGTATACTTCTTTTCCATTAATACTTAGTCCTATAGCGAAAGGTGTGAATAGTGGTGTATGGAAGGTTACTTTACCTAATCTCTCTATCGCTAAGGTTACTTTACCTGCTATTCTCATTCCAAGCCTGTATATACGACTGAATCTAAACTTGGCATTATCATAGTATCCTAGTAATGGTGGTATAGATAGTAGTGTTAAGTGCATGACATTACTTTGAATATGGTTTAGTAGGTGAACTATTAGTCTGAAGAGTTCTACGCCTCGGTTTGGCTTATAATTGTATGCGTTTTCGACGGCTCTTACCGAGGCTATGGCATGTGCTGAGAAACATATTCCACATATTCTGGATGTAACTATTGGGGCATCTAGTGGGCTTTTACCCTTAAGGGCTAATGGTATAAATCTAGGGCCTTCTGTTGGGTAGAATTCAGCCTTATATAGCCCGTCGATACAGCGAAGTATTAGTCTAGCATGGCCCTCAATAAACCTTAATGCTTTAATCTGTACTTCATAACATATACTTGGGTAATCATGTATCAATATTTATCACCTTTAGGAGTGTTCATATGTTTCTTCAAGTTTTCTTAACAATTCTTTCACATGTTTCCCCATAGCTAGCTTGAGACGTCCGATGACGACCTCTAAGGGGATTCCTTTTTCACGAATAATTTTAATGTATGATTCTACTTGAGCCTCTTGGGCTAGTCCTCTACAACCTATACAGGGTACACCATTATTTGGACATGGTGCTCCACAACCACCCATTGTTAGTGGGCCTAGGCAGGGTTTTCCTTCATCAAGTAGGCATGCTACTCCACTTAGCTTACACTCTCTACAGACAGTGTAGTCTGGTTGCCATATTCTAACCCAGCCTCTACTAAGCTTGACTAGGATGTTCACTACTTCATTGAATGGTGCTGGGCATCCCCGTATCTCATAGTCTACGTATACTATTTCAGATAGTGGCTTAGCGTCTATGGGTATTCCTTTCTCCTTCAATTCTTCTACAGCATAGTATGCTGTGTTACCTGTTGCAGCACAAGTGCCGAGTGCTACAAGGTATTTTGTTCTTCTTCTAATGTTCCTTAGGTTTTCTTCATCCTCTCTTGTGACTACGACTCCCTCAACGAATGCTACGTCTGTTAGTGGAGTATACTCGTCTGATGAGTCCTCTCTAAAACACTTATAGTATTCTATTGAGATCCCGTCTTCGCCTAATACGTTGAATAAGTCCTCTATGTGTGCTGCTATTGAGAATAAACATCCCATGCATGAGGATAGGGAGTAGAATGCGACCCTTAGGGGCATGGTTAGAGTTCACCTAGAATTTCCTCTTTAACTTGGCTTAGTGTGAAAACTGGGCCGTCACGACATACAAAATATCCTGGTTTAATCATACATCTTGCACATAATCCCATACCACATTTCATATGTCTCTCTAGGGATACTAGGATTTTGTCGGGTTTAACCCCTCTACTTATAAGTTCTTTAGCTACAGAGGCCATTACTACAGGGCTGCCACAGACGAAGAATAATGTCTCCTCGTCTATTTTGACTTTGTCTATGTATTTTGTTACTCTACCTTTGTACCCTTTCCATGTTTCTGGTGGTCTACTGAGGGTTACTATTAGGTTTATTTTTGAGCTCCAGTAGTCGTACTCGTACCTGTATATGAGGTCTTCTGGGTATCTTGTACCGTAGATTACGGTTACATCTTTGAATTCGTTTCTTCTCTCTAGAATGTATAGTATTAAGCTTCTCCAGGCGGCGATTCCAATACCTGTAGCGATTATTACAATGTTTTTGTCTTTGATTCCCTTTAGTGATACACCTTTACCATAGGGTCCTCTTATTCCTAGTATTCCGCCAACACCCATGTTGAATATTCCTGTTGTCACCATGCCTCTTCTTTGAACTGTTATCTCTATTCTGTTTCTGACTAGTGGTGATGAGGCGATTGATATGGGGATTTCGCCTAGACCTGGGACTAGGACTTCAACGAATTGTCCTGGAGTAAACTCTATTGGTTCTGATAGGTGTAGTGTGTATGTTCTTATGTCTATTGTTTCATATCTTATGGATTCTATGTGTGCAGGTTTGGGTATGTAGGGGTTTGTTACTGTTTGCATGTGGTTTTTCACCTCTCTATCTCCTTGTTTATGAATTCTACAATGCTTATTTTTGAGGGGCATAGTGCTGTACATCTACCACAGCCTACACAGCCGTAGATACCGTACATTCTCTTTGAGAATGCGTATTTGTGTAGTATTCTCCACTTGAATCTTAGCTCCTTTCTCTCTAGGAGAACCTTCTCTACAGCTATCATACTATAGTATCTTGACTGGCAGCTTGCTTTCCTCTTGACAGCTTTGAACTTGTTTATGCCTATAGGTACATGTACGATGTCTGAGCAGAAGCAGGTTGGACAAAGGTTTGTACATGTTTCGCATAGTACACATTTTTCAACGTACTTTTCTGCTGAAGCTTTGTCTACGGGTTCACCTTTCTCTAGTAGTTTAAGCTTCCATTCTGGTATTTTGATCTTGTTTCCTGGTTTCGGTTTAGGCCATTCACCATCATACTCTACTACTATATCTGATAGTAGCTCCTTTATGATTCTCTCTCCAGTATCTGATAGTGGTTTAGCTAGGATTCCCTTCTCGGTTTTAGCTAGTTTTATGTCTGCTGTGTCTTCTGGTGTCTCGTGGGTTCCTAGGCTTTCACAGAAGCAGTACTCGTCTGACTTGTTGCATTCGAGTACTATTATTACTGTGTTGTCTCTCATAGCCTTGTAGTATGGGTCTACTACTCCTTTGCCTGTTAGTGCTATGTCGAGGTATCTTATTGCGTGGGCGTCACAGGGGTGTATTGCGAATAGTACTTGTCTTATTCTCGGTATCTCATAGTCTATGTTGAATGCTTTTATTGGCTCTTTTAGCATTATGCCTTCGGGTATTGTGTATGTGTATAGTGTTATCTCTGCTGGCTTAATGTATAGAACGGGATTATTTATTGTTCTAATGTAGTCTAGTGTGACTTTACTGTAGTCTCCATGGTATTCTTTGAATGCTACGCCGTTTCTCGTCTTCTGTGGTACTATTACTTTATCGTATTCTCTAGAGAGTCTTGCTAGAACGTGTTCTAGTTTATCCTCAGGGATGATGTGGGTTCCGGTCATCCCGGTTTAACCATTCTATCTTTTGACTTGTTTTTGTTAAACTTTACCTTAATCCTACCCTGGTTTTATTATGGTACCTGGGTTTCTTCCCTTAATTGCCTCTAGTAGTAGTTGTGGTTTTCTTCCATCAAATAATACTACTTGTATTTTTGACCTCTTTAGTATGTTTATTGCTAGTGGGTCTAGTAGCTGGTATGTTCCCGCCTTAACGTCTTGTTCTATTACTTTCTCTAAATCCTTCAATGTTACCTCTTTAAGTTTCTTAGCGTCTTTGTGTTTTCTTGGGTCTTTATCGTATACTGCGTCGACACTTGCTGCCATGTAGAGTTTTCTTGTGTTTAGTGCTTCTGCTACTAGTGCTGAGACAGCGTTTGTTGATTGTCCTGGCTGGAATCCGCCAGAGACTACTATTCGTCCTGTACTCCATGCTCTAAGGTATTCTTCTATACTTTCTGGTGGCTTAGGGTATGCTTTCAAGCCTAGTAGTGATATGAGTATTTGAGCGTTTACTCTTGAAACCATAACTCCTATTATATCGCATTGTGTCTCATTTACTCCTAGCTCTCTAGCTAAGCCAATATACTTTCTTGCTGGATCTCCTCCCCCAACTATTACTCCTATACTGTAGCCTTCATCATAGAGTTCTCCTAGAATTCTACTATACTCACTATAGAGTTTACTTGACAGCTCATAATATGGGTTTAATAGTTTACCACTAATCTTGAGTACCACTATCTTCAAAACATTATACACCATAGTCTATGTGAGGTAATGGATCCAAATAAATGTTAAGCTAGATTACTCTGAGAGGAATAACCTAGAAGAAGTAGAATAATACGAGAGCGCTGTGTATAGGTCTTACTCTCTCTGTAAAGCACATCCACCCCGCCGTGAGGGATTTCGCCTAGACTGCTCGACTACACAGCTTAGTAGGCGTTTACAGCCTCGGGCGATTGGGAGCGGCGGGCTAAACCCCTCGGGAGCAAAGCTCCCTCGGGGCTTACACCCCCGCCCCATCAACCCCGTCTTCTACGGGAGCCCTC
>CAZTBM010000037.1:0-15799 GCA_964611985.1 uncultured Desulfurococcales archaeon | reverse complement strand
AAGCTTTGATTATGAATGAGAGTGACGTTTTTAAATTATTTGATTACGATAATGAATTGATAAGTGCACTTAATAGTATTCTTAGCGGTATGGTTAGGGAATATCTCATAGCCATAATGCATCCTGGAAGATACTTTACTATCAGAGTTAACAATATTCTTGTTTCAACCGACTATATTGCTGAATACTTTGCAAAACTGGGTTACAATGTTAGAGTTCACCCACTGTTTAGTGAGGTTGTTTTAGTTGAGACGGAGGGACCCTTTGAGGTTCCTATCGAGGATAAGATTGTAATTGCCGATAAGTATGCTGCGGAAAGCGTCTATCAAGGTGCTAACCTGTATGTGCCCGGCATACTAAGCATTGATCCTCTTGTAAAGAGAGGTGACTATGTGACTATTAATGCTCCTAACGGGTTTAGTGTAGGCTGGGGAGTCTCCAATATTAATGCAAGTGATATACGTAAAGGTGGGAAAGGGTTAGCTGTAACAACCCTTATCTCAAGATTCAAGTTACCTAAGGTGAGAGAGCTAGACATATACAGTAAAGGCTACATTTACGATCAGAGCATCCCAGCTATAATAGCCTCTAGAGAACTTGATCCACAACCCAACGAAGTCATTGTTGATATGTGTGCCGCTCCAGGTGGTAAAACCACACACATAGCCATACTTTCAGAGTGTAAAGCTAAAGTTATAGCTGTAGACCACTCCCAGAAAAGAATTCAACGTATGACCGAGGAGATTGAGAGAATGAAACTGAAGAATATAATTGTAATTAGAGCTGACTCTCGATATTTCGATGTTGACTTTAACATTAAAGCGGATAAAGTTATTTTAGATCCGCCATGTTCAGCCCTTGGTGTTAGACCTAAAGTTTACGATAAGAAGAGCTACAGAGACATCTTAACTCTGAGAGAATATCAGAAACAATTCATAAAACCAGCTTATAATATTCTGAAAAAGGATGGTATTCTCGTATACTCAACATGTACGATAACGAAAGAAGAGAATGAAGAAATCATAGAGTATGCTTTAACTCACTTTAAGTTTGAATTAGAAGACTTGAAGTATAAGATTGGTGATACGGTATTGAATGGTGGTGCACAAAGATTCTATCCTCATAAACATGATATGCCAGGCTACTTCATAGCTAAATTAAGGAAGCTTAACTAGGATTTAGTTAGTGGTTGCCCGTGTCCATTATCCTAGACACTTATGGTACTTTGGTTATTTATGATTAGTTCGGGCACGGGCTTCTCCCTTAACCACCTCATCTTTGTCGGTGGCTCATTGGGAGCTACATTGACCGCCACCACTTGGGCGGTCTTACGGGTTATGAGGACTAACTTCCCGCTCCTGATGGCTACTCTGCCGTCATTGGAGCGGGAGAAGAGATTCAGACAGGCAACATATTGAGCATTAAAGGAGAAACCGCATTTTCTGCATCTAAATGTTTCTTTATCAATCCTATTCCTCTTATCTACGTAACCACATTTTGGGCAAATGATGGAGGTTTTCTTAGCATTAACATCTAATATGCTCAATCCTCGCTCGTAGAATTTATAGTCAATATACTCTATGAATCTACGGTAAGGGAAAGTGGATAATCTGTAGTTTAGTTGTTTACTTCTCTTCCTACCATTGAGTCTCAAGTTTTTGAGGTTCTCTCTAACTAGGTCAGCATTGTATTCCTTAGCAATCTCTGCTAGTAGTGTGGTTATCTTCTTCAGTCTATCCTCAACACGTTTCCTTTCATGAGAACCATACTTGGCTAGAAGCTTATCCCTCAACTTAAGATTCTTAACCTTCATCTGGATACTCTTTCTAATCCTCCTATAATTAGTGCGTATCCTCCTAATATCATGCCTTACTGAGAACAATACGGCTTCATACCTATCGTAATTAACTAATAGACAGTCAACACTATCCTCGTTAATATCTATGAAGAGCATATTCCTATGCCCATTCATCTCAACATTCTTACATATAGTTAAGAGAAGATATATTTCATTTCCATCAACTAGTATCTTAGAGTTTCCTAACTTAGCTCCTTTAAGTTCTCTCCTAGCATATCCGTACTCCATTACCAAGAATCTCAGATAAACACCACCACCCTTAGACACCGTCAGTACTAAGAAGCCATGTATCCTATCAAGCTTGTAGGTATCAATATGTAGCTCTATGACTCTATTATCTTCCACCGTAGGTAGTGATGGTGGTGATATTCTCCTTCTTTTCTTTTTCGGTAAGCGCTTCCACTTATTCAATAACTTCCTATAGCTACGGTATATCGTTAAAGCTCTCTTGTATGCTTCCTGAACAAACTTATTGTGTAGGTGAGGATACTTCTCTCTCAATACTCTATAGCATAGCTCATGTGCCCTCTTCCTGCTACGAACATCATTCTCAATAACAATGTTTAATGCTTCTCGTATCATTGATGTATAATTGTTTAGAAGGGTGAGTAGCTCATTTCTTTCGTTGTTTGTCAGTGGTAGTAGTTTAAGCTTGATTGTTTTCTCGATAGTTTTAATCGTCGTTTGCCACCTCTTCTATGACCTTTTTTATCTTTCTGAACTTCTGTGAACGTTTACCATAGATTCTACCAGCAAAGCTAATCACGATAGTAACGAAATCCTCAATAAGCTCCTCCATGTACCCCTTTTCTATCTCCTCTACTACCTCTACTTTTACGCCGTGTGATTCAAAGTATCTCCTGAGATAATCGAATCCGAACCTCGTTAACCTATCCTTAAATTCCACAACTACTACATCAGCTTGGTGTTTCTCAACAATATTGAAGAGTTTTTGTAAACCGTTTCTATTCTCATTCAACCCGCTAGCCACATCAGTTATCACGTCAACAACCTTATATCCCTTAGCAGAGCAATAACTTCTCAATCTCTCAATCTGCCTATCAAGATTACCATCTTTCTTCTGCTTATGGGAGCTAACTCTAGCATAGATAACAGCTCTTACCTCTGATGGCTTAATCCCTGATAATATCCTCCTTACCTCACTTTCTGGTATCATCCAGAACCTACCGACACGAATAGCACGTATCTTCCCCTCCTTAATCCACTTCTTAACACCACTAACACTAATATTTACCTATTGAACAGTCTTCTCTTTAATTCAGAGCCACAAATCGGACACTTTCTATCAGGAGGTAATTCCTTACTTTTATAGCCACATGCAGGACACTTGTAAATATATTTTCTCACTTTCTTTATACCTTCGGTCTTTGTTGGAGTAAATTTTATACCAAACCTTTTACATAAATTCTGGACCGAATAGTCATCCGTAAACACGGTAACATCGAATCCTTTTTCATAAAAGTATAAGGCTAAGGCGACAACCTCTATGTCTGTTTGAGATAGGTTTATTATTTCACCTAGCATGCTACCTTCTTGCAACACCCTTTTAACAATTGATGTTGGGGGATTTAGTATCTTAACACGGCCGCTCTGTAATGCTGTCTCAAGCCTATACTTGCTATTACTATCTCTTACTTCTGAAATTACAGAATTAGTTATGTATATTTCCACATCAAACGGTATATAGTTCAGTACACCAGTAAATATGGCTGACGTATCAAGTATGGCCACTTTCTTCACATAATATTCCTCCTTAACACCCTATCATAATAGTCGTTTTTGAATCTGATAAGTCTAATTTTATCATACCTTTTCACAGTTAATGTACTACCCGGGCTTATGTATTCTCTTTCCATACCATCAACTATTACCTTTACTCTATTGCTACCTTGAGGTACATGTATGCTTAATGTCGAAGTTATAGGTAAAACTATAGGCCTTAGATATAATTGTATAGGATTGAGTGGAGTAATAACGATAACATCTAGGTCTTCATCCACTATTGGACCACCTGATGAAAGTGAATATGCGGTTGAACCAGTTGTAGGAGCAACTATAACCCCATCACCTACCATACTGAATAACTTTACATCATCTTTGTATAATTCAAGCTTCACGACTTTTCCATGTTTAGTTACGAGGAGATACTCATTGAGTGCTGGAGGGAACTTAATGCTATTGGTGAAACCTATTATCCTTGACGCCTCTTTAATCTTATACTTACCTTCTAGGAATTTCTCAAAGTATTGTTTGAATTCATCAATCTCTATTTCCATGAGAAATCCATAACGACCCCATCTCACAGTCATTATAGGTGGAATATTCTTACGCAAATGGCTTAATGTATAAAGTAATGTCCCATCACCGCCAATGACTACTAATAAGTCTAGCATACTTACCTCTTTATCGTCGAGTTTAAACCGTTCATAATTAGGTATCGGCATGCTTTCCTCTATTTTAACACTATAACCTTTATCTTTGAGGTAGTTTAGGATGTGATTGACATGTGGCCATAGGTCGGGATCGTCTATTCTTGACTTCACGCCGATGTTCACTAGTGTCACCATGCTCCTTCACTACTAATTATATGTAGACACTTAGATTATATTAACACTGAGAGATAATTAACGTTATGGTGTTATATGGTGAAATGCAGACTAAGAGATTTGTTAAGGGACAGGATTCCAGAGGGGTATATTAACCAAATACCATCGTCATATGATATTATTGGTGATACAATAGTTATAGAACTACCTCACACGCTAAGAGATCACTGGAATATCATATGCGAGACCTTACATAAACTACATAAGCACGTTAGAACAATCTATGTAAAGACTTCTGGAGTTAAAGGGGAGTTCAGAGTAAGAGAAATAAAGCTAATATGGGGGACTAAGAAATGTTATACCATACACAAAGAGTATGGTATAAAAATGGTTGTTGATGTACCTCACGTTTATTTTAATCCTAGTTTAAGTTATGAACATTATAGAGTGGCAGGTTTAGTTAATGAAGGTGAAGTAGTGTATGATATGTTTTCTGGTGTTGGTGGATTCAGTCTTCATATAGCATATAATAAGAGTGCAACTGTTTTTGCATCAGACATCAATCCCAACGCTATAATATGCTTAGCTTTAAGCATGATTATTAATAAATTAAAAGGAAAAATAATACCAATCCTTGGGGACTCTAGTATTATTGCATCTAACATAGTTAAGAATGTAGACAGGGTTATTATGAATCTTCCTGAGAGATCTCATGAATTCATATCCTCTGCACTAAAATGCTTAAAAGAGGAGGGAGGAATAATACATTATTATCACTTTGATTACTCTTTAGATAATTTCCTAACTAGTTTTGTTAGAGGCATAATCATGAATGGCGGCAAAGTTATTAAAATACTACATGCCCGTAGCGTACTAGAGGCAGCCCCTTATAAGTACTTGTATGTAGTAGACGCCTATGTTTCACGTTAGATAATTCAACTTTGATTATGAACTCTGACTACTCAACTAAGTGTACGTTAACGCGAGAAGAAACACATGTATCATCGCCTTTTCAGCTTGACTACGAAGAATCTCTATCAACTCTCTTCTAATATCAGCTGCTGCCTTATTTGCCCTAATCATTACTGTTCGAGGACAAGTATATTCACTCTTTCTAAAAATCACTTTAACCTCGTCATCGAGAGTAAGACTTGAAGAACCTCTACCCACTACTACATCGACAACATCATTGACGATTAATATAGCTATTATAATTGAGTTATTGTTTTGAACAATGTTCTTGAATTCTTTATTAAAGTGTTTTGGGCCCTTATTTGCATTTACACCTATTATACAATCGCCTCTAGGAGTTAACCATGATTCTCGGGTTATTTCAATTGTTGTCTTATGGGAGGCTTTAATATTTTTATGTCCATAGGCTATAATATGTTCTATAGCGTATCTCATTACAACCACATCAATCAACCCTTTTAGGCCCCACCCTTCTTACAGCCTACAGTAAAGTATTAGCCTTTAACACCTAAATATCCCATATTACACTAAATATGTAGTGATAAAATTACCTTATTGGTGGAATATATTGGAGAAGGAGTATTTCAAGAAGGAAAGAGAACATATGGTTATGAGACTTATTACTGAAGGCGTTCTTAAGACGCCAAAGGTCATTAAGGCTATGTTGACTGTTCCAAGAGAGGAATTTGTACTACCACAACATCGTAGACAAGCATACATAGATACGCCTTTACCCATACTAAAGGGGCAAACAATAAGTGCACCTCACATGGTTGCATTAATGTGTGAACTTGCAGACTTGGATATCGGACATAAGGTTCTAGAAATCGGGACAGGCTCAGGGTACCATGCAGCAGTTATAGCGGAAATAGTTGCACCAAAAGATTCACGAATCAAAGGTAAGGTTATATCGGTAGAGAGAATACCAGAGCTAGTCGAGTTTGCAAAGAAAAATCTGGAGAAAGCAGGTTATGCGGATAGAGTAATAGTAATTTTAGGTGATGGGACTCTAGGATACCCTAAAGAAGCCCCCTATGACAGAATTATTGTTACAGCAGCTGCTCCCTCAATACCCAAACCTTTAATTGAGCAATTAAAAGTAGGTGGAATCATGATAATACCAACTGGGGATAGATTCTACCAACGCTTGCTTGTGGTGAAAAAGATATCTAAAGATAAGATTGAGATAAAAGAAGATATACCATGTGTTTTTGTACCATTAATCGGTAAATATGGATGGAAGAGTGGAAGAGAATATTATTTGTTCTGAAAGTTCATGAAAACCATAGTTCTAATCCTAATTGTCTACCCTTAATGTGCTCTCTGTAAGCCTTCTTTAACCTTTCAATAGCATTCTTAACTCTAGTTTCCGAGAAGTCACGCTCTCCGCACAGGAACTCTATTATACCCTTCTCGTCAGGCTCCCGCCATTCAATCTTATAATTTTGATTGATAGGTGGTTTTAGGAAGTACTCTCTAATTTTAAGTGGGTCAACAGGAAACTCCGCCTTAGGTATAATTTTTAGTACTCTTTCAAGAGAACCATATGTCTTTATTAGCGTTAAGGCCCTCTTTGGGCCTATCCCCTTTACGCCTTCAGGATTATAGTCTGTACCTAGCAGGATTGCTATATCGATAAGTTGCTCTCGGGTAATGCCTAATGCTTTTAATAGTTCATTTAACTCTATTATCTCAGGTTTAATTTCTATGTAAACATCTTTTCTGGGAAGCTTCCTTCTACCGGTGATAGTAAGGTTTCTTACAAGTCTAGGGGCACCAAATAGTAATGAGTCATAGTCTTGACTTGCTGCAGCCCATGCATCACCCTTCTTTGATAAATAAGCAGCCTGAGCTTCACCTTCTGCTTCAGCCTGGACCCAAGGTATTCCCATTACATCCAATAGCTTTTTTGCATCCGCAACCATATCCTCAGTTAGTTTAGATGACATCTGAGCGTATCTTTTAGCTGCCTCTAAGTCACCTTTAGCTAGAGCTTCTTCATACTTTCTTACGGCTTCTTCTTTCACCTTCTTCCTTCTTGCAATCTCTATGGCCTTTATTTCTGGAGGTTTCCCATCAAAAACATAGACTGGTTTAAGTCCATGCTCTATAATATTTATAGTTCTGTAAAATAAACCACTCAGATGGCTTGTTACTCTGCCTTTAGAGTCCATTAATGGTGTACCATCAGGTTGCCTTATTGCAGTGAGAAACTGATATAATGCGTTGTATGCGTCTATTGCTATTATCTTCCCCCTTAAGGCAGGTAGGTCAACACTTTTCCTAATGTTCTCAGGAATTAACTCTCGTAAATTAACACCCATATCTTATTCCACACTCTTCATATGTTCTCTATATGTCATAATTTCCTAAGTGTTACTTATACCTATTACGTCTTCCCAAGCATAATTGTCCTTTAAAGCTATTAATCGTACTTTACATTGTTATTATAGATTAGTTCAAGGCTATTTTAGTCTATGAGCCTAACTACTCTAACGCCTTCACGTATCAATGATACTGCAACTAAGCCTCTAACCTCAAGTGTTAAAAGTGCTTTGAGAAAGTCATGATATGACAGATCGGGAACAATATACTTTAACATTTCATATAATTCTTCATCTAAAATTTCTTTCGCATCTCTACTTTTAAGTAACGTATAAATGACGTAGGCTAAAGGTTCTCTACGCCAAATGCGACTAATAGTAATCTACCCCCATTAACCATTAATCATAAGCTTTTGAACACAACAAATAAGAGAACCATGTAGAAAAGTTTTATAATTAGACGAAGGGCATTGGTTGCAGTCTCCCTCTAGGTAATATCTGTTTTGAACGTTCTAACCATGACATATAGAATTTTATCATATCATCTGTTATTGAGGGCTTAATCTTTCTTAGTGCCATTTCGAAGTGTCTCTTACATACCTTTGCCGCATTGATATCTTCTCTTAAGGCGTAAAGTGCGGCCTCTCTAACTACAGCTTCTAGATCAGCACCGCTATAACCCTCTGTTTTAGCTGCTAGCTCCTCTAAGTCTACATCCCCACTTAGTGGCATGTCCTTAGTATGTATTTTTAGTATCTCTAGTCTTGCTTTCTTATCTGGTGGCGGTACATAGACTAATTTGTCAAATCTGCCTGGCCTTAATAATGCAGGGTCTATTATATCAGGTCTATTTGTAGCAGCGATTACAACAACGTTTTCTAATCTCTGGATCCCATCGAGCTCTGTAAGCAATTGACTTACAACTCTTTCAGTCACATGACTATCTCCTATACCTAGCCCTCTCATCGGTGCTATGGAGTCTAATTCATCAATGAATATTATGCATGGTGCTGCTTGTCTAGCCTTTCTAAATAGTTCTCTTATTGCTCTTTCGCTTTCTCCTACCCATTTACTTAGTACTTCAGGTCCTCTAATTGAGATGAAGTTTGCCTCACTCTCAGTAGCAACAGCCTTAGCAAGCAATGTCTTACCACAACCTGGAGGACCGAAGAGTAATATACCTCTAGGAGGCTTAATGTTAAGTCTCTTGAATGCCTTAGGATACTTAAGAGGCCACTCAACAGTTTCTCGTAGCTCTTGTTTAACTTCCTCTAAATCACCTATATCTGTCCATCTTACTTCAGGGATCTCTATATATACCTCTCTTAGACCTGACGGTATTATCTCCTTATACGCGTTTAGGAAGTCTTGCATTGTAACTTCCATTTCTTCAAGAATTTCTGGTGGTATCTTATCAGTGCTTAGGTCTATCTTCGGTAAGTATCTTCTTAGAGCATACATTGCGGCCTCTCTACACAATGCCGCAAGATCTGCACCTGTGTAGCCGTGTGTTATTTCGGCTAATTTGGCTAAATCAACATCTTTAGCTAATGGCATATTCCTTGTGTGTATCTGTAATATCTCTAGTCGTCCCTGTCTATCTGGTAATGGTACTTCAATTTCTCTATCAAATCTACCAGGCCTCCTTAATGCAGGATCGAGAGCTTGAGGTCTATTTGTAGCAGCTATAACTATTACATCTCCTCTGGTTTCCAAACCATCCATTAGTGCTAGTAGCTGTGCTACGACTCTTCTTTCTACTTCACCTACTACTTCATCTCTTTTGGGAGCTATAGCATCAATCTCATCAATGAATATTATTGACGGGGCATGTTTCTTCGCTTCTTCGAATATCTCTCTTAGTCTTTGCTCTGACTCTCCATAGAATTTACTCATGATCTCCGGTCCATTAATTGCTATGAAGTAAGCATCTGTCTCGTTTGCTACTGCTTTTGCTAGTAATGTTTTACCACAACCCGGAGGCCCATAAAGAAGGACACCTTTAGGAGGCTCAATACCAAGTCTTCTGAATAGTTCTGGATGCTTAAGGGGTAATTCCACTAGCTCTCTAATTCTTTGGATAACATTCTTTAAGCCACCAATATCTTCATATGTTACCTTTGGTACTCTAGCTTGTTCAGCCGGCTTCTCAAGTACTATGAGGTTAGTATCAGCAGTTACAAGTACGACTCCTAAAGGCTTAGTTGCCACAACAGTAAAGGGTATTGCCTGACCTAGTACTGGTATTAATACGGTGTCTCCTTCAACCAGAGGGTAATCTATAAGTCTCCTCTTTACATAATTTATGAAGCCAGGATCAACAGTTATTGTAAAGGATGATGGAGCCAGTTTTACAACTATAGCTGGTCTCACATCAGCCTTTCTAACTATGACCTTGTCTCCTATACTTACGCCTGCATTCTTTCTTATCAAACCATCCATTCTTATTATATCAAGCCCTTGATCTTCAGCGTAAGATGGCCATGCAATAGCTGCGGTTTTCCTTCTGCCTTCAATTTCAACTATGTCTCCTGGCTCAACATTTATTTTCTTCATTATGTTAATGTCTATTCTAACTTTACCTCTACCAACATCCTTCTGCTTGGCCTCCATAACCCTAAGTATTACTTCTGGTTTTTTCTCCCGTGAAGAGCCACTGTTAATAATTGTCATATACTATCACTCATAAACTTGATACTATACGTGCACATCTTATTATATTCGCTACCATTATTCTATTTTAATGTACGGAGTAAATATATCTTTAGTAGACAATGATATTATCAATTGTGTTAGGATAGAGTGTGTCGCTTTCTGTAATATGCTTTTACTAGCTTACTCTTGTAACCCTAACTACTTCTACTTGACTTACTCCTTGAACAACACCAATTAGTGACTCGAGCTCTTCAGTACCGCCTTCAACATTTTCGGGCATAACTATGTTTAATATTAATGCTGAAAGACCAAAAGCTATAGGTTCAAAACCGTAGCCTATAACATCATAGTTTTTATCTTTGATTTTTTCTTTAATTAAATTTACTAGATCCTCGGCCTTGTAGTCTATATTTTCAGGGAATATTCTTAATGTGACAAGTATTTTAGCCATATGTATCACCACTGGACTTTAAGGGCCTTCAAACCCGCATTTAACACATTTATATGGTGCTGATAGTTTTCTACACTTACTACAACGCCAAATCGTAACTTCACCACAGTTTGGACATAGGAATTTTACAGCCTTCTCTGTAGGAGGTATAGGCCTCTTACAGCTTGTACAAATAGGTGTAACTACCACTTCCGATGAACCAGAACCCGAGATAGCACTTGATGACATATCGGGTTTAACCTCCACATGATGCTATGTTGGCCTTGTCCAATCCTTTTTACCATTAGTTTCTTCCTTTAACTCGCAATACTTAATATATAAGTTTTTCCTCAATCTTTAAATCAAGGGTGACAGTAAACTTGGACAACATCTTCAAGTACAAGCAAGTTATAGCAGTGAGGACAGACCTTAACATGAGTAAAGGCAAAATTGCCGTACAAGTGGCCCATGCAGCAGTTACGGCTGCTTTTGAAGCATTTAAACATAAACGTGAATGGCTAGAAAAATGGCTAAGAGAAGGTCAGAAAAAAGTTGTTGTACAGGCTTCATCAGAGAATGAATTAATCAGAATAGCTAATGAAGCAGAGGAACTCGGTCTACCATATGCAATTATACGTGATGCTGGTTTAACAGAATTACCTCCCAATACGTTAACTGCAGTAGCTATAGGTCCAGCACCCAGTAATATGGTAGATAAAATTACAGGCAAAATGAAACTGCTATGAACTAGAAACCTCCACCTTTAATCCACGTTATGGGAGAAATCTGATGTACCCTGAAGCCCATGAAATTGAGAAAAATATTGGCATAAAATTCTATACCACCAAAACTCCAGGGATAAATGGTAAAACAAGACTAAGATTAGATGATTTCATAGTCAAAGAGGAGGCATTCCTCCAAATAAGTCAGAAGAAGGGTCCTTACTGTGTATTCCTTTTAGAGAAGCATAAATTAAGCACCTTAGACGCGATACACCATATATCAAGGAGGCTCAAGTTAAAGAAGAATGTTATAGGATATGCTGGTTTAAAGGATGCCAATGCTGTAACATTACAGTATATCTCTATACCCTCTAGATTATTAGAAGGTCTGTATGATATTAAGCAACCTATAATTATAGATGATGGTAGGATTAAACTAAAATTTTTAGGATACTCATACATCCCTATCTCATTAAGTATACTTAAAGGTAATAGATTTATAATAAAAATACATGATGCCATAACACAGAACCTATGTGAAAGAATAGAATGTATAAAACGAGAGATACTATTAAACATGGGAATACCCTCATTCTTTGGACATCAAAGATTTGGTATAAGAAGGCCAAATACCCATATCATAGGTAAGTATATAGTCCTAAAACTATGGGAAGAGGCGATAAATGAGCTTATAGGTCATCCTTATCCTTACGAACATGAGATATTAAAAGAGGCACGGAGGCTAGCTGAAGAAGGAGAATATAATGAGGCATTAAAACTTATGCCCAAAAAGTTCTGGTATGAGCGGAAAATACTTAAATTATTAATTGAAGGTTATAAACCATTAGAGATTCTAAGAAAATTACCAAGAGGCTTACTTAAGCTCTTTATCCAAGCATATCAATCATACATATATAACTTAATATTATCAAAGCGTTTAGAGCTAGGGCTTAAACCTAGAGAAGCCATAGAAGGAGATTTAGTATTAAACATTAGATCAGGTCAGATAAGATACGAGAGAATGGGCCAACTATTATCTCAAAATGAGACCATATTATTACCTGTACCTGGATTCAGGATAAAACGCTTACCTCAACACTACTCATGGTGCATAGTGAAAGAGATTTTAGAAAATGAAGGTATAAACTTTAACTCATTTAAGATTAATGAGTTAAAAATAGTACTTCACGGAACGTTAAGGTATACTCCATTCCAAGTTCAATATTTTACATACAACTTAAGTAATGAACAAGACAAAACAGTTCTATTTAGTTTCTCCTTAGATAAAGGCATGTATGCAACTATTGTTTTAAGGGAGTTTATGAAGTGTGATCCAATACACTTTACATAAAGAGGATAAATGAAGTTTATTATTTCTTATCTAGTACTTCTTGAATTTATTCAAATCTTACCTTTACTGTAGCTTTAAATATCTTTGATAAAGCCTCCTCTAGTATCTCCTTTTGTGCTGGAAGTACTTTTTCATCATACCTACTTATCCTTATTATACTTTCAAATGATCCGTCTGGAAGCCACAGAGTGTTAACACCAAGTATTCTTGCGGGTGATAGTAGCTGTGATGCCATTTTACGTAGGTCTCCTGTTTTCTCAACTACACGTACTTTAACATTATATTTATCCCTAAGCTTGTCAGCTATGTGTTTTGCTAGTCTCGATAGTTGATATGGTGAAAGAGGCTTACCTGAAAGTTGAACTACAAGTAAGTCTCCTATTAAATAGCTTTTATGATAGCTCATATTTTTAAGCTCTTGAAATGTTTTCGACTCTAACTCAAGCAACGCCTTCATAACGTCAATGTCAACCTCATCGTACTCTCCACTATCAACTAGTCCCTGGCATCGAGGGCAGAGTATACCACTTTTTATGCAGATATGGCATAGAGGCGTTTTCATTTACGCATCCCTCCGCATGGTTATTATCTAGACACTAGCCTAACCCCCAAATAGAGTCAATCCCCCTTATCTTTCTTTCGGAGCAATCCGATACGCCGATGAGGACCTATGTACATCTTAGTCCTTAGATAAGATAGAAATATTTAATTACTTCTAGGTTAACTTCCTAACGACAAGAGAGATAAGAATCACGGAGCCATGGTGTATCATAATGCCTGTTACTGATCCAGTTAAGCTAAAGATTGCTACTGAACGTAAGTTAAACAAAATGGTATGTAGGAAGTGTGGCGCATTAAATCCTCTTGGAGCTACTAAATGTAGACGTTGTAAGAGTAAGAATCTTAGACCAAAACGAAAGGGAGCACGAAAGTGAGCTAGATAAAGTTACTAATTTAATTTAGTAATTCAATTATTACCTTTATATAAACTTGTACTTCGCAAGTTTATTTACGACCATACTTCTTTCTTCTTCAGGAATGTATGTAAGGTATTCTTGTATTCTTTTGCTACTTATCTTTAACTTACCTTTAGATACTAGTTCTCTCATTCTCTTAAGGTCTTCATTATCTTTCTGTCTACCTGCTTTAGCTTTTAGTATTATGTAAGCTTCTACATTTAGACTTCTACATGTGACTTCTTTATCTAATTTTATTTTTATACTTGAATCTAGAAGTTCAGGTGGGACGTAGAAGTCATAGATGTTTTCATATAACTCAACATGGTATTCGTGACCGCCGTAGGGTATGATGTATTTTGGTGTGTCAAGCCATGTTGTGGAATAGTACCAATTATTCTCTTTTGCTAAGCTTCTAAAGAGCTGTTCTTCGATCAATGTGCTTTTATTTGTAACAAAAAGATCAATGTCGTCTACTTCGCTAATTTTAATCTTACCTACAAGTTCTAGTACATCGCTACCGATGACTACACAATCAACCCCTTTACCCTTAAGCTTACTTATGACTAGCTTTAGTACATTTTTTCTGCTCATCTATCTACTTCCCCTTCAACCCTATGAAACATTACAATAAAAAACCTTACTACCATACTTGAGAAGAAAAGTTAAAAACACAAGAGTCAACATAAGAATACATAGGAGCCGGGGTGGCCGAGAGGTCTAGGCGGCGGGCTGCAGTAGGGCCCCTTCTAACCGCCCGTTGTTGGAAACCCGTTTTACGCGGGTTCGAATCCCGCCCCCGGCTCCAAAACTTAAGTTAAATGATAGCCTTATTTCACATACTATCCGGCTTCAGTGAAACATATTTATAGCATGAACTTTAGCTTTTACATCATAGTGAGGTAGCTAAGTGTGATGATTTATGGTTATTAGGATTAGGAATTCTAGTGCAGCTAAAATCTATGACTTAATCATCCGTAGACCTTGGATTATCCCATTCATTATTAAAATGCTTGATCTTAGAGATTACATTCCAGTCTCAAGAATTACTGAAGCCCTTGGAGTGCGTTCGGCTATAACTCGTAGAGCACTATGGCATATGAATAAGGTCGGCATAATAGATAGAATAGAACGTGGAGACCTATTTTACTACAAGATTAAAGATTCCTATACTGACTTATTAAGGAAACTACTTTCTAAGACTATAATATCTCATAACCAGCTAGTTACATTAATTGGCACAACATACTACTTGATCTCAGTTAAACGTACTAAAATTAGTGTATGGACAATACCTAAGAATATAGTTGATGAAGTAAGATCTATCTTAAGGCAGATGCCAGGACAATGTTTCAAGCCAAGTGATGTTGCCGAAGCCTTATCCCTATCTCCCCGATTAGTCACACTAGCATTAAGAGTACTTTATGTTCTAGGTGAAGCTGAGAAAACTCAAACAGGTTATGTGATGAAGTAATTTCAGTATCGCAGGGCGACATCATCGCATTAAAACACTCGCTCGGTGTCGGAGGCTATCATCACTACCGTTGTATTTAGTGTATTCAAGACTAATAAACTAAAATGAGAGCTTGAAGGAAAAAGATTACTACTCAAGAAAAGTCTAAGCGTACACTTTAAATACACCTTAATATTAAGTCTCTAAATGACTGTGGGCCCGTCGTCTAGCCCGGTTAGGACGCCGCCCTTACGAGGGCTCTATTTAAGCCCTAAGAAAGGCGGAGGTCCGGGGTTCAAATCCCCGCGGGCCCACCAAACTACTTCTAAAATATGACCTTGCCAGTAAATAATAGATTGAATTATTCAAAATAATTTAAAAAGTTAAATTATAATTATAGTGTTATTGTTTTTAATGCCTCTAGCACTATTTTCGCTGCTTTTTCAGCTCGTTCTCTCAATTCTTCAGCTCTAGCAAAGCCTGCCGAAGGCTCCATTAGGTTATTACTTAT
>CAZTBM010000036.1:0-16703 GCA_964611985.1 uncultured Desulfurococcales archaeon | reverse complement strand
TGATCTCACTCTCTACTTAAGGCGGGGGAGATACCAACATTTATATTATTGTTGTAGTTTCATGTGCATCATTTTGTTAGTGTGTTAGATGGGCTGATTATACATAGATACCAGGTTTCATTCTACTAGTGGCATAACTCCACAGGCTCTATAGACATTATATCTCTAATTGGCTAACACAACTCTTTCATGTATTTGGGGGCTGGTGGAGTAGATTATGAAGCCAGCTCCCAGGAGGATAGAGGGTTAATTTCATGGCTAAAAAGAAGGGTAGGAAAAAGAGGAGAAACCACCAGAATAATTAATGACACCATAACCTTAATTGTCGAAAAGAGGGTAAGAATCATGTCCAAGAGGAGATGGTGGGAAGGGGAAGAGTCCGAAGAAGAATGGGAAGAAGAGGAGGAGCTAGAGGAGGAGGAAGAATAACATTAAAGACATCATAGTGTCTTCTTGTTGAGCTTAACTATATGAAGCCTTGAGTAAGTGTTGGGCTGAGCTTTTCCCTATTAACCATGATGCTGACGATGTTTTTGTCATATTTCATCTTATTCTAAATAAACCACTCTATGAATAGTATGTATTGTGAATAGTGATAATTTTTATATTTCACTCCACCCCTAATGGGGTATGACAGCTATATAGAAAGCCCTCCTCTAAGGAGAATACTGATGAAAGGGATAAAGTGTCTGCCAGGAGCACTCCTAATATTAATAATATTATTATGTATTATTTGTATAATATCTCCTATGATTACTGTTGCTGCCTCTGATGGTCCTATCTTATGGTTTAAACGTGTTAATGGAGAGCATGTCACATTCTCGAGAAGTGGAAAACTGATATTAACATGGCGTATGAGTACACTAGCATGGCTTAATGTGCAAGGGGATATATTATTTAACATTCGTGTAAGAGAGGATACTTTCATCACTCATGCCGTTATAAGTCCTAGAGAGGACACTATTGTAGTTTGTTACACAACTGTTACTGAAACTCTTGAAGGTAAAGAGGTAACCTCTGTGACGGTAGTAGCATATGACACTGATGGCGAAGTAGTTTGGAACTTTACTGAGAAGTACGCCTTAAACGGTAAAGTAGCGTTCTCACCTAACGGAGATTATATAGCATTAATTGCAGGCTATAGGAAGGAAGATGATAGAGGGGCTATATTAGAGTTTCTAACAGCGAAAGGTGATATCTTATGGAAGAGAAGGATTCATAATGGCTCCACTGTTGAACCTTCTGTATGCTTTACAAGTAAGGGTATAATCGCATCTGCTGGTAAGAAGGTTATATTTGTGAATAATGATGGGAAGATTGCTTTGGTAAGAGAACTCCCCTCATTAGTTAAGGCTATTGATGCTAGTGTTGATGGGTGTATAGTAGCTGTTATTGAGCATAACATGTTACACGTTTACAATGATGTTGGTAGGGAGCTTTGGAATGCTAGTACTGGCACGGTATTATTCTATGTTGATGTAAGTAGTGACGGTAAATACATAGTTATCGGGGGATGGAAGGGTGCATGGTGCTATGATAATGATGGAAGGATGCTTTGGAGCTATATTCATGGTAAGGATTGTGTGACGCCAATAGCAGTCTCCGATAACGGCTACACTATAGTAGCTGATAATAGCAGGTTTCCAACTAAAGCAGTACTAGTTAGGAGTGATGGTGCTATTCTTTGGACTCTAAAGTTACAAAAGTTAGGTGCATGTTTTGGAGTCGGAATTACCAAGGATGCGTCATTAGTGGCTGCTGGCGATAGTTATGGACTCTACTTGCTTAAGGGAAAGGAGTTTAAGGGTACTATTACACCTGTTTCTAAGAGGAAAGTGGCTGAAGTAGTTAAGGTTGAGAAGCCTCCTCTACTTTGGATTTTGAACTGTAGTGACCGTTTAAGAGGACTCCAGCTTATTGAAGACGGCAGTCTTTTAGCGGTATCTGAGGGCTGGGTACACTATGTTTCAAGTGATGGAGTGATTGTTTGGAGTAAGCCTGTAGGACCACCACTTAAAGCAATAGCCACGCCTGATGGAGAGTATGTAGTAGTGGCTTCCTTACGTAGAGTTAGCCTCTTGAATAAGGAGGGTAAGGGGTTATGGACTAGGCTTGTTGAGGGTAATGTTAAAGCTTTAACCCCATTTAGGGGTGGAGTAGCAGCTGTTACATGGGGTAATGTCCACTTATTTAACCTAAAGGGTGAGCTTGGGGGTAGCATAAAGATACCTACACCAGAGAAGCAGCAGGAGAGAACGAGGAAAATGATTATTGCTGGAACCCCATGGGTTTTGGCCAAAGCTAGTCCTTCAGGAAGTATTATTGCGGTAGCTTATGGGTATAGAGGGAGTGTTTTAGCCTTAGTCGATGTTAGCAATAGTGAATCATGGACCTTATGGTCTATGGGGTTGAATACATTAATAATGGATATATCACTTACAAATACGAAACTGATATTGGGATTAGGTAATGGAACTATTTTAGCCATAGACTTAATGGAGAAAAAGACTATCTGGAAAACAACGATTAAAGATGGACGGAAAGCCCCAATAATTAGTGTGGATGTTTCAGAAAATGAGAATTACATTTTAGCTAATGATAAGGATGGTATAGTACATTTATTAAGTGGTGATGGAAGGCTCTTATGGAGTTACCCTAGAGAGTCTGGCAAAGAATTCTATTTTCACTCAGTATTATCCAGAGATGGCAAGTATGTTATAGCGGCTGGCTCCCACATAGTAATATTGGATCATGATGGTAATGTTGTTTGGAAAATAAAGTTACCTGAAAAAGGCGTTGTGGAGAAACGTCTCTCAATAACATCTGATTTAAAGTACTTAGCTGTTATAGCTACTAAGAATACCGTCCATTACTATAAGCTAAGTAACATACTACCACAAACAACATTACAAGTAGAGGGAGAATACACTACAATACCATACATTACTTTAATAGTGCTCACAGCGGTTATACTGCTTCTCATTATATTAATGAGGAGAAGGTAGGCATTACTACCCGTCTCTTTTATCCCACTCTAGTTATCGTTTATTTGAATACTATAAATGATGTGTTAGGAAGAAGTAAGGGTCATGACGATAGCTTATAGAGGTTAATGGTTTACAACTTTATCTTTTTGTGTTGTATTTATTTACTCGAATGTTTGTTTCTTATCCTGTGGTGTTATAGCTTGAGCTTAACGTTCGGTAAGGAATTTATGTTTGGCTTCTCGATGTCTAGTTTTCAGTTTGAAATGGGGACTCCGGGATCTGAGGATCCCTATAGTGATTGGTGGTTTTGGTGTAGAGACGTAGAGAATATTATGGCTGGACTTGTGAGTGGTGATTTACCAGAGCATGGACCTGGATATTGGGATTTATATAGGATTGATCATGATCTTGCTGTAAAGCTTGGAATGAATGTTATTAGGTTTTGTACTGAGTGGAGCCGTATATTCCCTAAGCCAACGTATAATGTCAAGGTTGATGTCGGTAGGGATGAGGATGGAGGCATAGTATCCGTTCATATTGAAGAGAAACATCTTAGAAAATTAGATGAAATTGCTAATAAGAATGCGATAGAACGTTATAGAGAGATTTTAGCTGACTGGAAGGGTAGGGGTAAAAAGGTTATCCTTAACTTGAACCATTTCACATTACCCATATGGGTTCATGACCCCCTTAAGCTACGTAAGGATCCAGCTAACCCCCATATCCCTCGTGGATGGCTTAGTGATGATACTGTTATCGAGTTTGCTAAGTATGCTGCCTATGTTGCTTGGAGGCTTGGCGACCTTGTTGACTACTGGAGTACTATGAATGAGCCTACGGCAGTATACGTTAACGGCTTCATTAATGTTAAGTCTGGTTTTCCACCTGGAATACTAAGTGTAGAGTACTCTCTGAAGGCAATGTACAATCTTATTCAAGCTCACGCTAGAGCTTATGATGCAATAAAGTATTACTCAAAGAAGCCTGTAGGAATAATCTATGTTTTCACATGGGTTGACCCGTTGAGAGGAGATGAAGATAAAGAGGCTGTTGAAGAGGCAATGTATGAAGCTAACTACATGTTCATGGACGCCATAGTTGAGGGGAAGACCTCTCTCAGGAGAACAGGTACATCGTTAAGTATTAGTATTGATAGAGCTGACTTGAAGGGTAAAATTGACTGGCTAGGATTAAACTATTATACTAGAGCAGTTGCCACTAGAGATGAGAAATTAGGGTATAAGTTTATTCCAGGCTATGGTAACCTTTGCCAGCCAAGAGGGATCTCGAAGGCCGGAAGACCTGTAAGTGATATTGGTTGGGAAATTTACCCAGAAGGATTATACAATATAGTAAAAGCCGTTTACGAGAGATATAGGCTACCCATTGTTATATCCGAGAATGGAGTAGCAGATGAGAAAGACTGTTTAAGGCCAAGATATCTTATTTCACACTTAACCATGCTTCATAAGGCATTAAGGGAAGGAGTTGACGTGAAAGGGTATCTTATATGGTCACTTATAGATAACTATGAGTGGGCTAGAGGTTTCAGTATGAGATTTGGACTAGCATATGTAGACTACAATACTAAGAAGAGGTATCTAAGGCCAAGTGCACTAGTATTCCGCGAGATCGCTAAGAACAAGGAGATACCCGAAGAATTACTAGCACTTAGGGAAATCTAGTAAACAGAGAAATAATACCATCACAACCTATATGACCTTACATCTTTAACGTAATAGTAGGTTATGTTAAGTATTTCTATTTTTCTAACTACAGGTACCTAGTTGGTTTCATATGTTAGTATAGTATGGATTTTTGTGTTCTCTTGTCAAAGAAGTATAGTTTTGCTGAATTAGGCTTCCAGTATATGGTTTCTCCTAGCTTTATCTTCATGTCTTTTGATGCTACTGCCACATAGTCCTTATTATCGTTTATTGTGAAGTGTATGTATGTCTCTGTGCCTAAAGGCTCATACCCCACTATCTTTGCTGGATACGAATTTTCTATTGCCTCCTTAGATACAGTGATATCTTGCGGCCTTATACCCATTATTACCTCTCTACCTACATATCCTTCTAGCCTATCATGGTATTCTTCCGGTATTGTAAGGTCTAATGGTCCAGTGCTGAATACTAATCTTTCATTCTTAACGGTGATTACGCCTTCTAGAAAGTTCGTTGGCGGCACCCCTATGAATCCTGCTACAAATGTGTTTGCAGGTTTATCAAAGACGTCAATAGGTAATGCAACTTGCATTATTCTACCCTGGTTCATTACTGCTATACGGTCAGCCATAGTCATTGCTTCAACCTGATCATGTGTAACGTAGATTGTTGTTGTCTTTAGTTCATCGTGAAGTAGTCTTCTAAGCTCAAACCTCATTTTAACCCTTAGCTTAGCATCAAGGTTGCTTAAGGGCTCGTCGAGTAGGAACACCTCTGGCTCACGTACTATAGCCCTTGCTAGGGCTACACGTTGCTGCTGACCGCCACTAAGCTGTTTAGGATACCTGTTCAGTAAGTCCTCGATGCCTAGGAATCTCGCTACTTGTATTACCTTTCTCCTCCTCTCCTCCTTCGGTACATGAGCCATTTTGAGAGGGAACTCTATGTTACCATAGACTGTCATGTGAGGGTATAATGCGTAACTCTGAAACACCATAGCAATATTTCTCTTTGTAGGGTCAACCTCATTAACCACCGTGTTACCTATCCATATTCTTCCCTCATCTGGTGTTTCAAGTCCCGCTATGAGTCTTAGAGTTGTTGACTTTCCACAACCACTAGGACCCAATAGCACCATAAACTCTTTATCCCTAACCTCCAATGTCACATGGTCTACTGCTACTACTCTACCGAAACGTTTAACCACATTTTCCAAGTACACACGAGCCATGGCTCTTAACCTTTACCAGCCGTTATAACTATACCTCTTATGAGGTACTTGTTAAGCACGATGAATAATATGATTGTTGGTGCTGCTGCTATAAGGGAGCCTGCTATTATAGGTGTGTACTCTGTCCACATTGCTCTCTGGAATGCAAAACTAAGTCCAACGGGTAATGTGAAGTTCTCAGGTGAACGAAGGAACACTAGGGGGCCTAGGAAGGCATTCCATGCTCCAAGAAACTGATATACTGCTACGGCTCCTAATGCTGGTTTCGCTAATGGTAATCCTATGTAAAAGAATGTTTTTATCGGCCCACAACCGTCGACACGGGCTGCATCAAAGACGTCTTGCGGTAATGATAGGAAGTACTGGCGCATGAGGAATATACTTGATACATGAACTAAGCTTAGAAGTGAGAGTCCAAGTATATTGTCTATTAATCCTAGCTTGTAGACTATAATGTAGCTTGGTACTAATGTTACAAAAGCTGGAACCATGAGTAATGCTAGTAGTGCTGAGAATAATGCATCTCTACCTGGAAACCTTAATCTAGCAAATGCGTAACCGGCCATTGTGGCAAAGAATACATTTCCTGCAACAATAATTCCAGCATAAAGTGCAGTGTTGAACACCCATCTAGGGAATAGGTCAAGCCTTAACACTTTAAGATAATTTTCAAGAGTGAAGGGGCTTGGAAGCCATTCTGGAGGATAACTTGAAGCTTGAGCCCACGTCATAAAGGATGCTATGAAGGACCTAATAAACGGCATTAAGTATACTAGTGCAAACAATGTCAGAATAATATATGTAATTAAAAGCCATACACTCTTCAAGAGCTTATGATGTTTCACTCTCATCTTGCTGCTATCACCCTGAACCTCTTCTGGAAAACATATGTTACAATGAAGATTAGTGTGAACAGGAATAAGCTCTTAGCTGCAGCAACACCAGGCCTTAACTTAAGGAACGCTTCCCTATAGATGTCGAGAGCCATAGTGTATCCTGCTCCACCAGGTCCACCACTAGGACCAGCCATAACATACGCTAAATCGAACATTTGGAGCGCTCCAATAAGGCCCATTACAACCACATAAACTATCATAGGCTTAAGCATAGGAACAGTTACATATATGAATCTTCTAATAGGTCCTGCCCCATCAAGCATTGCAGCCTCATAAATATCTCTAGGGATAGACTGCATTGCTGCTAAAAAGGATACCATAAAGTGACCACTTGTACCCCATATTGCGACTATCGATATCGCGTATAGTAAGTAATTTCTATCATTAATCCAGTCTGGCGCAAACCCGGGAATCACCATTTGGATAAAGTAGTTTATGAGACCATTCTTCATAAACAACCATATGAATATTAGTGATACTATGACAGGACATGTTACAGCCGGTAGAAAGTATGAGACTTTATAGAATTGTACACCCCTTATCTTTTGGTTAGCAAACGCTGCAAGCACCATAGCTAAAATGGTCTGTGCTGGAACTACTATAGCTGTATAGAGGAGTATATTTCTTAATCCAGTATAGAATGGTGCTAGAAAGAATGGTGCACCATGTAACCCTCTAACTAGCTCTCTAAATAGTATTTCGAAGTTTCTTAATCCAACAAACTCCATAGGGCCTATATAGTCCCACTTAAAGAAACTAAGGTATAATGCGAATAGTGCAGCAAAATAACCAAAGGTCATGTTTAAGGCTACAGCTACACCTATAAGTGTAAGAGCTGCAAGTACTTCGCGTTGTCTAGTTTTTTCAAAAGACTTACTAATCTTAGATTTTATGAGGGTTAAAGAAAAATTAGTGAGCTTCAATTACTCACTCCCTTCCACTCATATCCCTTTATTTCTGAAGCATTTCCTGAACAGCTTGTTTCATAGAGTCTAAAGCCTTACTTATAGTTATCTCTCCTCTCATAGCAGAAGCCATAATATCGCTTATAGTGCTCTCTAGTTCACCACTCTTCGGACCCCAGAGGAATATCTGTACATGATCATACTTCTCAATGAATGATAGTGACTTCGCATGCTCAGGCCACATTGCTGAATCCTTGGCCAGAGCCTTTATTGATGGTAGTGTATGACCCATTTCTACAACGAGCTTCTTCTGCCCTTCGGGCCCTAGAATGTACTTAACGAATTCTACAGCCTCCTTAGGATGCTCAGACTTTGCGTTAATAGCTAATGCAACAGTGTAGGCCATAGTAACTCTCTTAACAGAGCCTCGTGGTAGTGAGGCTATATCCCAGTCTACACCAAATTTGAGATTCGGGTATTGGTCAGCAAGGAATGGTATCATCCAGTTACCGCTAATGACCATAGCAACTTTTTCTCCGCCAAAAGCGTCACCAAGCCATCCTGCACCTACATCTTGCGGTGCAACAACGTAGGGTTTCAGACCTTCTTTCTCCCTGCCAATCTTACCTTTTAGATAAAGGTTGATATACCATTCCATAGTCTTCTTTACAACATCATTATCGAACCATGATGCGTCTTCGGGCTTACTGAACCATGGCTCTGGGGCTCCATTGCTTAAAGCTACAGGCATGTATCTATTGAATCCTCCAAGGTATATTGCCAAGCCGGGTACTCCAGTCTTATCAGTGATTATTTTAGCGTATTGTTCAAGCTCCTCCCATGTTTCTGGGGGCTTTGTGAGGCCAGCTTTCTTGAATAGTTTCTTATTGTAGAAGAGTATTAGCATGCTCCAGTCTTTAGGAAGGCCGTATAGTTTTCCATCAGCACCTTTGAATGGCTTTAATAAGAAGCTGTAATATTGGTTTATGAAGTCTTCTGATACGTAATCTGATATTGGTAATAGGGCCTTTTTCTCAATGAATATTGGGGCCCATGCTGAGTCTAAGTAGAATACGTCAGGGGCGACGCCAGCACCGAAAGATGCCATTATGTTCTCGTGGAACATTTGTGTGATAACTTCGTACTTCACTTTTATCCTTGGATTCTTTTCCTCAAACATTTTGATTATTTTCTCGTAGTTTTTCATTTCAGTTTCTCCAGCGCTCCAACCGGCAAATCTGATGAATACTTGGGTTTGTATTCGTGTTTGTGTCTGCGTTTGGACAAGGGTCTTGGTTACTACTTGCGTCTGTATTTGGGTTTGGATGATTGTTGTTGGACTTGGTGTTGGTTTTTGTGTAGTATAGAAGGCTATTGCGCCAACGGCTACAATTAGTATGACCGCTATGATTATTGCAGAAGTTCTACTTATTGCCCCATAATAATTCAAAACATACCCCCAAAGTAGATTTGTTAAGGCTACAATACTTTATTACTCGCAGGTAGTATATAATTCTTACGGAACTTCATCAATCATAACCATGTGAATAGTGTAGTTTATGCTAATTTGCACTGAAAAATAGACTATTAAGAAGAATTGTATAATTTAGTTATTTGGAGTAAGAATTCTTGTTAAGTTCCTATCATTAAAAATCAGGATATAACTTCCACCAATTCTGCCTCTATGTCTTCGAGAAATGCCCCCCAACCGCCAATAGTCATTAGTTTATTGTCCCCTGTCCTTAATATTATTCTAGCGATACCAGCATATAGGTCGTATTTTGTACCCACAGGTTCACCCTCAACAATAGCTTCTTTACCAGAGTTAACGTATTTTCCTTTAACCTTAACGTGGACTTTTCTACCTCTCCTCTTTAGCATGTTAATCATGTCGATGGCTCTGTTAAGGTTAACAAATCTCCTAATGAAGACACTTTCACCAAACCCTATGTATATTGGTTTAGATAGATCTCTTAGATTGTGTAGGAAGTATTCAGTGAATAATTTGAGTAGGTGTGTGTTCTGTGTATAGAAGCCTATTGGCACTAGCTTTGATGGATCAAACCAGTTAGTGACGAATACAAGCTCCTTCCTATCTGGTATGGCGATCACTATTCCATGGGTCTCTCTAATTCTATGTTCATCAACGTATGTTTGTGGATTGATGACATCATATGTTATGAGGCATACACTGACTCCTCTCCTACTAAGCTTCTTAAGTTGGTTTTTAAGTCTCCCCATCATATGGTTGTAGGCTGATATGAGAAGTTCATGTTCGGCGTCATCTAGTATGTTGTGTATTTTATCGTAGATTTTCTGTTCGGTATCTAGCTTCCATATTTCACCTATATCTTTACGTCCGTGTTCTCCTAAGTATATCCTTTCTAGAACGCCTACTGATTTCTCATAATCCTCTATGATCCTCTCCTTAATCCTATCTATTAGCCTTTTCAGGCTTGCACGTGGATTTTCCGCTCTATAGAGTCTAGGTCTACCCTTAGATACTAGTATGAGCCCTTTCTCCTCGAGACTCTTAAGTACATCATATACTCGTGGTTGGGGGATGCCAGCTTCTTTAGCCACTTCAGTACTTGTCATAACACCCTTCTTTAATATGGCTATGTAGGCTTTTGCCTCATAGAGGGTTAATCCTAAGCTCCTAAGTCTCATGATTATCTCTTCAATGTCTTTATCAAACATTGCGTTATCACCATTGGGTTAACTGTGGATCTATAGAGTTATTATATATGGTGAGACATAAATTTTTCACACATTTAATGAGCTGTTTAAACCTGTACACTGTTGTTACTCCACCTTAATATTCTTTAGTTCCCCTCTGAATACTACATTAATGCTTACTTTCCTCCAGTGCTTTGGAATCTTAGGGTCAAGGGTTAGGTTATCGTTATGTACCTTTAATCCTAAGAAGCCAAAGAGAAAAGAACACCAAGCTCCACCAGCTGATGCAACATGTATGCCATCTCTAGTATTACCGTATATGTCTTGTAGATCTATGTTAACCGCTTTCCTGAATAGTTTGTATGCTAGACTAGTTAATCCTAGTCTAGCTGCTACTGAAGCATATATTGATAGTGATAATGAGGATTCATGTGTAGTTCTAGGAAGGTAGTAATTAAAGTTCCTTAACATATCCTCCTTTCTGAATAAATCTCCTAGTAAATGAAATGCCATAACGACGTCAGCCTGTTTTATAATCTTCGTCTTCTCTAAACGATTTCTTACAATTTCAGGTAGGCACTCTTGACCTAAACATTCCAAACTATTAATGGTGTAGTCTTCTAGGTTACTGTAGCCTTCAAACTGTTCATATAATCCATCACTACTACATGGTATGTATATTTTACTAGCAATAGTACACCATGTTTCGACTTCTCTCTTGCTTACTCCAAGTTTGCTGACAATCTTCTTCCATTCATTCCTTTCTAGAGCTAAATTATAGTATTTTACTCCGAGTAGGAGATTCCATCTTGCCATAATGTTAGTATAGAAATTATTGTCTACATGAACATGGTATTCGTCAGGTCCAGTAACTCTCCTTATAACATACTTTCCTCTATCCTTATCGTATTCAACACGGCATGCCCAAAACCTTGCAGTCTCAAATATTATCTCAAGTCCATACTTCTCCATAAACTCGTCGTCTAAAGTATACTGGTAGTAAAAGTCTACAGCATAAGCTATATCAGCTGTTATATGTTGCTCCTCTTCACCAGTCCATATTTTTATCCATTTCTCCCACTTAATGTCTAATGGTACCTTGTCTGGGGTTACATCATAGTCTACATCGGCTGCCTCCCAAGGGTACATAGCACCCCTATAGCCTCTCTCTTTAGCCATTTTACGTGCCGCCTTAAGCAACCTATATCTATATGTTAGCATTTTTCTGGCGATAACTGGGTTTACTAGAGTGTAGAAGGGTAATGTATAGATGTCAGCATCCCAGAATATGTGTCCTCTATAGCCTACACCATGAAGGCCTCGTGCAGGAATCATACAGTATTCTGAGTCTTCATCACCTAACTGGAGTAAATGGAATGCATTAAAGCATAGTGCTCTCTCTACACCCTCATCTCCATCTACATGGAGGTTTAATTTATTCCAAGTATTCCTCCACCACTCAGCATGTTCACGATATAAGTTATCCCATCCAAGCTGTATAGCGCTCTGAAGTTCTCGAAGAGCCTTCTCATGATAATATGGGTCATCTCTACTACTCACTATTGAAATGAACTTCGTAACCTCATAAACATTGTCTCCCATAACCTTAAATGATAATGCTTCTCCAATACTATGAGGAAATCTAATTATCTGGCGTTTACACTGAGTATTAGTTACACTCTTTAGTGCTATGGTGATCCCATACTTATCATCAAGTGTTTCTATATCAGTAACTATTGTGTCATCACACCCTTTGACCTTACATATTCTATAATGTTTAATACTGATATTTCCCGGGGGTAAAGGATTCGAAGAAGCGAACTCTAGTGGTAGAATAAGTGTTATTTCTCCCTGGAACCCTTGTGGTCTTATACGTGAATTTACAGCTATAATATTCTTCCTAACTTTATGAACTAATCGTGTACTTTCATAAATCAAGCTCTTACCTTTGGACCAGGTGAGCTTAGTTTTTACTACCCCAGTACGTATATCGAGTGTTCGCTTTAATTCAAAGCCCCCGTCAACTAGGTTTAAGGGGGTGCCATCGACTATTATGTATACTCCTACTGTACGTGGTAGGCAGACTATATCCCTATGGAATATAGGTACATCACTATAAACTCCTGAGATTAGAGTACAAGAGTCTATTGGGATAAGCTCTAACTCTCCACGAACACCAATTTTACCATTAGCTAGAGTTAGTATTGTACCTAGCTTCCTCTCTTCATCATAGTCTATTCGAGTATTGTGATAGGTTATTTCCATTAGTCAATTACACCTTAAGGCTTTAATTAGTGAAATAGGATCTAAACTCTTAAATGAAGATATATGATAATCAGCTAAACCCGTAGATTCAAGTGTGTTTCCATAGTAGACTGTCTTCATACCTAAAGACTTTGCAACATGTAATCCTTGAAGAGAGTCTTCAAAAACTATGAAAAGATAGTTTATACTATTGTAAGTTTGTCTTACTAGGTTCATAGCCTTACTAAAGACCTCGGCTTTGGTTTTACCTAAACCACTCACGTCTATGTCAAATATGTTTACTAATTTACCGTAACCTTCGACTTCAACCATGTTAGCTATAGACCAAGCATTCTTAGAAGCTGACGCTAGGACCTGAATGACCCCCTGCTCTTTAGCTTTGATAATGAATTTTACCGCATCCCAGTTAACCTTAAACTCTCCTCTCCTGATTAAACTAAGGTATATTCTATTCTTGTAATTAGTAAACTCTTTGAGAAGCTTCTCCTTGTCAGCTTCAGTGGTTATATTCCTTTTCTCATATACTCCAAGAAGTTCGAGAATTAATCTACCACCTTCAAGTCTCGGTCTACCGGAAACATACCTTCTATAAAACTCGTGGTTGAAGCCTTCAGCACCATACACTTGGGATGCTATGGCCCACGCTTTTTCGTGAGGTGTATGAACTATTACACCATCAAAATCCCAGATAAAGGCTATTACGAGACCATCAATAAGTCTCATAAATATTCATCCATACATTCTTGTATGACGTATCATACTTTGAATTAGTGTACAATAAGATACTACTATTAGTAGTATAAAAATATTTACATTTATTGAGCGCTTTAGTCAATAAGCCTCCATATGTTAGCTAATAATTCAATAGCATCAGTTATAATCGGAAAGGATACTGCCTCTTTAGACTATTATTAACTGTAATTATTCCTCATATAGTATAATTGTATGTTCATTATCAGCTATTAATATTAAGGGGCTTGGGGTCTCTCCGGTCACACTCTCCAGTATATTATCTAAAGAGAGCTTCTCAAATAATCTATAATTTAATTTTATACCGTATTTTGAATTTAATATTATCTTGGCTCGCTCTATTACTTCTTGATTCACTTGGTTAACGAATACTAATACCAATAGCTTATGGTAATCTTCAATTTCCCTCTGCATAATCTTAATCTCTTTGATACTCATAGGCTCATGTAGGCGATTATTTACGCCTATTATTTCCCCTAAGCACATCACTGCCGTAAATAATTCTATTATAGTGTTTTCGTTGAATACTAATTCTCTTTCAGTCATCTCTTACAGCCCATAACAGATGATACTGTGATTACATGTAGCCATAGTCTACATTAAACTATATAATGCTTAATGCAAGCCCTTTTCGAGAACCACTCTACATTACCTTATTATACTAAGGTCTTAAACTAGTTTTATTAGGGGTGATATCTTGGTAAGAAGGTTAGTCCCAGTACTTATGATTGTTACAATAGTGTTAATGTTGGTTATCTCCACTAATACCGTTCATGCTATAAGCAATAATGTTGAAGTCGTTAAGGTGTCTAAGGACTTCTATATTATTGGTAGAGAGAACTTAAAGTATCTTACCGAATACACTCCCATTCTGGGAGAACAAAAGATTTTGGTTATTTTCGTTGAGTTCACCGATGTCAAGCATTCTATTAGTGTGGATGCAATAAGAGATAAACTTCTTGATACCGAGAGGTACTATTCTGAGGTTAGCTATGGTCAGTTAACATTACTCTGGCATAGTTATAGCTGGCAAGACGAGAACGCTTGGCTAACACTGCCACATACCATGGCATATTATGGTGCACCAGGCAATGGTGAACCTGATGCCCGTTGGCAAGAATTAGTATTAGATTCCATTAAGGCAGCTGATCCATACGTTGATTACAGGTTGTACAAACGTGTAATAATATTTCATGCTGGCGGTGATGAAGCAATGACAGGTAATCCCAACGATATATGGAGTATTGCGGTATATGGAAAGATAGAAACAGCTGACGGTATTGTAGAGTTGAATATAGCAGTTGTGTCCGAAAAAGATCCTATTGGGGTAATAGCTCATGAACTTGGACATACCTTCTGGCTTCCTGACTTATATGCTCCTGAAGGAAGGCCTAAATTTGTTGGTCACTGGTGTCTCATGGCTTATGGGAGTTGGAATGGTCCTTCAAGTGATCCAGGCTCATCACCAGCTGAGCTCTGTAGTTGGTGTCGTTTAAAGCTTGGATGGATACAAAACTATGGAGTAATTAGTATTAATGCTGGTGAAATTGAGAACTTTACATTATCCGCTCTTGAATCCCCTGTAGGCTACAAAGTGGCTAAGATACAGTTAGATGATAAACACTACTATCTTATTGAAGTTAGAATAAGAAAAAGCTTTGATACGTATCTGCCTGGTGAAGGCGTTTTAATACTTTATGTTGATGAAACTAAAGGTAGCGGTAAGGGCATTGTTAAAGTTGTTGATTCAACACCAGGAGACGATAATGTAGATAATGGTGTATGGACCACCGGAATGACTTACCATAATAGTACCATATTGCTCACAGTTAATATTGGTTCTAGAGTGGGTGAAGCGTACTCATTAAGCGTCCGATACAAGGTGACAACGAAGATAACACTCTCATCAACTACTATTGATGTTGGAGGATTACTCTCTATCCACATTGAGCATGATGATTTCATAGATCATGTTGAAGTATGGCTTGAAGACGAGAAGATAACATCAGTGTATCCGGATGAATCCACATATACTTTAGACGTAAGGATACCAATGCCTAAAGTCAAACCTGGAGCATATAAGCTAAAAGTTAAAGTATATGATAGTGAGGGCGCTACTACTGAAACCTTTAATGTGAATGTAATAGAATATGTAAAGCCAAGTGTATCAATAGCAGGACCTTTAATAGTAAAACCTGGAGAAAAAGCATCATACATAGCCTACATAGCAGTCAAAGGATCCCCTTACGATCCAGAAGTCATAAGGGCATATTTAACTAGTGTTGAAGGTGTAGTTGTAGGCCTAGGACATGTAAGAAAATTGGGCAAAGGAGTATACCTCGTAACCATTGAGGCGCCTAAGGTTGAAGGTGAAGAATATTACACATTGAAGATGTATATAGCTAATAGTAAAGGTTATGTATTCGAGTACATAACTGGCCACAGTCTACTTGTTGGAGTAAGCTTAGGCGATGTAGAAGCTAAAGTCGAAAGTTTAAGTAGTAAGCTTGGATCAATAGAGGAGAGTACTAAGAGCATTATTGGTTCACTTAAGAGTATTAAAGGAGACATAGCCACCATACAGGTCGGTATCGGACTTATTAACGCGTCCTTGAAAGACTTGAAAGTAAAAATACTAGGTGTCGAGAAAGGTATTGTATTCTTGAACTCAAGTATTGGTATCATAAAAGCTGATTTGTCATCACTAAAAGCGAAAATTGTGAAGATAGAGGGCGGTTTCGCAATATTAAATACAAGTATTGGTATGTTGAAGAGCGAACTTAGCCAACTAAGTAGGAAAATAAATGCAACTATAGTGAAAGTTGAGGAAGATAAAGTATTAATTAAGACTAGCTTAGGAGAAATCAAGACCTCATTAAAGGACATAAATGCTAAGTTAACTAGTATTGAAGACGATATAGTAATAATATCAAGTGATCTAGGCGAGTTGAAGGGTAAGGTAGAGAGAGTAATAGGAGATTTATTGGTGGTGAAGACTGACCTTGGAGAATTAAAAGTGAGTATCCCAGATTACATGAAGTCCTTAATGAAGATTAGTACTAAGCAGACTGAGGAGATTCAGAATATAAGTGAAAGGCTATTACAAAAAATGAAAGAGGAAGTGGAAAGTGTAAAAGAGAATATGAAGAAGCCTAGATTAGTAGACTATACAATATTAGGGGTTCTCTTAGTAACATTAATGTTATCGGCTACAGCTGCAATTAGAAAAGGTAAATGAATTTATTTCTTTTATTTCCTTACTCTATAAGCTATTTAACGCCTTTTTGAAGTTTCTTCAACGTTAATATTGTCTTTACGCTTTC
>CAZTBM010000035.1:14918-17042 GCA_964611985.1 uncultured Desulfurococcales archaeon | reverse complement strand
TGGTGCTGAGTAGTACTTGTATTGTGGGAAGGCTGTATTTCTTGTTGGTGTCTGGGTGGCATTATACTTTATGACTTGGTTTATCACTAGTGCACATGCTAATCCGTGAGGTAAGTTGAATACTGAACCTAGGATATGGGCCATGCTATGAGCTATACCCAGGAATGCATTAGCAAATGCCATACCTGCTATTGTGGCGGCGTAGTGCATTTTCTCTCTTGCTTCTAGTGTACCCTTCTCGTAGCTTTCGGGTAGGTATTTGAAGATTAGTTTTAGTGCTTGTAGAGCTAGTGGATCTGTAAACTCGGTTGCGCAAACTGAGACATAAGCTTCTAGCGCGTGTGTGAGCGCATCAAAGCCAGATACTGCAACAAGCTTCCTAGGTAATTTCTCTACGAAGTACGGGTCAACTATTGCTATTGTTGGTGTCGTCTCATAAGCTACTATTGTCAATTTCGTCTTATTCTCGTCATCTTTTAGTACGAAGAACGGTGTTACCTCCGAGCCTGTACCACTCGTTGTTGGTATTGCCACCATAATTGCCTTCTTACCTAAGGGTTCCATTCTGTATACTCTCTTCCTTATATCCATGAATCTTAGTGCTGCCTGCCTAAGGTCTACTTCGGGCTGTTCATATAGTAGCCAGACACCTTTAGCTACATCAATTACTGATCCTCCACCTAAAGCTATGATTGTGTCTGGCTTTACTTCATTAGTTACCTCTAATGCCTTAGTTACCTCACTTATTGAGGGTTCAGGTTTAATCTTGTAATATATGTGAACGTCTAATCCCATATCCTCAAGTATGTCGCGCACCCTCTTAGCGTATAGTGAGTAGATTACGGGGCCACATAGTATTAATGCACGTGTCCTTCTACCCTTAAGTTCGTCATGTAATGCATATTCCAGACAGCCATATCTGAAGTATATCTTTGGTGGAACCTTAAGCCATAGCATGTTTTCTCTTCTATCAACAACACGCTTTATGTTGAGTAAGTGTTTAGGACCAATATTGTCCGTTACAATATTCTTACCCCAGGTTCCACAGCCTAAGGTCATGGACGGTTCGAGTTTGAAGTTGAATAGATCGCCAACACCACCGAATGATCCTGGAGTGTTTATGAGTATTCTTGAAGCCTTCATTGCATAATAGAATTTCTCAATAACATCTCTTCTCCTCGAGTACACTATTGCTGTATGCCCTAGACCATCATATTCTAATACTTTTCTACATTTCTCAATGGCTTCATCAACTGATTCAACTACATGGAATGCTAATACTGGTGCGAGTTTCTCCGCTGACAGTATGAACCCTTTGCCTACATCTGGCAATTCCGCTACAAGTACTCTTGTATTTGGAGGTACCTTAATTCCAGCCAGTTCAGCTATTTTCCTGGCAGGGACGCCTACAAGATCAGGTCTTATACGTTTACCTTCGAGGAATAGTACCTTTTCTACCGCTTCTATTTCTTCAGGTTTAAGGAAGTATGCTCCTAACTTTTCTAGCTCCTCTTTTAACTTAGGTGCTATAGTCTTTAACGCTATAATTGTTGATTCTGAACAGCATAAGATACCCCAGTCAAAAGTCTTGCTCATTAGTATATAGTTAGCTGCCATTTTAATGTCAGCTGTTTCATCTATGAATACTGGTACATTACCTGGTCCTACACCAAGTGCTGGATTACCTGAGCTGTAAGCTGCTTTTACAAGGCTTTTACCACCAGTAGCTATAACCAGGCTTACATCAGGATGGCTCATTAGTCTTTGGGCAACTTCTATTGAGGGCTCCTTTATACATCGTATTATGCCCTCTGGTGCTCCAGCTTCTACTGCAGCTCTATGCAGGATTTCTGCCGCCTTATAGCTACACTTCTTAGCTCTAGGATGTGGACAGAATATTATTGCATTTCTTGTCTTAAGCGCTATCAAGGCATTGTGAACCAATGTTGATATAGGATTTGTTGTTGGTAGGACAGCGGCTATTACACCGACAGGCTCGGCTATGTAGTATATTCCGTTTACTTCATCATAATCTATTACACCACATGTTTTCATGTCCCTGTATTTATTGTAAGTATACTCTGCAGCGTACTGGATCTTTAAGACCTTATCTTCAACTAGGCC
>CAZTBM010000035.1:0-14818 GCA_964611985.1 uncultured Desulfurococcales archaeon | reverse complement strand
TGTAAGTATACTCTGCAGCGTACTGGATCTTTAAGACCTTATCTTCAACTAGGCCAATTCCCGTTTCAGCCACAGCATCTTTAGCAAGTTCAAGCCTATGGCTTATATCATGCGCTCAAGTTCGTCCAGAACTTCCTCACTTACCTTAGGTTTCTCATATACCTTTGTTACTGCCAACTTATGCCCCGTGAGAAAATGAGGTGATTTAAAAATTTATCCATTGGGGAACAAAAATACATACTCGTAGTTATCAGTTTTTATCTGTAAGTAACTTTATTAACCGTAATAGTAAAAACCTTACTGAAGTCTAATTGCTGATAAAGAATTATATCCTATCATGGCTTGACCTAAGGAGAGGCCCCCATCCCCCGGTGGAACTTTTCTATTCACGTATACTACTATATCTTCTAGGGAGTTCATCACGCCTTCTAATATTATTTCATTTACTGCTGCCCCACCACTAACAAAAACCACATTATCCACTACGTTTCTTCTACCCTTAATATACCTCTTAGCTATTAATCCTAAAGCATAGCCTAATTTGAACTGTACAGTTTTACCTATACTCCGTTTATCAGCATTATTCATTAGGCTCTCTATACACCATAATATTAGATCTGTTGTATCAACAACTAGCTCATTATCCCTAGTGTACATTTTAATCTCATAGTCAAGAATTCTACCTTTCCTACAGTAGGCTTCAAGTTTCATAGCTGGCTCTCCTTCATACGACCTATACCAGCATATATTAAGTAATGTTGATACTACGTCGAGAATTCTACCCATACCTGAGGTGTAGAGTTTAACTCTCTTACACTGTTTAAGAAGTAACTGTAACTCTTTAAACCCATATTTAAGCTTCTCTATAATTTTGAGTTTTGAAGCTAAGTGGTATACTTCATTTTCGTCTAATATTCTACCTAATATTGATACTAGTATTCTTGCTGGCCATATGACTGAGACATCTCCTCCAGGCAAAGGCTGGTATTCTAGCTGGCCTAGTCTCTTGAATCCTTTATAAGATACTTCTAATATCTCACCACCCCAAGCCATACCATCAAGTCCTAGACCAAAACCATCAATAGCTATACCAATAGCTCTTCTATCAGTCTCATGTACTCCATACTCAACCATAGCTGAAGCTATATGGGCATGATGATGTTGAACTTTAATCACAGGTGCCCCATATTCTTTGTGGTATTTCTCTGCAAGTATTGTTGTAGCATAGGCCGGGTTAAGATCAGATACTATAATGGCGTTACTGAGGTCTATATTGTATGTTTTAAGTAAAAACTTTAATGCGGATTCTAAGAACTCTACATTCTCAAGCTCATCCATATCACCAACATATTGTGTCGGTATAATGTAATTTCTATAGGCTATTGAAGCGGTATTTGTGAGTTCAGCACCTAAGGCTATAACTGGTTTCTCAAAACGTATTTTAGTTTTAATCCATGTAGGAGCATATCCCCTACTTCTCCTAAGGAACACAGGCTCCCCTAAGGTTAATCTTACGACACTATCATCCACTCTATTAATAATCCTTCTATTGTGGACAAGAAAGTAATCAACAATTCCTTTCAGTTTGTTAAAAGCCTCACTTTCATCAATACATATGGGTTTACCTTTAGGATTACCACTGGTCATGATTAGATATTTATCTTTAGTTTGCATTAGCAGTAGGTAATGTAAACCTGTATATGGAAGCATAATACCGAGCATATCAAGTCCTGGAGCGACATATCTTGATACTGGAGTATCCTCTCTTGAAGGTACAAGTACTATAGGTTTTTGGGGGCTAAGTAAGAGCTCCAAATGCTTCTTTGTTGGGTTACTTATCTTCTTCACTACATCTATGTTAAGTGCCATTAATGCAAAAGGCTTTTGAGGTCTATTCTTTCTTAATCTAAGCTTTAATACGGTATCATCATCTGAGGCTAATGCAGCAATATGATAGCCTCCTAAACCCTTAATGGCAACGATATATCCTTCATCGATTAGTTTAGCGGCTTCACCTATAGGATCATTAGCCTCAATAGGGTAGCCATGTTTGTCATATAATTTTACTTTGGGACCACACTTAGGACAACTTATACCTTGAGCATGAAATCTTCTGATATTATTTGGATCATGATACTCCCTTAAACATTCATTACATAGTGGGAAATCCCTCATTGAAGTATTATCCCTATCATATGGTACCTCCTCTATCATCGAGAATCTTGGACCACACCAAACACAACTATTAAACGGGTAAAGGTACCAGCGGCTCTTAGGGTCAAGTATTTCTCTTAAACACTCATCACAAATGCCAATATCAGGAGGTATCATGGAGAGAAGAGAGGATTCTAAGTCACTCTTTTCAATGTAGAATTTTTCCAAACCTTCAGACTCAGTAAATGTTATCTCAACTTCATCAATAATGGATGTTGGAGGCTTCCTTACCATAAGCTTAGAGAGAAAACAAGCAACATCATCTCTCCAGCCTTCGATGAAAACTTCAACCTCACAACCGCCGAGATTCTTCACATAACCTTTAAGATTAAACTCTCTAGCCAACCTATAGATGAATGGTCTGAAACCGACACCCTGAACTATGCCAGTGATCTTCAGCTTCAGCGCTAGATATCTCATATTGTATCTTCTCTTAGTTTCCCTTTGTCTTTGAATTATATGTAAACTAGTCTAACACAAGTGTTATACGTCTACACTTTATACGTTTCTCATAAACACTTGTTACATGCTAGTTGAATTTAATATGTGTCTGTCTTTATCCTTATGAGGCACTATAAAATTATGGGTTAAGAGGCTTAGTTAACTCTTTGAGGTAGCCTACCTTCTCTATGATTAATGGTGTTTTATAGCCTACTATCTCCCTTAAAGTCCTTATGTACTCATACTTAATTTCGTGTAAACCTACATAGAGTACATAGAAGTTATTTTCTTTTAGTTTTTGTAGCCCAAGAGCAGTTAATGGTACGTTTCTAGCTTTTATTAGATAGCCCCATAATGCTTGAACTCTCTGACTTATACTTTTTAATTCATGCATACTTAGTAATCCCGGCTTACCTATGTAGAGTCTCATACGGGAAGGTATCCATGGTATTTTCTCTATTAGTATTGGTGTATCTGGGCTGGCTGCTTTCCTAATAGCTTCAATATACTCCTCTATTATAGCCCATAATCTTATATGGATTAATCCTCTCTTTTCATCTACTTCTATAGACTCTATTGCTATACGACTCGTATATTCACTTAGTAAAATTCTCTTAGCTTCCTCTTTCAGCTTCTCTACTGGCGCAGGGGGTTTACCCAGTATGATCTTTACTTGAGGTTCATAAAATAATACTGGTACTTCATAGCCCACTATATCCCTAATTAAGCCAGTATACTCTAGTTTCATATTTGCAATTACTACTGTTAACGCCATAATAGTTTTGTTGATGTAAACTTGTTTAATTTGTATCCCCTTGACCCTCAACATGTCAAGGCGGCTTTCAAGTTTCTTCTTAGCATACTCTAGTTTACTAAGTAATACTGTATATTGGGTGTCTGGAATGGATAGTATACCTGTTAAATTAAGTGCTAGGAGAAATGAGACTAAGATAATGATAAAGAGTATTGTTAAAGGCGCTTCCACCTTATCCATTGGTACAGCCCTTTAAACCCATACTTAGACTGTGCTTCTCAAAATTTTTAATCCTTATTGTCTATTATTTAGCTGTGCATGGTAAAACTCTCTACCTCCTTACTGTATTAAAGGTAATTTTTATACGCTACCTTAACGTGATGTAAACCAAGGTAGTATTACTGGTGATTTATTGTGATTATTGATGAGGTTGCAAATGAAGTTCTTAAGCTTATTGATGAAAACTTGGTTTTGACCGAACTATGTGTTGGTGTTAGGTACACTTATGCTATTGTTAAAGGTAAGCATGGTATTGCTATGGGTGTTGCTCATACACTTTTAAGTGATTTACCCCATGGTGTATGGTTAGAGAAGAAGCCTAATATTAGTGATATTTTAGACTTTGTTTCATCATGTAATATACTGTATAAGATTATTGGTATTGCTATGTTAAATGCTGTATCTCAATATTTAATCAAGTTCGGAGACTATAAGTCTGGTTTAATATTCAATACTGATATACTAGACGTACTTGACATTAGGAGTGAAGATCATGTAGTGTTTGTAGGAAACATTAGACCTCTAGTATCCAAGGTTAAAGAGAGGACAAGCTCCATTGATGTTTTAGAGAGGAGTCCTTTCTCACGTGATGACGCTAAGCCTGATGTGTTAGCTCCGAGGATTATACCTAAGGCAACAGTACTATTGATTACGGGGTCAACTCTTGAAAATGATACACTAGATTACGTCCTATCATTAGCTAGTAGAGCTAGAGTTAAAGCACTTGTAGGTCCTACAGCACAGATTTTACCTCAAAGCTTGAAAGGATATGTAGACCTTGTAGCCAGCATTATGATAAGAGATGTAGAGAAAGCTATAGAGGCTATTAGGTTATGTGGCGGGACAAAAGCTCTCTTAAGGTACTCAGAAAAATATGTTGCTAAGGTAACCTAAGCAGTCATGATGATATATCTTACACTCATAATTTTAGAGTTCTTCATTAATATCACATACTTAATCTAAACGGTCACATTAACTTTATATATGGATTTGAGTAGTTCTAAAATACCCATTTAGACTAGATTAGAATTAGGGAATAGATAGTGCATACAATGATTTATGTAGCTCTGGTGGTAGTTTCATCCTTTTACCTCTTATGCATTCTACGTAGTATCCTAAGCATAATTAGCATTATAACTAACTCTTACAGGAAGTTATGGCGTAAACCCATAGTACACTCTAACCCTCATGAACCTAAGATACTAAATATACTAGTTATAGTACCATTATACATCGAAGAAGAGTATGATATCAAGGTCACCCTGGAAAGTATTGCTAGGCAGAAATACCCTAAAAATAGCTTACTAATAGCTATCGTAGTTGAAGAGGAGGATAAGAGAACAATAGACAACGTATATAGAGTCTTAAACTATGAGAACTTGTTGCTTAATAGGATTAAGGATAGGATAATTATTCTTAAGAAGCCTCCGCCTAGGACGTCGAAGGCTAGTGCCATAAATTATGTAATTAAGAATGTAGAGTATGGGGACGTAATATGTATTCTAGATGGCGGTGACTATCTGGTTGACGAATATCACATGGCAAGAGCGGTATCACTTATAAATAAAGGCTATGATGTTGTTGGCTCGCAAGTTCTCCGTTTAGGAGAGAGTATTATAGGTAAGCTCTCTTACCTTGATACTCTAATATGGGTTAAGATAGGTTTACCCAGTATTGCATCTATTTTAGGTATTCCTCTAGTAAGTGGAGAGGGCCTCTTCATTAGAAGAAAGACGCTACAACGTATAGGTTACTTACCTCCAAACCTGCTTACTGAAGATGCATATTTGGCTATACCTTCACTACACTTTAACATTAAGGTAGCACATCTTGATAGTAAGGTTTACGAGTCAACACCAGCTAACATACTCAGCCTAGTTAAGCAGAGACTTAGATGGTATAAAGGACACTTACAGTGTCTCCTAATAGCACTTAAACAAAGAGGAATATCCCTATTGGGAAAAGCTAAGCTAATTCTCGCTTATTGTAACCCCTTAATCATAACCTCAGTATTAATAGCATACATTTATGCTCTCTTAACATTAGTAGGTGTTTTCCCATACACGCTATTATTTCCATGCTCTATTATTGTGATATTATCAACTTATACTGCACCTCTCTACACACTCAATATAGTTCCTAAGAGAGTACGTAAAATTACAATCTTATTACCGTTTTACTGGCTATTCTTAAGCCTTGTATCAACTACTGCTCTAATATATCCCCTTAAGATTAAATGGTATAAAACTCTAAGAGAGCATAAATCAAGAGTAGTAAACAAATTATGAATAAACTCTATATACTACCTTACTTAATATAACCTAAATCGGGTTCAAAAGAACAACCAGTAATGCAATCGGCCAAAAGGATGGAAAACTATGTGTCTAGGTGTTCCAGCTAAGGTAGTAAAGGTCTTAGGAGACACAGCTATAGTTGATTTTGGTGGTGTAAGAAGGGAAGTAGATATACTACTACAACCAGACGTTAAGGAAGGAGACTACGTCATAGTACATGCTGGAGCCGTAATATCAAAACTATCACTTGAAGAAGCTAAGAAAATACTCGAAGTATGGGAGGAGATAATCAAAGCATTAAACTTTAGCGATAAGATTGCCAGAAACAACACACAATAAGCTAGAAGGAAAGCTTCTCTTAAAGAGCTGTTACAGTGCATGGTACAGATTGAATTAATGTTAAGTAAATTAGCCACCTAGCCACCGGAGTAAGATACGCTTTCTCTACTTGTTAGTTAAGTTACACCTTACCTCTTTGGATTCTTTGTTTTCATTATTTATTTTAAGTTTCACATTATTCTCTTAACCATATTGTGACAGCCTTGATATGATGATTATACTGGGCATGCAAGTTTATTCTATTTTTTCCTTAGCTAAATAAGAGGCACGGATAGATTCTTAATTTAATCCTCATATAATAGTCTATCCTGGTGATTCCCTTTTGAGTAAATTAGCTAAGATTGCTCTTGGTTTTCTAGTTTTCTTAATCATAGTTGGGGGTGGAATAGGATACCATTTCTATGGGTTATATGAGGCTGGTAAAAGCCTTAAAGTGAGGAATGTTACAATAGAGCATGTGGATGTATTAGGTGTTAGTTTACCTCTTGACCCAGTACCAGATTGTTTCAGAATAATATTTAGTATTGAGGTTGAGAATCCATCAAGATACGATTTTACAATAGATGAAGTAGAGTACACAGTATATGTTGAAGATAATTACCTTGGAGAGGGAAGAGCAAGAAGTATTGTAGTCCCAGCTGAAACAATAACACCAATAAAATTAACCTTTGAGTGTACAGCTGAGGACACTCTTAAGGTATTAGGCGAGATCATAAAGTCTGGTGATACATACTTAGATTACAGGATAGAGGGAGTAGCAAAAATACCTGTTAAAGTATTCTCTGTAAAATTTACATCAATATATGTACCCTTCAGCTATAAAGGAGGATATAAGCTACCCATATCCATGCCATGGGGTAAGCCAAAAGCAGAATGGATAACAGCATACTGGAGTATACCCATAGTAAAATATGGTCAAAATGTAACAGCAATAGTGGAAGTTGAGGGTCCAAGAAAGGGAACACTAGAAGTAATAATAATGAAAAATATGAAACTACTACCAGACATAAAAGTATATAGAAGAGTATTCCATGTAGATATACCACCATTCATAAGGAAAACCTATGAAATACCCTTTACACCACCAGAACCATCATCACTAATTGTTCGAGGATACTACATAGTAGTAAAGTTTAATGGAGAGAAAGTCTTTGAGCAAGAGGATAAATATCCACCACGACTAAAGGTGGAAAGATAAAGGATAAACGTAGACCTTTCATTAAGTGTTTAAAGTCCACTTTTTCCTCTCATTTCTATCTCATGTAGTATTAATACTAAGTGTGTTTGAAGAACATAGTTTATTTCATTTTTCCTTACACCCCAACATCTATGAAGAAATTATTTCATTAACCATGATAAACACATATGACCTGATTAAATAGGAGGTAAGATATAGGCCATTGGATAGAGAATTATTAGGCGTTCTATTATTTCTTACTATACTAGTTTCTATGATCACTCCAAGTATTGCACATTGTGATACCAGGGTTCATCTGAGTGAAACAAGAAGAGTAACAATAGTTAATACCGTGTTCCCCATCCCCCTTGTAGGGAATTATACATTAAGAGTGGATATGATAATAACATCCACAATAGATGTTACTATATCACATACTGTAGATAAGTATGTAGCTGAAGAAGGAGACCAAATAATACTAAGCATAGCACCCTCAAAAAGCGCCCTAACTATCGAGACCAAATACCATGTAATGCTATTAGATCCAAAAGGGAAAATAACAATAGATACTGTCATACCTGGGGCACCATTAAGTATTGAAGCTCCTGCAAGACAAGATATCGATATTCCTTTACCAGCTCTCCCATTTGCTATTATAGGTATACCTATACCAGCAGAATTAAGCCTAATACTAGGCATTACTATTGAAGCTTATCCGAAAACAGTTCTCACATGTGAAGGCCTAATACCAAAAACTGTAACCTTGATATTTAGAAAGTTGGAAACAAAAACTGTCAGGCTAGTTAAGACAGGAGAACTAGGAGGAGAGGTAAGGATAGCTGCTGTAGGCCTAGAATCAAACCTTATAGTAGAACCATCAATAGGAGTAACAGTAACGACCATTAAAACACCATTAAAGTTTAAGGTTAGAGAAACAAAAACACCAATAATAAAGGAACTTAAACCAGTAGGTAAAACGATAGCCATAATAAAAACACCAATATCAATAACATTAGAGGGTGTAGGTGGAGAGGTTGAAGTAGAAAAAGAAGTAACAATAGTAGGCTATGTAAAACCACCACACCCAGGCTTGGAAGTCAAAGTCTTAATTAAAAAGGAGGGTGAAGCATGGAAAACTTTAACAATAACCAAAACATCATCAACAGGAGAAATAAGAGTAAAATGGATCCCCAAAGAACCAGGAAAATACAAGATAAAGCTAGTACACGAAGAAACAAAGTACACCACACACGCAGAATCAAACACAATAGAGGTAAAGGTTAAAGAAAAACCATCACCATTACAAATGATAACACAATACATGACCTCACAATTGGTGACTATAGCTCTAGTCTTAACTATATTAATACTGGTAATTATAATAATCATACTTCTAAGAAGAAAATGAAAAACAAACTTCTTTTTTCATTAAACATTTAAATAAGAATATGAAAAATTATTCTTGAAATAGTATCTTTATTGTTTGAAAATATGGAAAATTAAAAACTAAATATTACAACTCTATATTAGGATACCGTGTAGGAATAAAACTATAATGGTTGAAGGGAAGATTCCTCATACGGGAGATGATGAGTCCGCCAGAAGCAGATAAGGAACTAGGTGAAGATGCCTTCGCGTCTGACTTCTAATCTTCTTTTAACATATCTACTATGTCATTGAACGAACAGTATTAATGCTTTGGTGTTCTAGAGTTAAGTTTAGGGTGAGTTAAAGTTGAAAATACTAGCTGAAATCAGGGTTATACCATTAGGTATAGGTAAAACTAGTACAGGCGAGTTCATCGCTAGAGCTATAGAAGTTCTAAAGAGACGTAAAGTAAAACATATTCTTGGCCCCTTTGGCACTTCAGTTGAAGTAAATGGGTTCCAAGAGTTAGCTGAGATACTCGATGAAATTAAGAATGAACTCCATAAGATAGGTGTTCCAAGAGTAGTATTCGATATAGCAGTTGATGTGAGATTCGATAAAGAAATAACATTAGAGTATAAAGTTAAAACTGTAGAAAAGAAGTTAACAACATAACTTTTTTTGTTTTCAATACTCCCTCTTAAGGGATAAGTGGTCTATGACTAAATGTATTTTAGAGTTACAGGGCTATAGTAGTTGCGGAAATATAGTCAAAATAGACGATTCATATATGAGGCCTTGTGAGGCCGGCTTAAGAATAAGGGGAGGTAATATTGAGAGGTTAATATTTGACATTGTTCTCAGTAGACCTGAAGACTACTTGTCCGTATACCAGAGTTGCTGTAACCATAATTGTCTTAAATGTCATAGCTGGTATTTTTCACAATATGCTAGAGGCTCATGGTACACTCCCGAAATGATAGTTAAGGAGGCGAAAGAGTATGAGAAAGAAGTTACCGTTTGGGAACCTAGAGACAGAGCTACAATGTGGCATGCTTCAGACTTATGTGCACACTGTGGATTATGTAAAGTACATGGTAAGAGGGGACCATATTGTCCTGGTAAACTTAAACCTGAACAAGTAAAAATCTCGCCTCAAGGCTTCGGGCCAGCAAGAAATATTATATCATTCACTGGTGGTGACCTTTACTGTCAGCCTGCATTCTATGTGAAAACATTCAAGCTATTAAAGAAAGAGACTAACTTATGGGTACATATAGAGACCAATGGCTATGGATTAACACCTAAAAATTTAGAACTCTACTATTCTGCCGGGTTAGACTCAATATGGCTTGATATGAAAGCGTATAGTGAAAGCACGTATAGAAGACTCTGTGGTACAACAAATAAGTGGATCTTAGAGCTACCAGCATTAATCAAAGACTTAGGAATAATTCTTGAAGTAGTTTTACTCTTCATACCAGGACTTGTAGAATATGATGAACTTGTAGGGTTTGCTCAACTCTTAAGAGATGTTGATCCATACATCCCGATAACGCTATTAGCATTCTTCCCCGAATACCTAATGTCAAGCTATAGAGCTCCAGTGTTTGAAGAAATGGTTAAAGCATATAGGGTACTTGAAGAACATGGTCTAAAAAGAGTAAGACTAGGTAATGTAGGAGTATTTTGTAAAACAAAAAGTGACATAGACTATTTGATAAAGATTGTAGGTAGGGAACACGTAGGACTATAAAAAGTAAAATAAAGACGAGTAGAAATTTATCATCAACTAATTCTATGATTGTAGAAGATACCTTAAACCTAATGTTGCCATTACAAGTAGCTCTATAGTTTTGTACGCGTCTTTCATGCTTTCAGCTTTGAATGCGATTGTTAAAGGATTTACCCTTTTACTATAGGGAAGCATTTCTGCTATATCAGCTAGACCACTATTATTGAATTCTATCTCAACAGTTACTGGTGTTGAGGGCTTAATGGGTTTACAAATTCCACTTCTATACTTCTCGATAGCTCTAATTATAGCCTCTCTAAGTAGCTTCTCTACAGTCCTTAAACTGGGGCTTATAGCTGCATACCTTGAGAAGGATTTTTTCAAGGTTACCCTTTCAGCCCAAGGAGCGAACTTGGCCACATCGCCCTCAAGTAGTTTTTCCTCACCAGCAACAAGAACTACGGGAATACCATACTCGCCAACAGCATATGCGTTTAATAGAAACTCACTAGCCGATACACCATTAATTCTAATGTCTCTTACTGAAAATCCACTATAGGTATGATCTAATGTTGACTTCTCAGTACCAAATTTAGCGTGATAGCCTAAGAATAGGGCTATATCGCAACCTTCAGCACCAGTAACCATGCTCATAGGTCTAGGGAATCCTCTAACTAGCTTAACATAATCTGGCAGTTTACTAACAATAATATTGACCATATATCCGTGACTGTCGGCTACAATTACTTCGTCAAAACCATTATCATGTAGAGCTTCAGCTACAACTTTAACTATCTCTGTCATAATATTCCTAGCTTCCCTAAAGAGAGGCCTTTTCGGTGCTAAATGATCTAAACTTACGATATAAGGCATACCTTCCATATCAACCGAGATAAAAGCTCTCATAATTTAAGCCCTCACTAGTTAGTACATTCCTTTAAAATTTAAAACATTATGAATAATCAGACGTGTTTTTAACATCACATTCTCTCTGTAAGGATGAGACTTAAATAACTGAGTTATAAATTAGTATAAGGTTTAACAGCTTATAAGAGGAGTTTTTATGCCTCAATTTACAAGTATGGCGTTTAAAAGCCCTGATGAATTGATATTCGGTTTAGCCAAGAATGCTTTAAAATATGGTCTAGGTATGGAGATAGGTGCCGGGAGAGTAATTCCTGAACTTAAGTATTGGCCTTTACGTGAAAAAGAGCAAGATCGTGAAAAACTATTAGACGAATATAGGCATGGATAGTCTTCAGCTTGAAACAGAGTTAAATTATGTAGCTACATTGAACCCCCAAAATTGCGGGTGAAATAACATCCTTACAAAAGGATATAATGGAAAAATATCATAAAGAACACAGCATAAAGCTTGCTCTGAGAATAACAGTTGCCGATATCAGGTTCGGCCTTAGAGGAATTGAATTTGAGAAAGCATATAATATTATTTTAGAGGCTTTTGAAGAGGTTGCAAAGAATGGAGCTGATGTATTATCAATAGAGTCTATGGGCGGGAAGGAGGTATTCGACTACTCCATAATAAGAGTCGACTTAAGAGGAGTAATGTTCTCATTATCAGTACTTGCAGCTCATGATATGAGGAGACTCTGGAAGGAGATCGTAAAAATAGCTGAAAAATATAATGTAGTGCCAGGTGGTGATACAGCCTGTGGCTTCGCTAACTCCGCAATGATGCTTGCTGGAGGCTTAAAAGACAGGATGATATCACATGTACTAGTTGCAGTTGTAAGAGCAATATCGGCTTCAAGAAGCCTAATAACATACGAGGTGGGAGCTAAGGGCCCAGGCAAGGACTGTGGATATGAGAACGTTATAATAAAGGCTATAACAGGTTATCCCATGGCAATGGAGGGTAAAACTAGTGCCGTTGCACATACAAGCTTAGTAGGCAACATTATAGCCACTACATGCGACCTGTGGTCTAATGAGCAAGTAGAAAACATTAATCTTTTCGGTGGTACTGGGCCACAAGTGTTTCTCGAAATATTACACTATGATACATTACTGATGAATACTGCTTTAAGGGAAGGTAAGGCAAGAATGCTTAGGGATCTACTAGTATTATCCAATAGAAACCTTGATGTTCAAGCTTTAATCCTATCACCTGAAAATGCCTGGAAAATAGGAGATACCATAGTCAAAAACAGCAAAGATGAACACCTGAGGAGCAAGGCTGCTATAGAGAAGACTATAGAAGTAATAGAAGAAAATATGGAGACCATTAAGCTAATGGGTACGTATGAACGTAAATACCTAAAAATATTAAAAAGATCACTTACACGATTACCTGATAATGCCGATGCACTGATTAATGAAGCTTTACCATTCTATAAGAGTAAGATAGCAGAGTTTAATCCGAAAATATATGAATTATAATTTTCTTGATAATGTTTAATAATTTTAACGTTTAGGTGCAAGTCACTATAAAAAATATTAAGTATTACTGTTTTTCAAGTCTAAGTAGTGGTTGTATGATGTCAGGGGTTGAGGAAGTAAAAAGATTTATCAATAAATACGGTCTTGACGCTAAAATTCTATACTTTAAGAATACTGTAAGAACAGTTGAAGAGGCAGCTAAAGAAGCTAGGGTACATCCAGAGGTTATAGTCAAGACATTAGTACTTCTGGGTGATGGCGAGCCAGTTATAGCTATAATCCCTGGAGATAAGAGGTTAGACTATAGGAAGGTGAAGGCCGCTCTCAACGTTAGAAAGGTTAAGTTAGCAGATAAGAATACTATTAGAAAGCTTTTCAATGTGGGCATAGGTGAAATGACACCACTAATGGAGAGAGTAAAATATGTAAAATGTATTATTGACAAAAACGTTACCTCTAAGGATCGTGTTATTGCAGGTGGGGGCTCACTTTACACTCTAGTAGATGTAAAGGTAAACGATCTAATTAGGATTTTAAAGCCTATAATAACTGATATAACTAAATAAAGGTAAAAAGCATTTAAAGTTTGGATGGAGTAATATCAATTCGTCTTAGCCTTCTACTATGAACTTTCCATTCTCGTAGACTAGGTCGCCATCAACGTAGACTTTGCCTTCTCTCATATCCTTAATCATATCCCAGTGAATGGCTGACCTATTTCTCCCTCCGGTCTTTGGATAAGCAGCACCAAGGGCAATGTGTATTGTTCCACCTATCTTTTCATCAAAGAGAATTTGTTTTGTAAACCTTGTTATACTATAGTTTAGGCCGAAGGCGACTTCTCCTACTCTACGTGCTCCCTCATCAGTTTCAAGTATCTTCTTTAAGAAGGCTTCACCCTTGCCTGCCTTGGCATCTATTACTACGCCCCTCTTAAATGTTAATTTAACATCCTCTACCTCCATACCTCTCCATATAGCTGGGTAAGTAAACCTTATTGTTCCTTCAACACTATCCTCTATTGGTGCTGAGAATACTTCTCCTCCAGGCATATTCTTTCGTCCATCATCATTTATCCATATTCTTCCATCAACTCTCATGTATAAGTCTGTATCTTCACCTATGATCCTTAATTCATGTGCTTTATTGAGTAATTGAGCTATTTTCTCCTGTCTTTTACCTTGCTCTCTCCATGCTGCTATCGGATCTTCCTTATCAATCATACATGCTTTGAAAACGAAATCCTCAAACTCTATAAGAGACATTCCAGCCTCTTGAGCCATAGCTTTCGTTGGATACGGTACTACAACCCATTTAAGTGTTCCTTCAGCATCTCTTCTCATGAATATTTCTGTGAGCTCTCTAACTGCGGAACTTCTCACTTTAATTCTTTCAGGGTTAATGCTACTAAGATACTTTGTATGTGTATATGAAAGTATAGATATCCTTGCATTGATATGTTCATATAGATATTTCTCTATAGGTGATACATGTTTTAGTACGTCATAGTCTGCATATTTATAGAATATCTCATGTAATGTTTCATCGTAAAGGTTTAATATCGGATAGCCTCCTATAGTGACTATAGCTTTGTAGAGTTCCCTAATGAATGGTAGAGAGTCAATAGTACCAGTAATGTAAACTTCTTCACCTTTATTAAGCTCTATACAGTATTTTACAACAAGTTCAGCTAGCCTACTAACCCTAATATCGACCATGCATATTACCTCCACAACACCATGGAATACTAATGGTTAACCCTAGATAATAAATGTTCTTTTCTTAATTTACCCTACTTTCAATACTAACACTAACCT
>CAZTBM010000034.1:14561-17724 GCA_964611985.1 uncultured Desulfurococcales archaeon | reverse complement strand
CTCCGGCTCCGGAGGCCGGCACCCTATCCAGGCTAGGCTACGGGCCCATTTCCCATGTTATATTATGTTACTTTTATGCACTTTATAAGTATTGATGAATTATTATTGAGGATGCCACATGGTAAGGGGTAATATGGGTTATAAAATAGCGTTCTTAGCAGGCTTAATTGAGGGAGATGGTAACCTATATGTATACCCTAATTATCGTCGTAGATACATGAGGATTTATACTCCTGATTTAAGCGAGATCTTATGGATAGTAAAGACGTCTAAAGAAATTTTTGATAAGTTTCCGATTATAGGTTTGGATAGGCCACGTGGTAATAAAAAGCTATATGTATTTAGACTAGAATTTCATGATAATGATAGCTACCAACTTTTTAGTAAGATCAACATAGTAGAAATGTCCGAATTTGACTATTAAGTTATTTGTCGGGTATTATCTATGCTGAAGGACATATTAAGCTTAAGAGGATAAATGGTAGAATTCTTTTTGATTCCTTAGAGATAGAGATGAAGAAGTAGTCTTCTATTGAGTCACTTATAAAAGCATGTCGATTACTCGATATCCCCTTAAAGTCATATAATAGGTTGAAGAGAAAACATAAAGTATACTACATAAGGAATCGCTATTTAGTTGAAAAGATAATGGATATTGCTCATCTTAATTGGAAGTGGGTTAAATTACCTGCATCTTTAAACAAAATAGATTTTTGCACATATGCTCTCACTAAACTATATGACCATGTTATCTTAAATCATATCATTGGAAAGTTTTTCTCAAAACAGTCCCTAACGAATAAAGAGATATCGATACTTAAGAAGTTGATTAACATAAAGTCACTATCAAGAACTGGAACTAGAGCTAGCATTCTCTATACTTCACCGATAAACTCTATTGAGGAGGTCGTGGATCTAATAAAAAGTCTACAACATAAAGATTATATTATTGACTATATGCGTTGTTTACAAAACAATGAATTATCTTTCTTTTATAAACATTGTTTTAAACAATATGTAAGAGTCAATTTTGAATACGAAATCAAATGATTATTATTCCAGGCTAGGCTACGGGCCCTCATTTTACTGATAAGATGTTTTATCCTGTTCTGGGAATTGTGGGTTTACTGTTGTGAGGATGATGTTTTGTTTCTTTTTCTTCTTTGTATTTATGTTGTTATATTATCGTTATATTATCTCTTTTATTGTGGGGAATTTTTCTTTGAGTTCCTCTATTGTTGGGTAGTGTCGTGCTCCAAAGCCCATACAGTTGTAGGCTCCCATGGCATTAGCTATTATTGCTGCTTTTGTTAGGGGCAGGTTTTTTAGTATTCCATAGATTAATCCTGCATTGAAGGCGTCTCCTGCACCTGTTGTATCTACTACTTTCACTTTAAATGCTGGTACCTCTACTACTCTATTGTTTTCGGCTATCAGGCATCCCTTACCGCCTAGTTTGACTATGGCGGCTTTAGAGTCTAAAGTTCGAGTTAATATTAGGGGTATTTGTTTATTGAATTCTCTTAGTCCTAATGCTAATGTCGCTTCTTTCTCATTCATTAGTAGGTAATCTACTAAGCCCTTCACTTTTTTAAGCAAGCTTGGCCTCTCATATACTATGCCTTCTAAATCTAAGCTTGTTGTACAATTGTTTACTTTGGCCTCTTTAAGCAGTCTTAATGCCCCCTCCCCATAGTCTTCATTTAGAAAGGTATAACCAGATACATGAAGATGCCTAGTATTCTTAATTAATTCTAAATCCTCATCATCTACTATGATTTTACTATTAGCTCCTCTATATCCTATTATTGTTCTCTCCCCTGAAGGCTCAACAAATATGATCATTAGCCCCGTAGATACATTAGCTAATCTTCTAACTCTACTGGTATCTACTCCTATCCTGTTAAGCTCTCTTAAGGCCTCAAAGCCAAGGACATCCTCTCCTACAGCTCCTATGAGAGCTACTTTTATGTTGAGTGTTGATAGTGCAGTTGCAATATTACCTCCAACACCACCATGCATTATCCTTATACTCTCTGCTGTTAACGGTATTCCTCTCTCTGGTAGTCTACGTGTATACACCATTACATCTATGTTTATGTCCCCGTAGACTACTACATCAATAGCTCCTCGCACCTAGTCTCCTCCTAATCTCCTTAACTACAGACATGAGCTTCCTTACTCTCTTAGGGTCTACAGGATTCTGTGTTAACCCTTTAACCTTGAAGTATGTTCCCACGATTGCTCCATCAGCATATTCGAATAATGCTTTAACGTTTTCTGGTGTTACACCACTACCAATGAGTACTGGTGTTTCTGGAGTAACCCTCTTAACCCTCTTGACAAGCTCTACTTCAGGTGCTAACCCCGTCATCCTCCCTGTGACTATAAGTGCATCGGCTAGGTAAAAGTCACACCAGATAGCGTGGATTTCGGGGGTTATTCCAGGGAAGACTACTGCATGCTTCTTATAGACATCAGCAAAGAACTTTATATCCTCAGCATATAATAGCTTCCTAAGCCTCATAAGTTCAGCAGCATTACCGTGATCAAGCTCGCCAGTATCCCATAAAAGAGCGCCAGTGTAAACACATACTCTGATAAACTTTGCTCCAGCAGCCTTGGCTATACCTAGGGCAACTCTACCACCATTATGAATAACTGTTATGCCGACAGGGACATTGACGTTTTTAATGACCTCCCTAGCCGCTACGGCGTGAGCAGCAATCTCCTCTGGCGGAACATTCCTACCGACAAAGTATGGTAGATCCCACATATTCTCAACAATAAGACCGTCAACACCACCCTCAATCAATGCATTCGCATCCCTTAGAGCATTCTCAATGATATCGTCCATACTCCAACCTTCATACGCTGGTGCCCCTGGCAAGGGCATTAAATGAACCATACCAATAATAGGTTTTTCGACACCAAAAAGCTCCTCTAGGCTTCTTAACCTCTTGCCATAAAATTTTCTAGCCCATTCAGGAATTAAATCCTCAACCTTAACACGCATTGGATGATACACCAAGGATAAATTATGTTTAACAAATATAAATTAGAATTGGAGTATAAACTTCGACACATACTCTCACGATGGATAAAAAGGTTAATATTATTGTTGGGTTATCTCTTTTAATACTTGGTCTATTATTTCCTTTAC
>CAZTBM010000034.1:0-14461 GCA_964611985.1 uncultured Desulfurococcales archaeon | reverse complement strand
GTTTGATGTTTCACTATCAGCCTTATCTTCGGATCTTCTCATTACAAACCTTAATATTAATATTAATGATGCAAATCCTACTATGTATAATGAAAAGAAAGCAATCATATTTATAATTTCCCATGACTCTATCATTTTGTATTTAAATTTCTCCATATGAGATCAAAATATACTATGTTAATCTCTTATATACTAGCAAGCTAGCAGAGGCAATAGCCAAGAACATAGGATTAGATAAACATACAGGATCAGCATATATTCTAGTACTAGAGCACTTTGGATTGAACCCTAAAGAGGCATATCAGAAAAATTAGCCTTCCTTAACCATTACAAAACGTCATCAGAGACCTTTATTCTATAAACTGTATATCTCAAAGTTTGTAGGAGAGAAACCTTTTATAACACTTTATAATTATGAGTGACTTGAAGGTGCGGCGGTAGTCTAGCCTGGACTAGGACGCCGGCCTGCCATCTGCCTCTTCCACACTGGCCGGCAGAACGCCGGAGATCCCGGGTTCAAATCCCGGCCGCCGCACCACATTCTTCTTTCATTCTAGTCCTAGTAGCTTTCTTAGTGACTTCTCGTAGGGTGGTCTAGCTATACCCTTCTCTGTTACTATTGCTGTTACGTATTCTGGTGGTGTAATATCGAATGCTGGGTTGAATACTGGTACATTCTTTGGTGCAATATATACTTTGCCTAGTACGGTCCTTACCTCGTCTGGGTTTCTCTCCTCTATGGGTATTTCCTTACTAACTGGGTCTATTGTTGATGTTGGTGCTACAACATAGAATGGTATTTTATGCTCTTTCGCTAAGACGGCTATAGTGTAGGTTCCTATCTTGTTAGCAACGTACCCTGATAGTAGTATTCGGTCTGCTCCAACGAATACTTTATCAACCATACCTTTACTCATAACGTAGCCTACCATGCTGTCTGTTATGAGTGTTACAGGTATTTTCTCCTCGAGAAGCTCCCATACAGTCAATCTTGCACCCTGGAGTAGTGGGCGTGTTTCAGTAGCTATGACTTTTATGCGTTTGCCTTGGAGTACTGCCGCTCTTATAACGCCAAGAGCTGTACCGAAACCTGCTGTTGCTAATGCACCGGTATTACAGTGTGTTAGAATAGTGTCGCCATCGTTTATTAGTTCTGCACCGATGAAACCCATTTTAATGTTTGCCTCTATGTCCTCTCTCATAATCCTGAGGGCCTCATTAACTAGAATGTCCTTTAATTCCTTGATGTCTCCACCCTTGTACTCATTTAGCTTTTTCAACATCCTATCTATAGCCCAGAATAGGTTTACAGCTGTTGGCCTAGTCTTTCTAAGCCTGTTTGCCGCCTTCTCCACCTCGGTTTTCAAGTCGCTAATGGTCTTAGCTCTACTATTATATGCTACCATAGCTAATCCTAGTGCAGCAGCTACACCAATAGCTGGAGCCCCCCTTATCTCAAGTCTCTCAATAGCCTTCGCTAGCCTCTCTAGATCATCTGTTACAACATACTCTACTTCATGTGGTAGCTTCGCTACATTAATGAAACGTATTTTACCATCGGCCCACTCTAGAGGCTTAATTTTTAATTCAACTTCATATGGTAATTGCAAGAATGATGCACCTAAATATATAAGTCTTGAGTAAGGAATATAAGAATTTACTCCTACACTAAACTTAAAAACCTTAGAGTAATGACTATTTTAAGGTGCCCACTGAAGTGGTAGTTGAAGCGAGGCTCGTTAACAATAAAGTAGTAGTTGATGAGGCTGATGAGGCTAGAAGACTATATAATGAAGGGTACGGCATACTTGAAGGCGACAAGCTCACACTTGAACCTATTGAAGCATTATACCTAGTTTACACGGGTAGGCTAAGAGTAGTACATGACGGTAAAGCTCTTGAGTGTAATGAACTACTCGAATTATTCAAAAACAGTGACCCCCATATCTGGGTTAAGTTTTCAGTATATTATGATCTAAGGAAACGAGGCAGAGTGGTAAAGCCAGGTCCCTCACCAAATAGTCTACTAATGTTTAAAGGTAAAAGCAAACTGTCAAAATATATTGTCTACGTTGTAGAAGAAACTATAATGATGAAGCTTAGTGATCTTCTTGAATGGATTGATATGGCGTCACATATGGATAAAGATGTATTATTAGCAGTAGTTGATAAGCATGGTGATATTACATACTATGAGGTATCGAAGGTCCAGTTAACTAAACTACCATCTAAAACCTAAACTGGGATGAGAGTTTTGGCCAGGTTTAAACCAGTTAGGGGTATGAGAGATATTTTATATCCTGAAAGTGTAGAATTAGACTACCTATTCACCCTATTTAAGGAAATAGCTGAAAAGTACGGTTACAGATACGTAATAACGCCGACTATAGAGTTATTTGAGCTCTTCGCGCTTAAGAGTGGCGAAGAAATACGCAAAACCATGTACGTTTTCAAAGATAAAGCTGGCCGTGAAGTAGCTCTTCGACCTGAAGTTACGGCTAGTGTTGCCCGACTCTACATAAACTACCTTATAGGTGAACCTAAACCAATAAGACTCTACTATATATCTAATGTCTTCCGTTATGAAGAACCCCAATTTGGAAGGTACCGTGAGTTCTACCAGGCGGGGGTTGAACTACTTGGGATAAAGGATCCATTAGCTGATGCTGAGACTATACTGATACTTAAAGAATTTTATGACTCACTTGGTATGAGATATAGGATTAAGCTTGGCCATGTAGGTATAATTAGAAGTATACTAACGTCTGAGGGTGTTAGAGAAGACATTCAAGACCATATAGTGTGGCTTATCGATAAGGGTAGATTCGATGAGGCACTAGAGGTCACTATGGAGTATGCTAGGAATAAAGAAAAAGTCATAAATACATTGGAGAGGCTAGCTAAAACGAAAATTGAATCACGAAGTGAAATAAACAATATAGATGATGTATTAGAGTACTTGAAGAATCAAGGTTACGAAGATGCAGCTGAGGAATTAGATTACCTTACTAGAGTTGCTAGAATACTCTATGAAGCTAATGTACCATTCTATATAGACTTAGGTTTTGCCCGTGGCTTAGCATACTATACTGGAGTAATATATGAGGTGTTATCAGGGCTTAAGGTTAGTATTGCTGGTGGCGGACGTTACGATACATTAATACAATTGTATGGTGGACCACCAACACCTGCTGTAGGTTTTGCAATAGGAGTTGACCGTACATTACTAGCACTTAAGGAGGAGAAACTAAAGATACCTTTGAGGGAGAGAAGGAAAATACTAATAGCCTGTCTAACAGAGGAAGCTAAACCGTTAATTGCCAAGCTCTTAATTCAGTTACACAAAGAGGGATTTGAAGCGACACCCTCATATTATACAAGCCTCAAGAAAGCATTATCGTATGCTTCAGAGAGCAAATACAATTATGTAATAATAGTGGGTAAGGAGGAACTAAAAGAGAATAAGATAACACTAAGAGATATGGAGAAACGATCTCAAGAGAAGATAGGAATAGAAGAGATAATGGATAAGATAAAAGGGAGAGAGTAAATAATAAAAGTCAGATAAGAATTTATAAGGGACGTAAACAACAAACAGTAATACGGAGGAAGGTCCCGCGGTAGCTCAGCGGTAGAGCGCTCGGCTGTAGAAGGGGATCACATAAGAGGGGGCTCCCCTCCGCATGCATGATCAAGGGCCGTAATGGCCCAATGGGATGAGTGCATGCCGGCACAAAGCCCCCAAAGGAGCAGAAACCGAGTGGTCCGGGGTTCGAATCCCCGCCGCGGGACCACCTTTCCTTACTTTCTATCCTATACCTTAATGTGTCTTTTACATTTCCGTCTGTTAGAGTAATTTGCAAAAAGTAGGTTTGATGTGCTACTGCAAACTACATTTTTGTATACGTTAATATCGCTAGCTTAAACATGACCTATATGTAGAGGTCTTTACACTATGTCAGTAAATAATAACTTTAGAGGTAGGCTTAGTGAGCTAATAGTGTTCATTGAGAAGGTTGCAAATTATCCTAAGGATGTCATTATAGCTGTTCTTAAGGCTAGGAGAGAATATTACTAAGAGATTATTTAGTGAAATTAATGAATAGTAAACCTTAACCACTCCTTAGGTTTCTTAAACTTTTCATAATATCCTTAGCCTCACTGCTACCTATCCTCGAGCACTTCAACTGTCTCCTTTAGTATTCTAGTATCTAAGCATCTACCCTTGCACTTGTTACAAAGCTTTCTAAATACATTTATGCATTCTTTCTTATCCTCCATTGAACATATTATATCTATAGCCTATTAGCTAGTAGTTTCTTGTAAAATTTAACATTTCGTGAAGTATGCTCTCATATTTACCTAGGGTTAAGCTCTTGACTTTTCAGAAGAGACGCCATTCTTAAGTTTATATGGCTAGCCAGAATTCTTAATATTTCACTTAGAGTGTTTGATGTAGTTTGGGAGAAAAGAAAACTACATCAAACACTCTTGGTTATTATCCATACTGTAATATAATTAGATTGGCTATAGTATAGAAAGATTCCTAACTGCACAAATCAAAGAAGAGTTGTGGCAGTTAAGTTTTACTCTACTTTAAAATAAAGGGATGTTTAAGAGAGAAAGTTCATAATCTCCAATACTTGATTTACAAGTTTCTTCATGGAAGGGTTTATAGAATAATATTTGAATTTGCCTTTAACTTCCTCAATTATAATTTCGTAATCCTTAAGTTTCCTTAGATGATGAGATATTAGAGTTTGGTCTTCATTTAGTATAGCTGTAATTAAGCATACAGGCATTTTCACCTGCATTAATAACCATAATATTGCTAGTCTTATTGGGCTAGATAGCACCGAGTACAGACTGGCTAGCCTTTTTAATTCTTTTGGTGGATGAATAATCTCTTTCCCTTTGTATTCTCTTAATATGCGTTCTCTACATTCTCTACTCATCGAAGTCAAGTGTCCTTTCAGATCCGATAGAATGATCCTCTTAGGCTCCAAGATTTTACCCGAAAATAACTATGTTGTAGAATAAGTTTATATATTTCTTGTATATGTTAGATAAATGAAAAACTTTTCATATATTGAAGGTGATTCCATGGGTAATAGGAGTACTTCCTCTACACCACAAGTTATAGGTAGGGATATACTTGGTAGAGTAATAAGGGACTTTACAAAGATACCATGGTGGGGGTTACCTAGAGAGAGCATACCATGGTATCCAAGGATAGATTATGAAAGGTGCATAGGCTGTGGTTTATGTTTCCTAACGTGTTCTGGCAGGGTAGTATATGACTGGGATTTTAGACGAGACAAGCCGATTGTTGCAAGACCATACAACTGTATGATTGGTTGTGATACTTGTGCTAAGCTTTGTCCTCGTGATGCTATAATTTTCCCTTCATTAGGAGAATTAAGAAAATGGAGAGATAAAGCTCAGGCTCAAGTGAAGGCCAGGAGAAGAATTGAAGAACTTAAGAATAGAGTGATTAGAGAAAAACAGTCTTAAAGATACTATTTGGAATAAAGCTTATATTTACCTCCATACTTGTTAAATGTATGAAAAACTTTTCATGTGTGGGACTATGGAACTTTATGGGCCTATTTTCTGGATTAATGTCTTGCTTACAGCAATTATTCCAGGATTACTAGCTACATGGCTTGGTGTTGGCGGCTGTTTCCTACGTATACCAATGTTAATATACCTTTTTGGAGTAAACATTAAGACAGCTTATTGTATAAATCAAGCTGTTGTTGCAGTAACTACTCTTCCAGGAGTTTACGTGCATTGGAGGAAAGGTCATGTCTACTCTAAAGGCCTTATAACAGCAATCCTAGGAGCTATTATTGGTGTTAGTTTAGGAGCCTATGTTGTAGCTAGGTATATACCAACAACAATGTTGAAGGGGATCTTCGGATTCGCATGTATCATTATAGGAATATATGTAGCATATAGGACCATCAAGGCTAGGAGAGCCCTAATGAGAAGGATAACCGTGAAGGAGGTTAAGGAGCTAGAGCATGGACTAAAATTATTCATCTTAATGTTCCTAGCGGGTTTTGCTACAGGACTCTGTGGCTTCGGAGGAGGTATATACTTTGTACCTTTATTCATAGCTCTAGGTTATCCAACACATATTGCTGTCGGAACGTCAAGTTCAGAAATGATAGCTACGGCGGGAATGGGTTCAGCCGTATTAACATCTATGGGGTTTATGAACCTAATATTATTCTTAGCTGTCGGTATACCGACACTTATAGCATCGTATATTGGAGCTAAACTAGCAGTTAAATCGCCACCTTGGCTACTTAGACTAATATATGCTATTGCTATAATCTTTGCTGGAGCATATGTAGCTTATGATGCTATAACGAAAATAATTTAAAAGTAAGGTATTATTAATTTCTCCTCTTCATAACCTCAACCTTATCTTTATAACCACATAGTACTATATCAGCTAGTCCAATAAAGAGCCCTGTCTCTATAACTCCTGGAATACTCTTTAACTCTCTATTTAACTCTTCTACTCGAACTGGACTCTTCAATATGATATCCAGTATTACCCCCCCGATATCAGATACTACAGGACCATATTTGCCCTTAATAGGATATCTTATCTTCACATTATAGCCTCTATTCTTCAAATAATTATATACCATTGATGTAGCATGGGGCACCACGTCGATTGGTATAGGATGTCTCTCACCAAGCCATTCAACAAGTTTTGTATAATCAACTATGAATATCCTTCTCTTAGAGTAGTATGTGAGAATCTTCTCCATGGTTAAAGCGGCCCCACCACCCTTAATCATATTGAGGTTCCTATCTACTTCATCAGCGCTATCAATGTAAGCATCTATCGTAGTTACCGCTAATGGATGTAAAACCTTAAACCCATACTCCTTAAGCTTAATCACAGTATCATATGACGAAGCAACAAATAATTTGTCACTAAAATCCTCCCTATACTCACTTAGCTTCTTAATAAACTTCTCAATCGTAGAGCCTGTACCAACACCAATAATTTTGGCATCCCTAATATGCTTAAAAGCCTCCTCAACAGCAAGCTCTCTAGCTTTATCAATGCTTTGTTCACTCAACCTTAATCCCCATCAAAGATCGATAGTACTCCTTCCTTTATAGTATAATTTTATTGTCTTAAAACTTACTATATTTCTATAGGTTAGAAGAGAAGCATATAGTGATGTTGGTGATATCTTAATGTTGGACCCTGCAGAGAATAGTATTAAAGAGGCAATTAAAGATTATAGGGCTAAAGCATTTAGGGAAATCTCTTTAGGAAAACCTCCGAGACCAAAGATTAAGGGTAGAAATCTAACTCTAAATTTAATTCTCCACTCAATCAAGAGAGACTGGTTTAACAAGATAGATAATGGTGATACAGATTATGTCTACGCCTTTAGGCTCTTAAGGTTTAGTATGGACTGGTTTGGACGAACGATACCATACATCACCTCGAGAGAGGCAGGTTACAGGCTGGGATTGAGGCTTGTAGAGTGTGGTATAGTTAGAGACCTAGATGACATGGTTAAGGTTTTTATCAATAGAAAGATAGGGTTATTAGATTTAATCAAGGAGTCAGTAAATTATATGAGGGTTCATATATATGAGTGTATTACATGCTCCGGGATACCGAATATTGGTATGTGTGTTTGCGATTTCGAGGCAGGCATCCTCTCGGGTCTATTAGAGAAGCTCATAGGTAGAAATATTGTAAGAGAGAGGTACTGCTGGGGTAGGGGCTATAGTTTTTGTGGTTTCGACATATACTTTATATAATAAAGTGAAGTGATAAATCATGAAACCTCGAACCACACTTATGATATCAGTTTCAGCATGTTATAGTGGGTGCAATTGCTGTAGTAAAATGGCTTTAAAGGATTATTCACCCTTTCTCTCACCTAGCATTCTCATGAGGTTAAGGGATTTATTGAACAACTTTATATTTGATGAAGCTCTAATCTTATGCCCTTTGGTTCAGGACTACTTCAAGATCATTGAGTTACTTAAAATAGTAAGAGATATTTCTAAGAGAAGTATACTTTTCACACCTATTATATCCATTGGTTACTTTAAGTTTAAAGATATAATAGACTCAATTGATGAGTTAGTTTTGGTAGCATGTGATGTTGAAGACTTAAACAAATGTAATATGTTCATCGAGTCACTACAGTCCCTAGGGTTCGAAGATATATCACTATATTGGGTTCTAAACTCGCTTAATATATACAATACTTTAGCAGTAATAGATTATTGTATGAGAAGGCAACTAAGGCTAAGGATAGGGCCAGCACTATACAAATCCTATAGTGAAGTTGATTTAGATAAAACTCTCTCAAGCCTAAACTTGAGATTAGGATGTATCTACGGTTATCTTTATGGTCATTTAGCTAAGAAGGCATACTATAATGATTTCCCGATAACTGTTCTCACTAGACCATGTAATACCTCATATCCTTGTAGAAGACTCTACATTCATCCTCTAGGTTTACTCAAAAAATGTCCTTTACAAGATATAAATGGAAAGTATATAGACCAAGTTAAGGTAACTGATATAACTAAAATATTATATTCGGAATGTAAACCTGTAAAACATTTAATGCCAAGGATAACTCCTAGAATAACTATAGATATGGTCTTGGAAGATAACTTAGTAATTAATGAGAAGATTCTCGAGTTACTTGAGATCATAGATTACACAAAGTCTATTAGGTCAGCATCCCTAGTTCTAGGCATACACCCCTCAACGGCTATTAGAAGGCTCAAGGAGCTGGAGGTTAAGCTTGGAGTACAATTAGTAAAAACTCGTAGAGGGGGCCAGGATAGGGGTGGAGCAGAGTTAACAAGTGAAGGTAGGGAGGTAATAAATTTATATAGAAGAGTGAAGAAAAATATTATGAAGGTTTTGAGTGAAGAATAAAAATACCGGATCCCGTGGATATCTTTTGCCCATACGGTTCAAAGCCCGTTCTTTGAGAAAGCCGAACACGGCACAACTTAAATATGCAAATACAACTATTGATTCTTGGTGTTGATAGTGCCTTCTGAGGCTGTAGAATATATTATCTACATTGATCCAAGTAAATGTATGGGTTGTAAAGCTTGTGAGATCGCTTGTGCCGTGGAACACTCGTTAGCAAAGAATGTTTATGGTGCCGTTCTTGAGGAGCCTAAGCCAAAGTATAGAGTTAGAGTAGTTGTGGTAGACTCATTCAATGTCCCTATGAGGTGTCAGCATTGTGAGGATGCACCATGCATTAACATTTGTCCTACTAAGGCTTTATACCGTAGTGATGAAGGATTTGTTATAGTTAATCCACTAATATGTATTGGCTGTAAAATGTGCATGATGGCCTGCCCCTTTGGGCATCCAAGATACGATGTGCACGCTAAGTCTATTGTGAAATGTGACTTCTGTATTGATAGAATAAAGGAAGGCAAAGTACCAGCATGTGTTGAAGCTTGCCCCACGGGTGCATTGAAGTTCGGGCTAGCTGAGGAAGTACTAAAGGAGGTTGCTAAGGAGAAGGCTAGACAGCTTATTTCAGGCGTTGCTCCAGTAACAGGCCTCGTATTGTACAAGCCAACGGCCCCTCCCCCTCCACCACAAAAACCCTCCCCCCTCCAAGTTCTCCATGAAAAATATTCCCCAGTTAGGTGGTATTAGATGGCAGGTGAAATTCGTAAACGAGAACTCTTCAGGTTAAGAGTGCCAGTTAAAGAGGTTTCAGTAAATCCAGCTGTAATTGAGCTTCTAGAGAAAGCTGAAAGAGAAGGTGTAGAGACAGCTTGGCATAGATTCCTAGAGCAACAACCACAATGTGGCTTTGGACTACTAGGTATTTGCTGTAGAAACTGCAATATGGGCCCATGCCGTATAGACCCCTTCGGTTATGGTCCGCAACGAGGAGTATGTGGTGCAACAGCTGACACTATTGTCGCAAGAAACCTCTTGAGAATGATTGCCGCTGGTGCAGCTGCTCATAGCGATCATGCACGTGAAGTAGCTTTAGTTTTCAAACTTACAGCTGAAGGTAAAGCGCCAGGATATAAATTAAAAGATATTGATAAACTCAAGGCTGTAGCATCAAGATATGGTATCCCCGTAGAGGAGAGAGAGCCGGAGGATATAGCTAAGGACTTGATCAACATTATACTCAATGATTTTGGAAAACAAGACGAGGAACCAATAAAAACATTAGAAGCTTATGCTTCAGAGCTTAGGAAGAAGGTATGGACTAAGCTTGGTGTAATGCCTAGAAGTATTGATCGTGAAATTGTGGAAATAATGCATAGAACACATATAGGTGTCGATGCTGATCCATTAAATCTGTTGCTACAAGGTGTTCGTGCAGCACTAGGTGATGGTTGGGGCGGCTCGCTTATAGCTACTGAGCTACAAGACATACTCTTCGGTACACCTAAACCATTAAAGACTTATGCCAACCTTGGCGTCTTAAAGAAGGATACAGTCAATATCATAGTTCATGGCCATGTTCCTGTTCTTAGCGAGAAGATTGTTGATGCAGCTTTGGATCCGGAAATGCAGAAGTTAGCTGAAGAGGTCGGTGCTAAGGGTATAACTGTTGCTGGAATGTGTTGTACAGGAAACGAGGTATTAATGAGGAGGGGTATTCCACCTGCAGGAAACTTCCTAATGCAGGAACTCGCTGTAGCAACTGGAGCCGTAGAGGCAATGATAGTTGATTACCAGTGTATAATGCCCAGCCTACCTGATGTAGCAGCTTGCTATCATACAAAGATAATAACAACCATGCCTATAGCTAAGATACCTGGAGCAGTCCACATAGAGTTCCATCCTGAGAGAGCTGATGAAGCAGCAAGAGAGATAGTAAGAGTAGCCATAGAGAACTATAAGAATAGAGTATCAGAGAGAGTGTATATACCCGATATCAAAATGGAGGTTGTAGCAGGCTTCTCAGTAGAGGCAATAGTACAAGCTCTAGGTGGTACTTTAGAGCCACTAATAAAGGCTCTAAGGGATGGTGTGATAAAAGGTATAGTTGGTATTGTGGGATGTAATAACCCCAAAGTTAAACATAACCATAGCCATGTAACAATAGCAAAGAAGCTAATAGAAAATGATATACTAGTTGTAGGTACTGGATGCTGGGCTTTAGCAGCTGGAATGGCAGGATTATTAAGACCTGAAGCTAAGGAGATAGCGGGTGACGGCTTAAGGAAGATCTGTGAGGCACTAGGAATACCACCATGTCTACACATGGGGAGCTGTGTGGACTGCTCAAGAATACTCTTTGCTCTAAAAGCATTAAGTGAAGCCCTAGGAGTTGACATACCAGACCTCCCAGTAGCAGGTTCAGCGCCAGAATGGATGAGCGAGAAGGCAGTAAGCATTGGAACATACTTTGTAGCCTCAGGAGTCTTTACACATCTAGGAACAATACCACCAGTCCTAGGCAGCCCGGTAGTGACAAAGATACTAACAGAGGACATAGAGAGAGCTATTGGCGGAAAGTTCTATGTAGAACCAGATCCCGAAAAAGCTGCAAAAACAATCATAGAGGTTATTGAGGAGAAGCGTAAAAGACTACACTGGCCCTACTAAACTAGAGGAAAGAGCAAATGAAAATACTCGTAGCCGGTAAGGGAGGCACAGGTAAAACAACAATAACAGCATTACTTTCACATATTTTTTCTAATGAGGGATTTAATGTACTAGCCTTAGACACAGATTCCATACCAAACCTAGCATTAACCCTTGGAATACCCTATGAGAAGGCTAAAACAATAATACCAATAGTTAAAAATGATAAACTAATAGAGGAAAGAACAGGAGCAAAGCCTGGAGAAGGCTGGGGTCTCTTATTCTCACTAACACCCAATGTTAGAGATATAATAGACAAATATGCTCTACAAGTAAAGAATAATCTTAAACTACTAGTCATCGGAAGTATTGATAGTAGTAGGGAGGGTTGTCTCTGCCCAGCAATAGCCTTTGCGAAAGCGCTGATAAGACACTTACTCTTAGGGCGAAAAGATGTAGTAATTGTGGACTCAGAAGCTGGGGCTGAAGTCTTTGGTAGAGGCTTAGCTGAGAAATTCGATTACATGTTATGCGTATGTGAACCTACACTTAAATCAATAGATATAGGTATTAAATTGTGTGATATGGCTAAAGAGCTAGGAATAAGAAATATAGTTATAGTAATCAATAAAGTCACGGATTATAATGTAGCATGTAAACTTTATGAAAAACTTAACCCAAAATATCCTTATCACATCATTAGATATGATGAGAATATACCTAAAATGGATGTTGAAGGGCAAGGCGTAAACATACTACCCAAAAACTCACCTGCCCTTCTTGATGTTAAAAGTTTATTCAAAAGATTCTTCTCATGTATGAAAAAGTAGACTTAAGGAGAGCATACATGTGTGAATCTAATGTATACTTGGAGAGGGATGGTAAGGAAGAGCTTGTAGCATCGGAGGTTGCATACCTCACAGTAGAAAATGGGAAGATAATCCTACTAGATATAAATAGTAAAAGAATTGAACTAGAAAATGTAGTTATAAAGTATATTGACTTCCTTAAACATAAAGTTGTATTAAGAGCAAGTTAGAAAGTCAGAGGAATAAGGAGAATGATAATGGAGCTCCTAAGTTCAATAACCTTTTTTACCTCCACCCTCATTAGGACATTCTTAACTCAGAACATAATGTGGCCTACATTTCTGTTCACATTGGGTATACTGCTTTCACTACCATTCAAGAGGGAGAAATGCAATTTCATCTTAAGCCTCTTCTCCTTAATCTCATGTATCCTAATAATATATTTATCATTGAGAGTGCTATTAACAGGTAAAATATTATACTTTGAGTACGTAATCTATAGGGGTAGTATCTACTCAAGAATCTTCCCATTCAGTAAGGTAAGCTTAATTATGGATCAATTATCAGCATATTTTACACTAATTCTGGGTATTGTCGGCTTTGCTTCATCCCTTTACTCATTTCATTATATGACAAGGTTCTATGGTAGACTAAGTTTAAGATTATTCTCATTCCTATACTTAATGTTCCTCATGTCAATGTATCTAGTATTAATATCAAATGATGTCCTCCTCTTTATAGTCTTCTGGGAACTTACAACCGTATCATCGATGCTTCTTGTTGCCTATGAGAGAGAGAGTGAAGTTGCAAGAAGAGCTTCAATTAAATATTTTGTATTAGCTAATGCAGGAGCAATATGTATCATAATGGGACTAGGTATACTAGTCTTACTTACTAATGCAACATCGTTTACCGAGATAGGCCAAAAAATAGGCATTATTAGTGAAAACAAGTTATTATACTACACTGTAGCTATGCTATTAACTATAGGTTTTAGTGTTAAAGCAGCACAAGTTCCATTACACAGCTGGCTACCCGACGCTCATCCAGAAGCCCCTTGTAACGTATCTGCTCTCCTAAGTGGCGTTATGATAAAACTTGCAATCTATGGACTCTACCGTATCATCTTTACAGTACTTCAACCCGACATCTACTGGGGTCTAGCCCTAGCTGTTCTCGGAATGACAACCTTAACTTTTGGCACTATGATGGCTCTTATTCAAACAGATTCTAAGAAGCTATTGGCTTACCATAGTGTTGGACAAATGGGATACATAGTTTTAGCTTTAGGTACAGGTGTACACCTACTAGCTCAATCATCAATAGAAGCTCGCACCTTAGGATGTATAGCCCTAATAGCAAGTCTTTACCATACATTAAACCATGCAATATTCAAGGGGCTCCTCTTCTTAACCGCAGGTTCAGTCCTCTATAGAACCAATTCTAGAAACCTAAACTTACTTGGTGGACTAGCCAGAGCTATGCCAATAACATTCATAACCGCCCTCATAGCCTCATTGTCTATATCTGGTATACCACCATTCAACGGATTCGTAAGTAAATGGACAATATACGTTTCAACACTATCAACTCTTCATCCACTACTAACTTTAGGTGCAGTATTAGCCATATTTATTAGTGCTGTTACAACAGCCTCCTTCGTGAAATACATTACATCAATTTTCCTTTCCCAACCAAGAATTGAGGTTAAGGATGTTAGTGAGAGCCCCTGGAGTATGGGAGCCTCTATGATAATGCTGTCACTACTTTGTATCCTACTTGGAGTTTACCCGCTAGCACCACTATCAATAATTAGTAGTGTTGTTGGCTATGTATCCTACATTAACCCGGAATGTATCATGAGTAGTATAATACTCTATCCATCAATAGTATTATTAAAGCCTGGAGTTGGAATTACCACAAGTATGTCTATAACGATAACAGCTCTCTTACTTCTAATTCTTACATTAACCACGTTACTAGCATTTTCGTTCATCTATAAGCCTATGAGGATAACAGCTACTTGGTTTTGTGGAGTACTAGCTAGAAACGTAAAGTA
>CAZTBM010000033.1:0-18764 GCA_964611985.1 uncultured Desulfurococcales archaeon | reverse complement strand
TAGCAAATTAGTTCTCAAGACATATTTGCTAAGAGAGCCTTTCGTTAAACTTTATTCACAGACAGAAGTAGCAGAAGGATTAAGGAGAATAGTAGATTTTGTAAAATAAGTAAGTAATACGTTGATCATAGAAAAGATAGATAAAATGATAGAGTATGTATTAAATAATACTGACCAAGAAAAACAGTTTACGTTTTAACAGCTGATCACTCAACTCCATGCAATGTAAGAGATCATACTGGCGACCTGATACCAATAGCCATTATGGGTCCTCAGTGCCGAGTAGATGATATAATAAAGTTATGATGAACTTAATTGCGCCAAGGAAATAATAGGTAGGATTAGGGGAGTAAACCTTATACCAATAGTTCTAAATCAAATGAATAGAAGACTTAAATTCGGAGAATAGTAGTATAAGTATAAATTTCCTAGCACTCTTTAGATACTCCTGTGAGAAAAGTGTGCTACCTTACAAAATTTCTTAAAGTATCATTCTTCTTCATTTTACTCTTCGTTTTAACAATAAGTTCTATAGGGGTTTTATCATTTAATCAAAATAATGATGTTAAGAGTATGGGTTCTGTTAAACACTTAGAAGTTTATATAGTTTATGATAATTACGTCTTTAAAGGAGGCTTAAAGCCTGCTTGGGGGATATCATTCTACATAATAGCTGATGGTACTGTACTACTCTTTGATACTGGAGGTGACGGCCAAATACTAGTTAACAATATGAGAAAAATGAATCTTAATCCAGAAGACGTTAAGATTGTAGTATTATCGCATATTCATAGTGATCATATAGGGGGCTTACATAGCTTATTGGAAATAAATAATCATGTAACCATTTATCTCCCATCATCCTTTCCCAAAGACCTAAAAGATGAGATAAGATCAACTGGTGCTAAGGTTGTTGAAGTAAAGGAGCCCATGGTGATATGTGAGGGTATTGCATCAACAGGTGAAATACCTAGCAGTATAGGGTTATATGAGCAATCATTAGTTATTAATACTACTAATGGAGTAATAATACTTACCGGATGTGCTCATCCAGGGGTAGATAACATTGTTAAAAGAGTGATTAAAACATTCAATTGTAGTAAAATATTACTTGTTGGTGGTGGCTTTCACCTAGCTGGAGCAAGTGATAAAAGAATAATGGACATTATAAAGGAACTCGAAAAGTATAACGTTAGACTTGTCATGCCAATACATTGTAGTGGGGATAGAGCGAGAAGTCTATTCAAAAATGCATATAATGGTAGATGTATACTTGGAGGTGTAGGATTCTCTTTTACACTCAAAGATCTTGAAAGACTGGCAGAGATTGAACCAAGTTCAAACCTTACAACATCTATAACCACGGTAACCATTACTAAAGAGTTAAAGATGACCTTAACATATAGACTCACTTTGCCTTTAATACTCCTATTTGGAGTGACCTTACTGATCATAATATTACTACGTAGGAGGAGTTAAATGTGAGCGAAGGACATGTTGAACTTTACATTTTAGCTGATAATAGAGTAAGAGACTCAGCATTCATAAGCACATGGGGTTTATCAATACTAGTCACCCTACATAATAGAAATATATTGTTTGATGTAAGCCCACAATGGGATATAGTTAGATACAATGCCAGATTACTTAAAGCCCCAATAGACAATGTAGACTATATCGTTATAAGTCACTGGCATAGTGATCATGCTGGAGGAATACTTGATGCAATAAGGTATTATAATAGTCTAAATAGAAAAGTTGGCGTCATCGTCCCTTCAAAGAAATGGTTCCTATTAGAAGCTAAAGCCAACATCATAGTGGGTAAGAGGCCAGTAAAAATAGCCAATGAAGTATTTACTAGTGGTGTTCTGAGATCTATAATAAAGGAGCAATTCTTAATAATTAATATCAAAGGTAAAGGCCCATTAATTCTTGTAGGATGTGCCCATCCAGGAATAGATGTCGTTCTTAAACATGCTTGTAAGCTACTTGACACTAGTAGTATCTACGGGCTAATAGGAGGCTATCACATTAATGGCCTTGAAGCTTATAATACTTTAGAAACGCTAAGAAGACATAATGTTAAAGTCATCGGCCCGGCTCATTGTACAAGCGATGATGCCATTGAAATATTAAGATCGAATTTCGAAGGAACCTTTATAGACATATATACAGGGTTAAGACTAGAACTTTAATCCTTATGGCACGGTTGAAAATACCCTATCCCTTTATTAATCTTAAGTTTAAATATGAGTATTTTCTATTGTTCCTCGAGAGGTATACTTGTTATGGGGTTGCCGGGTAAAAGGATATATTACCTCATAGCATTCATACCATTCTTATACATAATACTCTTACCGTTAATTAACAGGGTCAACCCTAAAATTCTAGGTATACCACTCCTTTGGTTTATTACGTTCATCTGGGTTGTATTCGTATCTATTTGTATACTTGTACTTTGGTTCTTGGAGGAGAAGATGAGATATGGGCAGTGAGGTAGCATTGAGTGAAGCCACTACAGCTTTGGGTATAATAATCGGTTGGATCACATTAACGTGTTTAGTAGGACTTTATTGTTCCGTAAAATATAGGAAAGCCAGCGCCGATTCATGGTTTGTTGCTGGACGCAGATTCGGATTAATAATATTATGGCTTAGTCTTGGAGCAAACATCTATAGTGCCTATACCTTTCTTGGGCTTTCAGGTTATACCGTCAAGTATGGAGCTAAAGTCTTAGCCATACTAATGTATGGGCAACTTTCATACATACTAGCATACATTATAACACCAAAGCTCTGGAGTCTAGGAAAGAAGCATGGTTATATGACATTATCTGACTATTTTGAACGAAGATTCAATAGTAAAGCATTAGGTGCTCTAACAGCCATTATTGGTGCTTTATTTAGTATACCCTATATTCAGCTTCAAATACAAGGTGTAGGCTATGTTATTGATACCGCAGGCTACGGTCTGATTGACCCGTTCGTTTCCAAGCTTATAGCCTTCGGTTTAATAGCATTATTTACTATTCTTGGAGGTATGGTTAGTGTTGCCTTCATTAATGTATTACAGGGGGCAATAATGCTCTTTTCTATCTGGAGTATTTGCCTACTAATACCAATATTGCATTTTGGTAGTATAGGCGGGTTATTTGAAACATTAGCTACTGTTAAACCGAGTCATATAACCTTATCCCCTAAGATGCTTATTTGGGCAGTATCAACTATGATAGCATCATCAATAGGGTTCTGGATGTGGCCAAATAGAGTTCAAGGGATATTTACAGCAAAGGATGTAAGGGTAGTTAAGAGAGGGGCTTTAGCATTATCATTCTTCCAGATATCACAAATACCGATAATACTTGTAGGTGCTAGTGCTGCAGCACTCTACTTTAGCGGTATACTAAAACTTAAACATGTAGATTACGCCCTTATAGAAATGGTTAGAATAACCTATCCACCATGGATATTAGGACTCATAGGCTCTGGTGCAGTTGCAGCCGCTTTATCAACAGCTGCTGCACTATTGCATACTTCTGGAGCATTATTATCGAGAAATGCTTATCAAAGGCTACTTAAGCCTAGTGCTTCTGGTAATGAATTAGTCAAAATAGCAAGAGTTTTTACAGCAGCTATTGCACTTATAGCATTATACTTGGCAATAGTATCACCAAAACTAATAGTCTTCCTTTTACTAACAGGCTATGCTGGTGTAACACAATTTGCACCTGGAGTAATCTTAGGAACAACTTGGAAGAATGTGACAAAGAATGGTGTTTTAGTAGGACTAATAGCAGGTATAATAACAGTAGTTATAACGAGAATAATTTATACTGATCCCTTAGGGGTCTTTGGCGGATTTTGGGGATTGTCAATAAATATTCTAGTGGCCATTATTGTTAGTATTGTTGAGGGAAAGAAATAACTTTTATAACAAAATATACATTAACCTAGAATACAATTAAGTGAAGAGTAGTAAATATAACGCAATTATAAATAACAGGTAATAGAGGGCAAAATGGATGCACGGTCCTCCCTGGGTTTGGCGCTGGGGTAGGAGAAGGGGTCCGGGAAGGCCCAGAAAACCTAGAATGATATGGTTTAGAATTCAGGGTAATATAGCATTCTTACCGTATGTCGAAGGTGAAGTATTAGCTGAAAAAGAGCCTATAGAGATATTACCTGACGAACTTGAAGCTATGAGACTAGTCTATCTTGATGGGTTAACACAGGATGAGGCGGCTAAGAGAATGGGTATTTCAAGGGGCACTTTATGGAGAGCATTAGCGAGTGGTAGAAGAAAGCTTGTTCAAGCCATGATAGAGTTAAGACCTATCATACTTACTGCTAAACAGCAACCTTAAAAGGTAAAGATTAATAGCGTGAGTATAGCTCTAACTATTATGGTTGATGGATGATGAAGCTGACGCTATGGTGGTTTACAACAGGCGCTCTTGAAGCAGTAAAACAAAAACCAATAATAGTAGTAATTGATGCTCTTAGAGCAACAAGCTTCATTGTAACAGCCTTAGCGCTTGGGGCGAAATATATTATACCAGTATCTACAGTTAAGGAGGCACTTGATATCAAACGAAAGCATCCTGAAGTTCTATTAGCGGGCGAAGTTGAGGGGAGTAGAATTCCAGGTTTTGATCTTGGGCCTTCACCTTTAGAGCTCTATAAAGTAGACGTAAAGAATAAGATTATTATTCATAGATCAACCTCAGGTGTTCAAGTGTTATGTACACTTAAAGGTTATGATGAAGTGTATGTTGGCTCCTTCCTTAACGCCAAGGCAGTAGCTAACTACGTATATGAAAGAGCAAAACGGCTAGGGAAACATATAGCAATAATTCTTGCTGGATACAGGAGAACACATTTTGCTTTAGATGATTTTCTATGTGCAGGTACAATAGCTAACCATTTACCCTTAAATGATGCTGAATTACCTGATAGTATCTTAGCCGCAAAGTACCTATACAAAGCATATAAGGATAAAATACTTGATATAGTAAGAGTGTCGCTTTCATCAAGACATATTTCAAAATTGGGTTATTCTAAAGATGTGGAGTACTGTAGCCAAGTAAATAAATATAATGTAATACCATCATTAACCAAGATTGATAACGGTATCTACGCTATAGTTGATGTTATGAGGGATAGAGGTAATAGTTAAAGCATGTTTGAATGATTAAATAAAGTAATATTCATTGTGATTTTTAAGAGATTAGTTTATGAATCGCCAGATGTTAGGAATAGACTGAGGTGCGAAAGTAACTCATGGTAAAGCTTGGTGTTAGTATCTGGAGTTTACCTAAGCCTTTAAGGAATCCCTATGAACTTATAGTTAAGGCTAAGGAAATAGGATATGGGGGTGTTGAGCTGGCGATAACTGAGGAGGATATGGAGATTAAAGGATCTGATCTCTCTAGGAAATGGAAAAGCGTTCTTGAAGAAGCTGAAGCCCAAGCTGTTGAAATACCGAGTATAGTTACAAGCCTCTACTGGCGTTACAATATGGTTACAGACGAGGAAGCAGCTTTGAAGGTACTAAGAGTTCAATGTGAGGTAGCAAACCTCGTTAATGCTCATGTGATTTTAGTTATACCTGGTGTAGCGGTACCAGACCTAGACTATCTTGAACATTTTAATAGAGTAATAAAAACACTGAAGAAGGCATCCAAGATAGCCAAAGACCATAATGTTATTGTGGGATTAGAGCCCGTATGGAATAGACTATTTCCAAGCCCCTTAGACTTCAAAAAGATTATTGAAGAAGTAGGTGAAGATAACGTTAAAGTATACTTTGATGTAGGAAACACATTACCCCACAGCTTACCAGAGCATTGGATAAGAATGCTTAATAAAAACATAGTACAAGTTCATATAAAGGACTTTAGTATTGATGAACTAAAGTTTGGAATACCTCAAACAGGTAGCGTAAACTGGGAGGCTGTAAAGAGAGCCTTATGGGATATAGGTTTTGGAGGATATCTTGTAGCAGAAGTTCCTTGGGATATGACAGATCCTTATAAGCCTATAGTAGAAACATTTCTGAAAATGCGTGACTTATTCTGGTAATAATATACTTTTATACCCATAATCTCAATTTAAACACTTACATACGCCTTAACTAAATTTAATTGTATGATTATAACTGGTATAGTCTTCATATAGGTAATAAGCGAATATCATATTATTTCTTAATTCACCATTAATCAATTAAGAGTTAAGTTTAAAAACCCTCCTATCTTCTATGCACCAATCTAGTATAATGAATAAGGTGTGGGCCATCAGGCCGGCGATAGGAGGATATGATAAGAGTAGGTAGAGGGAACATAACATATACGCTGCTAACCCTAGAGGCATTTATATCAGGCTTTTACGTCATTATTACTAGAAGCCTTGCCCCAATATTCTTTACTGTGATGGGATTTGAGATAAAAGACATTATTAAACTTAACATTCTAGGCTATTTATTAGCTATTCTTATAATGATAGTGATATATCATAAATGGGATTATATTAAACATAATGTCAAGAATAAGTTAATATTATTCCATGGTTTTGAAAGAGTGGCATGGGGTCTAATACCTATAGTCACAGTTCTCTCCGTAGAACTACTGTACGTAGATTACGCATTAGCCATCGCATTAACCATACCCACATCAGTATGTTTAAACATGATACTCTATGGTCTATTCGATGAGGCAACTGTTAAAAACTTGATAGCTCGTAGAGCTGCTTTAGGTGCACTTTCAAGCGTAATTGGACAAATAACCGCAGTACTAGTATTAAGTTCACTACATTCTTTTCTCAAGTATCTCTATCTTTACGTTCTTGCAACGGTTATAGGTTTATTAGCAACAGCTATCCTAATATTAAGTAAAGTTTCAAAAGAAATAACAATTAATGATAATAAGAAGTTAATATCAGATAATGAAGGTGATGAAGTAAAAGTAGTAAATGTCTTTATATTCTTAGTTCTATTCCTTTCATCAAATGCTGTACTTAGCATCATATGGGCACCATACATAATTAGATATTTATGTGCACCAGATTACTTTGCCGCCATGATAGGACTTGTCCAAACAATTACAGCAATATTCTCTTCACTATTCTGGCTTAAGAGGAACTACCACACTTATAGACTTGCGGTATTCGGAGTAACATTAATACCTGTGATGATATTTTTAACGAGAACACCTGATATACACTTAGTGTTAGCTATTTCTTATTCATTTATGGCTACAGGTGCTAACCTCCTAGCAAGTTTTATTTATGCTAATACAGCTAAGAAGGTAGTCTTCAGAAAGGCTATAACACTTCTAACCTCAGCTAATGCGCTAGCACAGGTCTTAGGGTTAAGCATAGTATACACGGTCAACATAGGTATTGCATACATGTTTCTATTGGTATCAATGTTACAAGCAGTGACAGCCATAATAGCGGCTACTACAATACCTGAAGTAGCTGTTACACCAGAACGTTATGTAAAAATATACTCAAGACTACTATACAATATGAGTATTTCAAGCTACAACTTCACAATTATGACCACGAAAAATACAGTACTACTAACATTAAGGCTTTTAGGGGTCTCCATTATTGCTACTATAATTTATATGATCTACAAATTACTCTTCTACCTAATCTCATTAGGAACAGGGGTGACATAACATCATGAACAATCAAACTACATGGAATACGCTAAAGGAGGCCTTTGAGCTAGCACTAAATGATGTCATAAACTTTGTACCGAAAATTCTAATGATAATAGTTATTATAACGGTGTTCTTTGTCATTTCACTAGTGCTTAACAAGCTAGTAACTAAGATACTTAAGGTGGCAAAAATAGATGAACTATTGAAGATAATGAATAAGAATATACCAATATCTATCTCAGGAATAATTCAGTTCTTAATAAACATTGGCTTAGCCTTAATAGCATTATATACGATTATACTTTTAGTTCTTCCAGGTCAAATCAATATAATTACATCTACGGTTATGTATATTAGTCGCGTAGCTAGTGTAGCTTTCATTATAATTTTAGTTTTCATACTATTAAATGTTGTTATTGAAAGGATAAGAATGGAAACTAAAATGAGGGGCTTTATGTTTCTAATAACATACTTTATAGTAATAATATTGATAATAGACGTTACAACACTAAGTCAGGAAGTAAAATCAGCTCTTTCACAAGGTATAAGTTTAGGAATAGGATTGGCTATAGGAGTATTCACAGCATGGTACTTCTTTGGAGAAGCTTTTCTTAAGAGAGCTCGTGAGTCAAAAGGTTAATCCTTTTTCTTTTCCTTAGTAGCATATGGGATAAAGGGCACCTGAAATATATGGGCGGTTTTTTCGTCAACCTTTCTCCCTAAAATCTCCATAGCTGTAGCGAGCTGAATCCACAATTTAATTAACTTATCATCTAACTCCTCTTCACCTCTAGCTACAGACTCTAGATAGGTTAATAGCTTAACGTATTCTGTTGATAGTTTTTCTAAATCCACTACCTTCTTAGGTTTTTTCTTTGGTTCTTTAATCAGCACTTCAGCTTTTACGGTGAACAGGTTTTGTCTAAGAAGGCTTATTACCTTAATAGCGTCTTCTATGTTCTCTACAACTAACTTACCTCTGCCAACACGTTTAATTGCTATAGGATTTATTCTTGTGACTTTCTTTACTGTTTTCGCATGCATGGATCTTAGCGTTTTATAGTCTATACCTAAGACTTTAGCTAGCTCTTTTTCACCTAATGCCATATAGGGTATGCCTGATTCATACTCTATAATGACTTTGCCCTCTTTAGGCAATAGATTCTTAATGCGGTTTAACATTTCCTCTAGTATGCTAAGTACACTACCACCTCCCATAGAACGCTTCCCCACAGTATAATAGTAGTATGGTAATACTAATATAGCTACTGTATTCTCTATCTATATGCTACAGCTTACGAATATTGGTTTATTAACCCACCTCTCTTTTAATGGATTATGTGGAGGTGGATATCTTCTACTGGGTCCTACGTGGATTAAAACTTTATAGTTAGACTCGATTACAATGTGGTTAAGTTTATAAAACTTAATAAAGCCTTCACATAAGCATTTCACATACTTCTTCATTGAAACCAAGTCCTCAAGCTCAGAATACAAGTTTGGTGATTTTTCAGATAACTTTTCAACAGAAATAGGTTTACCTTTATCAAGAAAGTCTACTACTCTTCCAATATACTCTTCAGGCTTAACCAATAATTCATCATATGATGCTCCTAAAATTTTACTAAGAGAATCTATATCAAGAATAGGCACCGGTGTGTGCGCATGGTCGGCAAAAGCCATTAGCGGTCTACTATCTGCATGTAATACTAGTCTAGGATCTATGTGAACTATTCTCCAATGCGTTCTCGCCTGGTATTCGATTATATCCTCGCCCTCTATTACTATGGACCATGGTTCATATTCTGCTCCATCACCAGGCCATATATCGTATGGAAACTTAAACCAATATGTTATGAATGTGTATGGTTTTAATTCTTCAATCCAGCATCCAACTTCTTCAGCATATAACGGCTTGTCTACAAATTTAGCTTTAGGTCCAATACCAACGAGCATTTTAGGAGGTATATATAGTGGTTTATACTTATTAACTAATGGTTCAGCCTTTTTAATAAGATGAGACCATAAGTCTATTATCACATTAACTGCTGACTTCAGAGCTTTAGAGAGGTTTTTATGACTCTTGTATTCGTTCTTAAATACTCTTACAGCCTCAGAAGCTAGTAGTTCTTTAAGTCCAGGGGAAAGTCTATCGTACTTAAGATGTGATCTTAAATCTTGGGGTATACCCTCTAACTCTCCTTGGAATATCTTATCGTATAGTTCTGTGTCTAGGGGGACTAATTTTTGAATCATAGCTCACTCACTATTCCTTCCCAATATTACACTCGCTCACTGTTACTTTTAAAAGTACTACACCAAATTAGCATGGAGTCGACCACCAAGCTCCAATGGACCCCGCGAAAATACTATTGGGGATGTAATTTATGTCTCATCACAGTAAACCTACGTATCCTTAGTTGAGGTTTAAGCAAATTATATATCTAGTATTATATCTAAACGCCTCCTAGAATGAGGTTGAGAAAATGGAATTATTAGAGAAGATAGTAGATTACTCGTTAAATCTTGGAGCAGATTATGTTGATGTGAGGTTTGAAGAAAAACATTATGAGAAAATAACAGTTGATAATGGTGTTTTAAAGGAATACTCGATAACTAAGGCTAGTGGTCTAGGAGTTAGAGTACTTGTAGATGGGTTTATGGGTTTTACCTCTACAAATAACCTGTCATGGGGTAACGTTAGAAATACTATTCAAAAAGCTATAGAGTTGGCTAAGGCACTTAAGAATAAGGGTAGACGTTTTGAACTTTACCCTGTTAAAGCAGTGAGAGATAAACGTAAATCACCTTATAAAATTAACCCCTTTGATATAGAACCTGGGGAGAAAGTAAAACTTCTACTTGACCTAAATAAATTAGCATTAGCAAAGGAGAATATTAGATCCGCTATAACAGGGTATGGCGCCCTCTATGATCATAAGATTTACGTGTCAAGTGAAGGAGCACACATAGAACTAGATACTGTAATGACAGGCATATTACAAGTAAGCATCGCTTACTGGAGTGGTAAAATGGAGAGAGTAGTAGACTCTAAATCACGTATTGCAGGATACGAGTTCATTAAAGAGACAGAATGGGATGACATGGTAAATAAGGCTTCTAGTCTTGCTTTAGAAGCAGTTAAAGCTTCAACGCCACCACCAGGAACATATACAGTTATATTAGCTCCTGAGGTCGTTGGGCTTCTACTTCATGAAGCTTTTGGCCATGCAAGCGAAGGCGATATTGTTGATGCCGGTGCTAGTGTACTTGCTGGTAAAATAGGTAAGAAGGTTGCAAGTGAACTTGTAACAGTAGTTGATGAAGGAGTTGTTGAAGGCGGTAAAGGATATTATCATCCCTATGATGATGAAGGCGTGCCAAAAGGGAAAACAGTGATAGTTGAAAACGGCGTTTTAAAAACATTCCTCACATCAAGATATATTGCTCGTAGACTAGACTTAGAGCCAACAGGGAATGGTAGAGCACAGGATTATGCCCATACACCTATAGTTAGACAAACAAACTACTATATTATGCCAGGAGATATGAAGTTAGAAGAATTACTAGAGGATGTTAAATACGGTTTATACGTTACAGGTAAAGGTGCTATGGGAGGCGAGGTTAATACTGGTACTGGCACCTTTACCTTCTCTGTTGGTGTTTCAAGAGTAATACGTAATGGAGAATTATGTGAGTATGTTAGAGGAGTATCCCTTTCAGGTTCAATTCTTGAGACATTAAAATACATTGATGGTGTCGGTAAAGATTTAGTAATAAGAACCAACGTTTTCGGTGGTTGCGGGAAAGGCGGTCAGAGGGTACATGTAGGTCATGGGGGTCCACATGTTAGAGTTAAAAAGATAGTAGTTGGTGGTAGGTGAGATGAATGGAAATCAAGCCTAAAATAGATATAGATGTACATGACATCATTAAGAATGTTCAAGCTCTAGGAGCTACTGAAGCAGAAGTATATCTCTGTAACATTAAGAGACTAAGCATTGAGGCTATAAAAGATAAGATAGAAGAGGCAGCTTATACGCATACTTTAGGCTTAGGTTTAAGAGTGGCTGTAGGTAAGAGGGTGGCCTGTCTTGGCACATCAATCTCCAGGTTAAAGGACATAGAGAACGTGCTAAAGAGAGCAGTTAAAATAGCTAGAGCTAGTCCAGAAGATAAGTCTTGGGTTAGCCTACCAAGGAAGCTAGATAAGAGTGACGTATATGGTGTTTATGATAGTAAGGCTGAGAAAATAAGCGTTAATAGGGTAATAAGTATAGTTATGGACAATATAGATAAATTAAAAACATTTGATAAACGTGTAACTCCAGTAGGGGCCTCATTAACCATTTCTATAATAGAACATACCATAGGGAACAGTCATAGTGAAACTGTTAGGAGAATCGAAACAAGTATTACTTACGCTGTTGGAGCTAAGGCTCAAGAAAATGGAAAAGAGGGTATATATCATGAAACTGTATACTCTAAGAGGCTGGATATCCGAGAATATGAGAAAGCTACATTAAAGAGTGCAAAAAGAGCGCTAGAAAATCTTAATGCTAAACCTATAGAGACCTGTAAAACCGATGTGATACTTGAAGGTAAAGTGCTGGCTGCAATACTCTCATCAGCATTAGCTCCTGCAATAACAGCCGATAATGTTCAACAAAAGAGGTCACCATTAAGAGGGAAGCTTAATAGTCAAATACTCTCAGAACAATTAACATTGATAGATGATCCCACACGCCCCTGGCTTTACGGCACAAAAGAGTTTGATGACGAAGGAGTAGCAACAAAAAGAAACACAATAATCAGTAATGGAGTACTAAGAAGCTATATTTATGACACCTATACTGCACTAAAGGAAGGAAGGGATTCAACAGGAAATGCGTATAGACCTAGTCTATCTAGTATGCCAAAACCATGGATACATAACCTACTAGTTCAAGGGAAAAATGAAGTGAAATTAGAGGACATGATAAGAGATACCAAGCATGGACTCGTAATTTCCAGTACCATAGGCTACTGGTTATCCAATCCAGTGAGCGGCTATGTTAATGCTACCGTTGTTCACGGATACTTAGTTAAAGAAGGAGAAATAGTAGACTACGTTAAAGGGGTAATAATCTCAGACAACATATACAATATGTTGAAGGAAAAAATAGAAGCAATAGGTAAATCGGAAGAACGAGAATACTATCTAAACGTATACGCACCACCGATAAAGATTAAGGAAGTAACCATAGCCGGTAAATAGTTACTCCATGAGTAAAAGAAGGTTCTCTTTTTTCACCATTTAATAACATGATACCAATAGTCTGCCTTACAGTAACCTTTTGACTCTACATAAAATATTTAAGTAAGCATTCTGAAGAGAAAGACAAAATTGGGATGTTGAGATATATATGAGTTCTCTTGTTACAATCATATTAATTCTTGTCCTAATTTCCGGAGGCGCTATTACACCAATTGCTGTAGATGTGGCAATTGGTGACTCTATTACCCCTAAAGATGGGCTCTTGTGGAGTATAGAAAAGCTTGGTGAAGCTGAAAGAGAGATTTTAATACTCTCTAATGAGGATAAGATTAACTTTAAACTTTCAATCTTGGAGGAGAGGTTAGATGAAGCAAGTAAATGTATTGATGAGCCAGAGCTTCTTGAAGAATGTATAAATGAGTGTAAGAGTATAGTTAACACCGTCTCTAATCTCATTGTGAAAGTGAAGGAACCTAAGGTTTATGAGGGGCGCTTGAACCGGGCTAAGGAGAAAGTAAACTCTCTAAGTATAATGTTAGATAAGTTAAGGTCTAAAACAGGTATCACCAAGTCTCATACACCCTTCACAACATTTACAACTATGACTGAGGTCACCAAAGTTCCACATAGTTATCTTAAAATAGTATATGTATCATTACCAGGAACTAAAATGTTAAGAGAAGGAGAAACAATTAAGATTACCATAATAGTTGACGTGGGCTCTCCTGTTAAGAAAGGACAAGTGAAAATGGTCATATATGAGGATACAGGTGACATACTAACACAAGTATCAAAGCCTGTTACAGAAGGAGAGTTCAGAATTACTTTCGAGAAGGTTATCACCATCCCGAAGGACAAAAATGCAAGGAAACTACATGTAAAGATCCTCCTCTTGGACGAGAACGAAAAAGCCCTTGAAGAGGTTGGTTTCTCACGTAACATAATGCCCACTCTTTATGGGAGCTATGGATTAATATATAGAGGTGGAGAATTTTACTCATTGGAGTTACCAAGCGGAAGAATAGTTAAATTCACAGATAAGGGTAAATGGGTTCGTGTATCTAAGGAAATTCATGGATGGGAGCTCCCTGGAAGACTAAAATTAATTTATGACTCTAAGAAGGATGTCTTCTATCTACTAACAGGTGAGGGAATATACAGAGTATACCCTTCTGGCAAAGAAGAGTTAATAGTGGATGGCAACTTTTGGGGCCTAGCTTTAGGTACTGATGGTAAACTGTACACTTATACTGTGGAATTTTATGGTGGTAGAGCTTATCCTGTGAAATTAATAGCCATAGACCCCAGTAGTGGTAAAAGAGAAAAAATACCAATAGAGAATTACATACACTACATTCGTAACGAACCTATTCTTTCAGCACTTCCCCTACCATCTAAAGGCCCATCTTACGACATGGTATTTGCTAGTGATGGAAAATTGTATGAACTCTCAAGCATCTTAGTACGTGCAAATTTTGTTAAGCCGGGTATGGGATTAGGTACGTATTCCCTTCTAGCCACAGGCTTCTATGAGCCTTATCCTGGCCAGTTTATGGCTATAGACGATGATAATATATACATTGTTAATAATCCATTGTTCTCTCAAGGAGCCATCTCAGAAATATCAAAAATCAAGTATCCATGTATTACAGTTTACTCTGTAAAAAAGGATAGAGTCATAGGTTACATTGAGATTCCACAAAATATAATCATTAAGGGAATAACAGTTGTTGGTGACAAATTATACCTTCTTGCCATCGATGCCAAGACTTATTATTGTAAGATTATAAGCGTATCCAAAACTCCTAATGGAAAACTCAATCCAAAGATATCCTCAGTTGAACCAATAGAGTTACATATGTCAAATCATCCATCAACATGTATAATTCTAACATTAAAGGGCACATTCCATCCAATACCGGCAAACAACATCATAACATATGGAGGTAAACTTCTTATTCCGATCTCTGGGAATGCATCACACTTAAAGGTTGTTGTGCCATGGAAGCATGCATTAGAACCGGGTAGATGGTACTATGGCTTATATGGCTTACTTGGTACAGTATCATACATACCTTCAGCTTCAGTTAAAGTTGCAATCAATAGCAAGAGTTCATCACACTACGTTAAAGGTATACCTGCTGGAAGCTTGAAATTCCCTAAGATTCCTAAGGAGAATGAGAAAGGCGACATCTCATATATGGATGTAGCATTTAATGATTGGTTAATCTTCAGACTTCCCGAAAAAGGTATAATGATAACTCCTGAGGGTATGGTTAAAGTTTCTTCAGGTATCTTCCTTTATAATGTAAGAGTTATAGGGGGACAGCGCTTTGAGTATAAAAGTAATAATAAAGTATACCATCAAATATGGATAATTAATGTTAAAGAGTATGTACCCTCCCAATTAACCTTAATCTTGTATGAGGATGAAAAGATAGAGGCACAATGTGGTGGTATAAAAGTAACTTCAGAGAAGGAGGAAGTATCATATACTACAACAACCACAACAACAAGTAATGTAACTACACAACCTCAGAAACCTAAAGAGAGGGAAAAAGTACAGGTTAATGTTAAGGTTGAAAAGCCACCAAATGAGAAGGATTATTCTTCACCAGTAGTTGCCTTCTCATTTAAACCATTAGGGCCTGTAATTTCTAAGAAGATTAAAAAGGTTGTTGTAGAAGTACCTGTAACTAAGAAGGGCAAACATCAACCATGTGTTGTCGACAAGTCGCCTACAGGTGAAGATGTACCTCTTCCATTAACACGCCATCACCTCATAAGAGGGAACATTGCAAACAAAAATGGACGAACTGTGATGAGATTTACGATGAATCCAAACTTAATACCTAAAGGAGTGACAAAATGGATTCATGGATGGTTCACTGTACGATTAGCCTCAATTATTACACAGTTCACATACAATACCCATAAGGGGAAAGGTGTAGTAATACATTACCCATCAGGGGTAGATCCTAGAATAGTACATGCAATAGAGTATGCAGTCATTAAATCCATAAATAAGTATCGTAGTATGGGCTTTAGAGTGCCCCAAAAGGAAATCCATGTAATGATATGTTCAACTTCGGGAGGATGGTTCGGCTTTACACCTAAACATCGAATGTCAGATTACTGGTGGATATACTTAAACTACTATAAGTGTCAACAATATACGGTAATGTATGGTGATTTAGGTCCCTGGAAGACTACAGTAGCCCATGAAGTTTTCCATATAGTACAGTTTATAACTGAAGATCATTATAATAGGAATATCCCCCAATGGGTTAAGGAGGCAACAGCAAGTTGGGCAGAAAATGTAGTCTTCTCTGAAAGTCTTGGACGAGGATATAGATTCTACTATGTCGAATATGTTGTCAACGGGGTTAATGATCCTACAAAGCACCTTATGGGCCAAACATTCATTGATAAATGGCAATGCGACCCCCACTATTATACAGCCAGAGTATTCATTAAATTCCTTGAGAAGAAGAAACCAGGGATTATAAGAGAGTACTTCGAAGTATATATGCCCCAAGGTCTAAGCTTCAAGGAAGCATTGAAGAGAATGGGATATGATTTAAAGGAATTGTATAAGGAGTTTGCTGAGGCCTTTTGGAGGCAAGACATGAGTAAGATCGATCACGCAAATGAATGGGATCTAAGCGGTAATCTTAACACGCTTAACCTCAAAGTCAACACTATTACACTCACATATGAGGTTAACTTACCATCACTAACATCACATGCCTTTAAGATTAAGATACATAGAATGATTGATGATTTTAGAGTTAGAGTTAAACATGGAAATGTAGATCTCTACACCATCATATGTAAGGATCTTGGAAATAAAGTAGTAAACGTTAACGTAAAGAAGTATCCTAGTTCAATAATAGGTAAAGGTGAAACAGTCTTCGTCTTCACTAGGCAGTCATGGAGGAATCTTGATGAAGCAAGAATTATATTGATAAACCTTGACAACAAGGAATGCACTATCAAAATCACTATAGAGAGGGCGAGAATAAGGCAGGTAACACCCAACTTTGGATCAGTTAAGGGAGGATACATAGTCACAATTAAAGGTGAAAACATAGGGGAGATGAAGAGAGGACCTTACAAAGCATCCCTATGGGTCTACTCATATAAAGTACCTGAGAAGAACATTAAAAAGTGGAGCAATAACCTAATAGTCTTCGTAATGCCCAAATTCCCTAAGGATACTACACCAAAAGAAGTAAAAATTTACGTTAAAACATGGGATAACATAGAAACAAACAAACTAACATTTAAGTTCACTGATACAGAGCAAACCTCACTAATCTTAAACCTAAGCATTTCAATAATAATACTTGGTATAACATTAAGATTAAGCAAAGAAAGAGAAACAACATAGGATTCAGATGAAAAACATTACTTCTCTTTTTCTTTCAACAAATCCCTAAATAGAATCTTCCATCTAGACTATCATGCATTATACATTGTACCTCTTGGCACTATGCTATATACGATTACAGCATCATATTATAATGGTTAAATAGCTTAGTGATATGAGAGCTATCATATTCCTAGTCTTGAGAAAGACCATACTTAAATATCCTTCCCTATACCACATAGAAGGTTTGATGCAATAATATCAAAACTAAACTATATATTGAGTATGTAAAACCCTACGCTCTAGAACAATGTCTTTAGGTGTACAATGATGTTGTTGCTGTTGAGAGAATTACATCAAGCTTACACTTTTCTATAATAGTTATCCTACTATGTAATAATTTCCTAGCTTCGATAGGTAAACTATAGTATCCTTCGGGCATTACTATTACGTGGTAAACTCCATGCATTAAGTATGGTAATGCTAATGTCCAGTTAGCTACACCCATAGGGATCAAAGAGGATTTTTGCTACCCTCCTACCACCGATAACCAAGTCTACGGGAACACTCATACCAGTAACATAGAATACACCTCTATATGCAACTATATTTAGCCTGTAACCCTCAATAACTACTTTACCTCTAAAGATTACTCTATTATGTTTAACCATAACGCCATAGGATACTAGGTAACATCTAGCTATACACCTGCCTGGTATCCTTACCTTCAATAATACTAGTCCCGAAACAGTCTTGTTAGGATAAAACACTATGCTAGTCTTATCCCTTACGATATCACATTGAATACTAGAAGTTTTCTGGTAAATTCCAACAAGTACTTGATAGAGCACCTTTAGTTTAGAGAATTCGATCGTAATATTCTCAGCATAACTCTTCACAAATGCCGTGATAGGCTTTGTTATACCATATAGTGGTAATGTGCCATACACTGTAGGACTTATTATAAATACTATTCTATCTACTTCCCTAGGTTTAATTATGGAGATATAGGCTTTAGTGAATTCACTATTAAATACCGGTAATTGCAGTGCAGGATCATCTAGTAATGTCAATTCGAACATGGTGAGGTATACTAGATCTAAGTATGTGAGGGCCTTACTACTCATTATATAACTAAATGCATTACCCAAATAGTATATTAAACCCTTACTTACAAGTTCTCCTAGTCCAACATTCTCCATTTTCCTCATGAACTCATTGTAGGCTTTAAGTATAAGAGAGTGTAGTAATGATGCTCCATAGAACTCTGTTTGTAGAAAACCTTTATTGAGATTGAATCTTACACCAAGCTCCCATGCAATTCTAGCTGAGCCGATGTATGCTATTCCACCAGCAGGTGATAAAGGTATAAGGTAGCAGTCTGTCAATGATAGTGTATTATAGTATTTGAGATTGAGCTTTGCTACTTCACAGTTAAGTTTCCATCAACACCTATACCTATAATGGTTATT
>CAZTBM010000032.1:0-19537 GCA_964611985.1 uncultured Desulfurococcales archaeon | reverse complement strand
GCACCAATACCTCAAGGAGCAAACGCAGTAATAATGGTAGAATATACTAAGCGTATAGGAGATTACGTTGAAATATTCAGATCCGCTGTTCCTGGCGAGAATATATTTTTCACAGCCTCAGATGTTATGAAAGGCGAGGTAGTAGTATATAAGGGTACACTGATAACACCACAAGTCATAGGTGCCTTAGCAGCTCTAGGCCTTAGAAAGGTAAAAGTCTATAGGAAGCCTAAAGTAGCAATAATCTCAACAGGTAATGAGCTAGTTAAACCAGGTAAGCCTCTAACTTACGGGAAAATATATGACGTAAATAGCTATACCCTATACGCATCTGTACTTGAGGATGGCGGAGAACCAGAAATACTAGGCATAAAACCGGATGATTACAGGGAGATCAAGGAGGCTTTACAAAGAGCACTAACAGATTACGATGTAATATTGACTAGTGGCAGTACCTCAGCCGGATTAGGGGACCTAATGTATAGAGTTTTAGATGAGCTAGGAGAACCTGGCGTTATAGTTCATGGATTAAACATTAAACCAGGTAAACCTACAATAATAGCTATTATAAACGGTAAACTCATTTTTGGCCTTCCAGGATACCCTGTTTCATGTCTTACAAGCTATAACCTAGTGGTTAAACCCGTAATCAGATCTATAGCTGGGTTAAAAGTTGAAGAGAAACCTTCTATTGATGCATATTTAACATCAAGAGTGTTTGGAGCTAAAGGTCGGAGAACGCTTATACCTGTATCATTACTGAGTAGAGGAGGTAAGTGGATAGCCTATCCTGTTGGTGTTACTAGTGGAAGTATAGGAAGATTGCTAAGGAGTGATGGCTATATAGTCATACCTGAGGACAAACTCTACCTTGAGGAAAATAGTAAGGTAACAGTTCATTTATACACAAGTAGTGTTATAGGTGCTGAATTAGATTTTATAGGTAGCCATTGCTTTATCGTTGAGAGAATTCTGGAGAAACTTAGGGAAAGATACAATGTTAGAATACTAAATGTTGGGTCAACAGGAGGATTAATAGCCATACGTAATGGTGAAGCGGATATTACTGGAGTACACCTTTTAGACGAGGAAACAGGAGAATACAATATACCATATATCAAGAGGTACAGACTATCCAATGTTATAGTTGTTAGAGGGTACTATAGAGAGCAAGGAATTCTTATTGCTAAAGGCAACCCATTAAACATAAAGACCTTTGAAGATATAATCGATAAAAATGTTAAATTTATCAATAGGAATAAAGGTTCAGGAACTCGAGTATTAGTCGACCTCCTAATAGCCGATATAGCCAAGAAGAGACAAATAAGCATTAAAGAGATTGTTAAGAAGATTAATGGGTATTGGGTTGAGGCTAAAACTCACTCTGCCGTAGCTGCTGCAATTAGATTTGGTAAGGCAGATGTAGGCATAGGATTAAGAGTAGTAGCTGAACTCTATGATTTAGACTTTATACCATTAAGAAGTGAAGAGTACGACTTCATCATACGTAAGGAAGCTTTAGATAAGACATGTGTAAGAGGATTCATTAACATACTTAAATCTGAGTGGTTACGCGAGGTAATAAACAGGACTCCAGGATACAAGTTAAGAAAAGATACAGGAAGAGTAATATTGGAATTATAATCTATCATTCTTCTTTAAGTCTAAAAGGCTTAGTAAATATAGCTGATAGTTTTGTTATCACAGCCTTCTTAGATTTAACACTATACATTATTACTTCGATGTCAGGATTAAACTCCGCTAAAACTTGACAACATGCACCACATGGTGGTATAGGCTCTCCCATATCAGTTACTATAGCTATTCTTTTGAACTTTCTTTCACCATGCGTTACAGCGTTAAATACTGCTGATCTCTCAGCACAAACAGTTAAACCATATGAAGCGTTCTCAACATTTACTCCTAAATATATGTTTCCATTCTCGGTTTCCAATGCAGCAGCTACATGAATTTTAGAGTACGGTGCATAGGAGTTCTTAAGTACATTGACTGCCTGTTCTATAAGCTTCTTATATGTGGTTTCGTGTGACACCTAACCACCACCACCTGGGGGAAATATGGCTATTTCTGTTCCATCTTTCACCTCTGTCTTGAGAAGCTTAAGTAAACGTACATTAACACCGTCAACGAGTATCAAAAAGCTATCAATATCACTACTCAATATTGCCTCTTTAAGATCTGGGAGTTTATCTAATATGGCTTCTAGGGTTGCCTTCTCCCCTTCTACCTCGACTATCTTCTCTTTCCAACCTAACTTTTCTCTAAGGAATGAGAATAATACTACTTTAACCTTCAATTTTGGTCTACCATTAGGTTTTGTTTGAAGAAAAATATTTAAGGTTATGTTAAAAAATTGATAAATTATTTTACTCTGGTAATAATCCTTCTTCTTCTAAGCGGTCTGCTACCCACTTTAATTCTAGTTCCTCTAGTTTAGCTCTTGTTGGCCTACCATCCTTCCATCCACGTACACTATAGTACTCGTCTAGCATTTCACCAAGCTTTACAACATAGCCTTTTGCTGGTCCTTCAGGCATCGGCTCTTCTAATAGCCTCTTTGGTAGTGTATCATATGCTCTGCCATCACCAAAGGATAGTACGTTGAATGCTCTCTCGGCATTCCATATTCTCTCTCCAATCTTCATAACATCGTCTACTGTGAACTTTACACCCATAACTGCTGTTAGTGCTTCTGCTACATCCTCTGCTGCTATAGCGAATGTTGAGAACTTACATATCACCATACTGTCTACTACTGCGAAGAGATCTTGGAAGTCCTTTAGTAGCTTGGGTTTGCCCTTAGTACTGAATCTATCCACTAGTTGTGGTACTCCTAGAACCTCAGGAGCAATTAAGTATGCTCTTAAGTGACAGCCTCCTCTATTGCTTGTTGCATATCCTAGACCATGTCCTTGTACTCCTCTTGGATCATATGCTGGTAGCTCTTGCCCTCTAACTACCATTGCTAATTCTGGTGCACCATACTTCTCTGCTAGCTTCTTAGCGCCTTCAGCTAAGTCGTTGCCAATACCAGATCTATATGCTGTTCTCCATGTTAACTCTACTATTGCCTCTAGTGAACCCCATTCAGCTCTCAGACCACGTAGGACCTCTTTTGGTATCTTACCCTTCTCAACAAGCTCCAAGAATGTTCCTATAGCGTGACCCATGCTTATCGTGTCTAGTCCAAGCTCATTACATAGGAAGTTTGCCTTAGCGATAGCCTCAAGGTTGTCCACTCCACACTGTGAGCCAAAAGCCCATATTGTTTCGTATTCTGGTCCACCTCCCTCACCAGTCCATGGTGGTGTTGTTACCTTAGTGTATCTTGCACATGCTACCGGACAGCCCCAGCATGCCTCCTCCTTAACCTTCTCCTTAATTAGTATTGTCTCTGCCATTCTTTCTCCACTAATCTTCTCAGCTCCTGGAAATACTCCTGTCTGGAAGTTTCTTGTTGGGAATATACCGTGTTTGTTGATTATGTTCACTAGTACTGCAGTACCATAGGCTGGTAGTGCTTGACTTGTAACTGGGCTCTTCTTAATCTTATCCATAGCTTTCATTACTGCCTCTCTGAAGGCGCCTTCATCTGCAGGTTTTGGTTTCTGCGTTCCGCGTACTGCAATAGCCTTTAACTTCTTAGATCCAAGTACTGCTCCGTGACCACCTCTACCAGCAGCTCTATTCTTATCATTCATTATTGCAGCAAATTTTACTAGGTTCTCACCTGCAGGTCCAATACATGCTACTTTAACATTCTTAGCGTCATCTCCTATCTCAGCCTTTAACTCATCAATTATCATATCTGTTGTTGAATGTACATCTTTACCCCATAAGTGACTTGCACATCTCAATTCAGCTTTGCCATCGTGTACCCATAACCATACAGGTTTCTCAGCAGCTCCCTCAACAATTATTGCATCAAATCCTGCAAACTTTAGTTCAGGACCCCATTTACCGCCACTGTGAGAGTCGTGAACGGTATTAGTTAATGGGCTCTTAGTGACAGAACACCATCTACCACTCATTGGATAACCTGTACCAGTAACAGGTCCTGTTAATAGTATAATCTTGTTTTCTGGGCTAAGCGGGTTAACTTTAGGATTAATCTCCTTTAGTAGAAGATATACTCCTAAGCCTCTACCACCAATCCACTTCTTTAAAACTTCGTCAGGTAATGTTTCAACATACACCTTCTCTTCATAAAGGTTGACTCTAAGTATTTTACCAGTATAACCTCCCAGGACCATGAGAAGTCACCGTACATTATATTTTTATTCTCAGTGTAAAATAAGCGTTTTCCACGACCATAATGAGGCGAGAGAATCTGCCCTACTTAGGTTCTCCGAATTCATAGTTGCAAGCTGGGATTCAACATTTATGATTACCAGTTAATCTAATATTAGTGTAAACCTATATTCTCAGTAAGGGTGCATTTTAACATTGAGGCAGGTCACAGATTACCTTCCAATAGGTGACTGGATAGTTCAATTAAGCCCTATTCTAAGCTATCCAAGGAAAGCCATAGTAGAATTGACTATGGAATGTAATCTTAATTGTATTTACTGTTTTAGGAGAACATGCAATGAAACATTTGGGGTCATGTCCGAGAAGGTATTTAGTAGAGTATTAAGTGAGCTTAAGCATTCAGGAGTAAAAAGGATAATATTTACAGGTTGGGGTGAACCTTTAACCCACCCAAAAGTACTCGAATACTTATCAATGGCTAAAAATGCAGGATTCAATATAGTATTAAATACTAATGGCACGCTTTTGGAGACTTTCGCTGAAGACATAGTTAAGATAGGTGTTGATGAAGTAGTTGTTAGTATTGACGCAGTAGACGAAAGCATTTATGGTAAGCTTCGCTATCCAGGCACAGTCTCAAAAGTATTAAGAGGATTACAAGAGCTATATAAGGCTCAAAAGAGGCAAGATAAGGTGATACTCCTAGGACTAGAGTTTACAACAACTACACTTAACTATACTCAATTACCTAAAATTATAACACTAGCTACTAATGTTAAAGCAGTTTACATTCGTCTATCAAACATTATTCCCATAAATAAAGAGATGGAAGAATACGCTTGTTTCATGAATGACCAATGCAGAAAGGAGATAATGAAATATATCGATATAGTTAGTAAGCTTGTTCTTGAGTATCCAGTAAGATTATTTAAGGTGAACTTTGAATTAAAGGCACAACGTACATGCCCCATTGTAAGTGATAACTGCCTATTTGTGGGTTGGGATGGAAAAATTTCACCATGTTTACATTATGGTCATAGCTATCAAACATACCTATATGGTATAAGGAGGAGGATCAATCGAATAATCTTTGGAGACGTAATGAAGGATAGCTTAATTAATATATGGCGTAGAAAAGACTATCACTCATTCAGGTTTATGGCTCGAACAGGCTACTTACCTTCATGTTTAGATTGTGAAGTTGCCGAGTATTGCGTATTTACTGAGAACAACCTGATGGATTGCTGGGGGAGGTCACCAACCTGTGCCCATTGTCCATTCATTTACGGGCTCAGTGCCTGCCCTCTCTGAACACTAAATTATTATACAATAAATACTCCACTAAGTAGTATTGGAGGCGCATATTCAGATACTCTATGTGTTTTCTCATATGACACTCTACATTGTACTTCTCTACCTAAACCAATGATTGCCTTTCTTAGGTTAGCTAAAGACAACTTAAGATATGATATTTTCACTGCTCTCTTTAACTCTCCCTTCTCAATATTCCATGCTATCTCAGGTATTATGGTAATATTGCCATAGTTGTCTATTTCAGCTCTTATTAAGCCTTCAACATAGAATCCTCTTCGGGCCTCCTTTACCATTTCATCAACTTTCCAATCACCTGGTCTGACAATAATGTTTGACTGTAGTGCCTTAGGTTTATGGAATAGACCTCTCGCATTACCCGGGTAGTTTTCGGGAGGGTTAGCTGTCTCTATTATATGAAGATAGTCAACAACGTAACCGTTTTCAATGAGCCTCTTAGGTTTTGTTACTACACATTCATCATCGAATAGTGAGCTGGCATAACCCCAAGGTAAAGTTGGGTCATCGGTTAATGTGACTTCATCGCTAAATATCTTTGTACCTAACTTGATTTTGCTAGGGGAGTCAGCTTCAAGTAGGTGAACTACTTCGTGAAAGAGTGAAGCGGAACATGTAGGGTCAAGTACTACATTATGCTTTAGACCTCTATCTAGTACTCCTAATCTTTGGGCTCTTTGTAACGCCTTAGCCCTCTCTACTAGTTTGATTACACGTTTTCTTAACATACTTAAGGTGATGTCTTCTAGTCCCCCAAGAAATCCTATAGAGTCACTGCTAATGACACTAAAGCCTCCATTGTATATTATGTTGATATATAACTCAATAATACTCTTTTCCTCTAAGGCAGTGCTAAATGTGGCATATGGAGTTATTGACCTACGGATTAAACTGTGAATGAGTATACATTCTAAATCTGCAACACCTTTAGAGTAATCATACACAATATTCCTTAAAGACTGTAGTATATCAATTCCTTTATTCTCATCAATACCCTTTGAATTCACCAGCGAATATTTGCCTACAGCTAGGTACTTGTTATAAATATTTGGTCTTGAGTAATTTTTATCTCTAGCATACTTAGCATACTCTATGAATCTTACGTAGGCTGAAGCATCCTCTATAAGTCTCTTTGGATCGGTTGATGACTTAATGTACCATTTAAAGTTCTTCATAAGCCTTAATGCATAGACTGTAGGGTTACTATAGTTTACCTCTAAGCTTCCTCTTCTATAAGCTATTTCGATAGTGTTTTCAGAGTACTCAATGTAATCTACATAGTCTGCTTCTTCTCCTAAATTCTTCACTACCCGCATAATATTGTACATACTTCCCTCAATAACTAGTATAGTTTTACTAGTAAAAATAGGCAATAATTTAGGTTTTACTCTAGTGTAACTATAAAACCGGGTTCTTCCCTACTACCAATAAGTACATGATAATATGTAATGTTATCTTCTAAATCTATGACTTGCTGTAGAATTCCAGTAGCCTTAACCCTCTCTCCTACATCGAATAATCCAAGGAATATGGAGTTATAAGATACAATGTACTTAATATCTTTTGCTTCTATTTCTCCGGCCCCGTAGACCCGTTGAACTTTAACTTCATATATTGAAGGATAAATTATTGATAAGGTGTTATTCGTTACCTCCGCGTCTATGGTAACCGGTTTTACATTTCTATAAATCCTCTTACCATAAACGTTATACTTTAACACCTCAGTCTCTGAAAAAACTGGTGTTATAGAGAATAATGTTCCTTCATATACTCCTCTACGCCACCTCCTCTTAACTACTTTTACAGCATGCTCATATGGTATTCCACAATTTTTACATAAAATGGTTAAAGTCTTCTCTACCTCAGGACGTGGTAAATTCATAATGGTGGCCTGTTTTGAAAGCTCAATAATTGCTTGTTTAACTAGCCATCCTCCTCTTAAACCATAGACTATGATATCTATGTCTGATCTTTCATGATGCATTCTAAGCAGGATTGAACCTGAAATACCAAAACTACTTGTTGGTAGGCCACTATTCTGAGCTAGCAGAAATACTAAATTTAGCGCCTTGTGTTCTAAGTGATCTTGAGGTCCATGATGTATTATGTTGTTTAGTCCTTTCTTTGGTTCTAAGTATTCCATTATTGCCTCTTTGGGGACTTTTATTAACTGTGTATTATAGAAATAATCGTACTCTTCATAGAACGCTTTTACTTGCTTAAGATAGCTGCCCCATAACCTTATCTCTTTGGGTGTATAATACTTTGTTATTCTCCTATAATGAATGGTACCTCTTATCCATAACTCATTAGAGTGAAATGCTGGCATATATTTAGGGTATGCTATTATCTTATGGGGTGGATGACTATAGCCTATTACACAGAATATTATTCCATGTTTATCAATAAAGTATTCGTGATCTAATGGACTTGTTAGAGGCATAGTTTCGTCTACTCTATGGTTGTAATGGATTACTCTCTCTCCTTATAGGTATAATTATGTCCCCGGGGTCATTAACACTTATCTGATAATATGCCTCATGTTTCTCAAGGTCTATAAAGCGTTCTAGTCTACCCTGAATTAATACCTCAGTGCCATCCCATACTAATTCGCAAAACCTGCCTCTCATACTGTAAGCTTTAATAGCTAGCAATGCCTTTCTATCACCTTCAGCCACTTCTAGTACTTCTATATCGTAAGTACATGGAGTAAATATAGATTCTGAGGTGTCTGTGACTTTAGCTCTCACAATAACCTTACCTAAGCCCTTATATTTTATTTTTCCATACTTTATTTTACTATCATACCTTAGTAACCTTATGAAGTACATTCTATTCCTAAACACACCCTGTAACATTTTTCTCGACTCTAAAGAGTAGAAAACTTTGAATAATATTTTTGTATCTTTGACTCTCTCTCTGTATAATTTTAGGATATGCTTTTCTGTTAATCTTGAAACTTCTACTCTTTTTTTATGAAGGCTTTTTAAGGCCTTGTAAGCTTTAAGTCCATACTCTAAACCATACACTAATATGTCCAGATCGGATTCCTCTGACTCTAAGCCAATTAGGAGTGAACCTGAAATGCCGATTCTATCTAACGGTATACCACCTTCAGCACTCAAAAGTAAGATAAAATCCCTTAAATCCCGATATATAGGTGATTGAGGTGCCTCGTCAATGACTCGTTTCGTCCTTTCTATAGGAGAATATATCTTCTTAATAAAAATGAATGGTATTACTGGAACTATCTTATCATACGCCTCTGAGAATGTTACAAAGTGTCTATAACGTGATCTAAGGATACTCCACATATCACTTAATCCATCCAATTTAATGTATCTTTGAATCCCTTTACTCCTATCACCAGAAATTACAGGTATGTATTTAGGAAAACATATTAGCCCCTCTCTAGGATGTATAAATCCTTTAACAGCCCATATACTACCATCTACTAACTCTACATAAGCTCCCTCAATAATATCATCGACAAGTCTTTGGTACATTCCTTAATACCCTATGGTCATTATGCTCGGGCTCTCTATCCCCTTATCTTATATATTATCTGAAATTATCAGATAGTATATAAGGTTCAGTACTTTTACATAACAAATGAGGTTAAAAACGTAGAAGAGTGAAGCTCTCTTGAATGTAGAGTGTATACCAAGAGATAAAGGATTGTATATACTATTAGGTTATGTAACTAAAGATGTAAGTATTAATGTTGGAAGACTTGGAACTATACTATTCAGAAGAGGCTTCTACCTTTACATAGGTTCAGCTAAAGGTGCTGGAGGACTCTACACTAGATTAAAAAGACATTTACTAAGGAGTAAGAAGGCCAGATGGCATATAGACTATTTGACAGTAAACCCCCACTTCAAACCCTTGTTTATCTTTTATACTACAAATTTAGACCTCTCTGAAGACATAATAGTATCTACATTAGTTAACCATGGATTTAAAATAGCAGTTAAGGGATTTGGCTCAACAGATGACGTAAAAGTTGAATCACATTTACTTTATACACAAGAAGAGCCTCCTAAGACAATCGTTGTAAAGGTATTGCAAGCTGTTAAAAAGTTAGGTAAAGAGTTTAATGTAATAAACCTTAATAAAACTTTAATAGTATAATTTAATTCGGCAAGTCAACCGTTTAATAACCCACTGTATTACTTAGCGGTGAGTCGTATATTACTTTCTCATGTTTCATTTTAATTTATAACGAGAATCCTGTTATTTCTAACTGAAAAGGTATCAAATATGGTTATGGGGTGCTCTAGCATGGAAAGTATAAGGAAGGCTATGAAAGAGATCGCGTTATTTATATCTAAAGCATCAGATCTAATAGACCATAATAGTGTTAATGAAATGATAAAAATACTTGTAAACGCTTACCAGAATGGAAGAAGAGTTTTAGTTATTGGAGCAGGTCGTTCAGGTCTTGTAGGTAAAGCTTTCGCGATGAGACTAATGCACTTAGGCTTCAACGTCTATGTTCTTGGTGAGACAATAACCCCAAGAATAGGTAAAGGTGACATCGTAGTCGCGATTTCAGGTTCAGGACGTACAAGACTAATAGTTACAGCTGCTTCAGCAGCAAAGGATGTAGGGGCATCAGTTATAGCATTAACAAGCCACCCGAAATCACCATTAGGTTTACTCGCAGACTTAGTTGTAGAGGTTCCTGGCAGGACAAAATTAGCTAAAGAAGACGACTATGTTATACGACAAATTCTAGGAGTGCATGAACCATTAACTCCACTTGGTACACTCTTCGAGAATACATGTATGGCGTTTCTTGACGGAGTTATAGTTGAATTAATGGCGAGACTAGGACTTACGGAGGAAGTACTTAAAGAGAGACACGCAAACATAGAATAAAAGAGCTATATATAAAATTAGAGGCCGAAGCATTTTGGGAGTCAAGAGTATAACCTTAATAGTTAAGGGTAAAAAGGATGATTACTGGGTTAAAACATTACTCATGTGGCTTAAAGAAATAAGGGATATACTAGAACAAGAGTATAATATAAAGCTAGACTTTAAATTCGAAAATAATCCAGACATAGAATTACCAATAATAGTCTCCCCTGAAGGAGGAATCGTATTTAATGAAATACTGGAGGAGCCAGGGTATATTATAGAATACCTTAAGAAGTATCTAGACAAGAAGATAAAGTATAGTGATGAGTAATGATTATAGCCATAGGATCTAAGAATCCAGCAAAAATAAAGGGTATTAAGAGAGCGTTCAGGAAAATCTACGGAAGAGATAATTTGAAATTTAAAGCATTAAAGGTTAACACGACTGTACCTCCACAACCAATAGGCTTAAAATTAACTCTTAAAGGTGCTATTGAAAGAGCAGTTTATGCCTTGAATAAGGCTTCTAAAGCTGATATCGGTGTAGGTGTGGAAGCAGGACTAATAGAAGTACCCTATACCATAACTGGCTTTATGGATCTTGAGGTTTGCGCGATAGTTGACAGAGATGATAGAGTTACTTTGGGATTTAGTTCAGCATTTGAGTTCCCACTATTAGTAATTAAGAGTATACTTGAGAGAAGGGTAAAGGAGGTAGAAGAGATTATGGAGAGGATATCTGGTATCAAGGATATTGGCGACCGTATGGGAGCTATAGGTTTCCTCACTAGAGGGGTAATAGATAGATGTGAATTAACTAGACAGTGTGTAATTATGGCTTTGGTACCAAGGATAAATCCGGAACTGTATCCAATAGATAAATGGCATAGAGTAAATGATATCTTAAGCATCCTGTAGAATCCTTATTCTCTATGCCTTACGTAGAATCATCATTCTGAACATGTAAATATGCCCAGAAATAAGCATTCCATGCCATAAGACATAGTAGAGTGTTCCATACTTTATAAACACCATGATAAATAGTAAGAGTAACATGATAAACCATAATATTTCGACCTTTAAATCGCCAATACTATACTTATGCGCTCTTGTACCTTTAGGTGTTGGTATTCTAGGTATACTTAGATTAAGTAACGCCTTGATGGAAGATAGTGCAAGTCTTGGTGCAGTGAAAGTTGCAAGCGAGGATGCTCTACCCATAAGTCTGAATAGTCTTATTATGCCCAATCTCCTCTTTAAACCGTGTTTTAAATATAATGTAGCATAAGCTATCATAGATGTAAACAGTATAGTGTAGAATATCCCTAAAGCAGGTACAACAATGCCACTAGATAACATAAGCAATACCGGTAAAAGTAGTGATAATGCAATTAAAGCAAGAGAGCTTATATATTGGGCTATATAAACTAACACCTCTATTCTTTTAATAAGTGGAATTCTATTATTCTTAATGATTCGTTTAAAGTACTTTTTTAATAATTGAATCGATCCATAAGCCCATTTAGACTGTTGTACTAGAAATGCTCTATAGTTTGCTGGTACATCGAGATATAGCCTTGCGTCATCCACGTAGATTACTTTGTATCCATTAAGCATTAACCTTAAACCATATTCAACATCCTCTAAGATGATTTTAGTATCCCAAAGACCTACGTTCTTGAATACACTCTTGTCTAGGATACACCCTGATCCAGCTAACATAACTGGTAGTGATAGCGCATGCCTATACTTATAATATGTTGTAAAGAGGAATTCTTGAGCTAAGGCTAATGCCTCAGAGAATGGGGACTCACACGTATTTATCGCTGCCCATGAACCTAAGGCAACACTTCCCTTATCAGTTACCTGTTGTAGTATCTTTCTGAAATAGTCTTTTTCTAGTACAGAGTCTACATCAAGAACCATTATGTAGTCTCCACTACACAAACTTAATGAATCATTTAAAGCACCCGCCTTTCCTCCTTGAGGTCTATTCCTCCACACTACTCTAATTAAGCTTAGATCAGATCGAGATAGTTTCTCTTCTAATGAGTCGACAAGGTTAATATAGCCTTCATGATCATCGTCACTTACAATTATTATTTCTAGTTTATCCTTGGGATAGTTAGATGATAAAATTGATTGAATATTTCTTATGATGTAGTCTACTCGCTCATTCTTTACGGGTATTTGTATTGAAATTTTAGGAATAAAAGACGCTTTTTCTTCATTAATATCTCTTTTCCTTTCTATACTCCTCTTTCCTGTTATATAGTATCCTAACGTGTATATTACTGGTAGAATCAAGGGTAAGTTCATTATAATGGCTAGTACTAATATTATTAATGATATCATTATCATTATTAACATTGCTAAATTATCCTCCCTGTTTCGCGGTAGTGTCTTGTAAGCTTATACCATAGAGTTAACCATATTAAAGCCATTACGCTAATACTAAATAGTTGGAGGAAGGCTCTCACCAAACTATTCCTACTTATCACTGGAAATACTTTGTCTATTAGAATGCTTTCTATTAATACAATGACCATGAAACCTAGCCAGCCAATAATCATTAAGGCGGCTACAGGTACTACATTCCTAACTGCTCTCATGATGCAACACCACACCCAATAGACGTTAATGATTTATTACCCTCTCTTACATAATTTATTAATGCTGACTTATGATCCACGGTATTCCGCGGTAGGGGACAATCCCTCATACCCCTGCATGGTAGACCGTGGTGAGGGATGATGCATTTACTATTTTATATTGAATCCTCTATCGCTACATAGCTTTTTAAATCTTAATGCATCATCAAACATGAACACATTATTAAACATAACGTACACTGTTTCAACACCATTATTATATAATTCTTCAATACATTTTAGAAGACGATCTAAGTCCTCATCTTTATACTTGTATCTATAGTTTACCTCACCATTCAATCCATGCAACCTTATATACGCTACTCTGCCAATGGCTGCTGGTTTTAGCTTGAGTATGTCAACTATGTGAATTAAATTCAATTCTTTAACAAGCTTGCCAACTACATCTAAATGTTGTTTCCATGTTCCTCTGGGCTCCCAGCCAATAAGCATGTTATTCCTGTCTATTTGGCTAAAGAAGGATCTAATATTTCTTACATTTTCTTCACTATATCCAAAACTTGGTGGAGTTTGTATAACAATTACATTTGCCTGAAGAATTTTTGCAGCTTCTAGTGTTTTCATCCAAGCATCAAAGTTCTCCTTAGTTGGTCTAAGATACCCATACTTATCATACTCATTTTTACTTACTTTAAGTCCTGACCTTTTCCATGTAGGACTTGTAGGGAGATGAGTTATAACTTGCCAAGCCTTAATAGTAAATTCAAAGTCTTCAGGAGCTTCCTTTCTCCATCTCTCAAGAGTTGAGGGTAATGGTATTTTATAGAATGTCTGTTGAACTTCAACAACACTAAACGACTTATAGTATTCTCTACGTGATTTAGGGATTCCACAACAACCTATCTTAACAGTTAACTTCAAATCATCTTACACCCAGATCAGCAACTAATATCGTTAAATAAATTAATGATAAAAGTTAATAAATTTTATAATTATGTAGTTTGATAGTAAATGTTATTAGAGAATACAGTTATAAGCTGGCATAGTGTCATCCGAATCGTCGGCTACGGCGATATGAATGGTGATGTTCAAATGCCAGTTGTGCGGTAGTTGCTGTAAAGCTAGCCATATCGCTGTCCTAGCACACGAGAAAGTTATACTAACTAGACTAGCTAGAATGCTTGGTGTTGAGGTGGAATTCTCTTATGATTATACTATCTACGATAGGTTTTCTAATCAAAGAATAGCATTGACATACTATATTACACTAAAGAATGGTTCATGCCCCTTCCTTAAGGGTAATAGATGTTCCATACATGACATCTATAAGCCTTTAATTTGTAGAAGCTTCCCTTATGTCCCTAAGAAGGTTGAGTACCTGTACAACTCTGACATGAGAGTTATAAAACATAGGTCAACTTATGCTATCTCGACAGCCTGTACTTTCGTACGTAAATTTAAGAGTGAAATAGAGAAACATATTGAAACAGAGGATGATATTAAAGCCTTTCTTCCTGAAGAATATTTAGCAGCAGTTAAAATGGAGATTCTACGAACAAGGTATCTTTCGGCACTATCATATCTTTGGAAATTAAACTACATACAACTTGACTTCTCCTATAAGGGCTACTCGCAGGTTGTAGATGCATACTCCTTCATAAGGAGATACTTACCCTACTTCGTAATAGACTATAGAACATACTAAGCATGAAGCGTTAATTACTCAATCCGAGACGAAAGCAATATGGTTTCAATAGTCTCCTTAGCGTTATCCCTTAAGTAGAACCTATTGAAACAAGCGGCATGGTAATCAAGATCAAGTAGAAGTTTTCGCTTATCTTCAAGTACTTCTACTTTAAATCGTCCATTATCGGGTATTATTGAGTCCCCCCCGAACAATACCTTAAATCCATTTATCATAGCTAATACTAACACTGAGCCTTCTGTATGTCCTGGACAATGGTAGATGAACAACTCAGCATCGTCTAGTGTTATCTTTTCAACCGGCCTCCTTATGGAGATGTAGACTGGTACAGGATTAAACGGTATATTGAGCTCTTCAGCTAGTGTCCTCTTAGGATCACCATGCTGTATTATAAGTGAGTCGGGTTCATGAGCTATAATTGATGTTCCGAAAGTATTGTGGAAGTAGTAGTCTCCACCGGCAACATCAACATGACAATGAGTGTTAATTATATATCTTACCTTTAAAGGGCTTAATCCAAGTTCCATAAGATTTCTTATAGTGTTGGTAAAGCCTTTGCCGCTACCTGAGTCTATAAGTATTATGTTATCTTTATTTGTCACTATGGCATAAAAATATAGGTCTAAATAGAATGTTAGCTCGGGGCCTCCAATCAAGTATGTTCCTGGTCTTATCGTTATTACTGGCATTGTTTAGGGGGTGTTTATTATTTTTCCTCTCATAAATCTTATGTTACTCTAATGAGTGCTTAATTTCTCTCATTGCCACATACTTGACTATAGGCATTAATGCTATCTCCTGCCTTAGACCTTCTGTATCTTTTGGTGATTCACTGATATCGGCTATTAGGGTACATTCAGCTAGTTCTCCTCTCTTTATTGTTGAACACTTCGATATTATTAAGTCTACACCCATTTTTGCCAGCTTCTCTGCTACCTCAGCTAGTGCACCTGGTTTATCAATCATTTGTACATGGATCTCTACAAGCTTAGCTTTTGGTGGTACAAGGGGGGCCACAAGAATTTCTTTTTTCTCACTATCAGCCATGAGTATTACATACATTCCCTCAACAATGCCTAGTGTCTCCCTTATAACCATGGGGATTGTAATTCTACCCTTACTATCAACACGAACTATCTCAGTAATTTTCATAGAACCCAACTCCTGCCCACTGGTGAGCAATATTCACTATGAACTTTAAAGTTTATTAATCTTGCCGATTACTAATCCTTAATAACCAAATCAACTCTGCATGCCCCTAAAACGTCATTTTCAACCTCTTATATTAGAATAGGATTAAAAGTAGATGAAATAAGATTTTATTAGAGTTTGTGAAAATACTAGGTGACATAGAATTAGTGTACAAGGAGACGCTAATGATTCAATGTTACTCAACACTGTTAACAATAACTGTTCTTGTTGATGAAAGATCTAGACGACATGATGTAGAAGCTACATATGGTTTGTCCTTGTTATTAACTTTAGAAAGTAAGGGAAAGAAGCATCACATCTTATTCGATGTCGGCCCTTCTTGGGATATTTTGAAACATAACCTTTTATGTCTAGGGTATGATATTGATATAATTGATAGAATATTCATAAGCCACTGGCATAGAGATCACTATGGAGCCCTATTTGATCTACTAGAGGACGTAGGTGATAAGAGAATTAAATTGTACGTACCCGTCAGAAATAAGGTAGCAGTTGAAGTGGAAAAGGAGTATCCAGAAAAAGTATCTATAGTGGTTTGTAAACGTTGGACTCCAATAGCTCCACTCATGAAGTCCACTGGTCCTATAAGATCAAGTCTTGAGCACGCCCTAAAGGTTCGTTTACCTAATAGAGGGGTAGTGTTGTTTACTGGATGTAGTCATGCAGGACTAATTAACATCATCAAGTGGGGTTTAAGAGCTAATGAACCCTTATATGCTATTGTTGGTGGCTTCCACTTCAAAGAGAAACCTTTAGACAGTGTAGAAAGAGAACTATTGTTTCTAGAGGAATTAGGAGTAAAGTATGTTATTCCACTTCACTGTTCCGATAATCATAGTCTAATAACAGAGATTTTAGGAGATAAAGTCTTAGATTTAGGTGTAGGGGATTTAGCAGTACTTTAGCTAATCACTGAACCCATTCTCATCATAATATAGCTAGCATTATTGGGACTATATAGATTAATATGTGTAAAGGTAATAGTGTCTTGCTTACATATTTTACTGCTCTATCTAATGTTTTGAGAAGGAAGTTGTAGTTTTCATAGCCTAGTACATTAACATCATTAACAATTATTTCATGGTACTCCATTACAGGTTTAAACATATTGGCTAGTGCTCTGTTTAAAGCCTTCTTAACAGACTCTAATAACTCATTAATATTGGTATACTCACCTACAGCTCTATATCCACGCTCGATACCAGTTTCTACTCCTGTCTTACTATGATTATCTGTTGTAACAGTTTCGACGATGACCTCTCTGTTGGTGTAGTATTTGTGTAGGCACTCTTTCACGAACTTATTGATGAGATGGCGAACTCCTCCTTTCATATTATTTCCATCGATAACTATGAGAGAGAAGACTTTCTCTGTATCAAACTCGATAATCAATGCCGAGATACCTAACTCGCAAATATCTGGGTTCTGTACTAGACTCTTATCAAGACCATAGCCTAACCTCACTATCCTTAATCTATTTAACTGCTTAATCCTATCCATAATCTTATGCTTTATAAGTTCAAGTGTAGAGATAACACATTCACGATTAGCCTCTTTACCCTTTGCAATCCAGTTATGACCCTCAACTACTATTATGTCTTTAACATTTGCTTCTTGCTGAAGACACTTTCTTAAATAATCATGTACATCTGGAGGTAAATCATCTATTCCGTATCCACTTTTACCTGATATTATGATCATAGGTACTTGACTGCTATAGAGAATATCCACATCATAGTATTTTAGACTATAATTCTCAATATTAAAGTAATCTACGTTTACACCATTAGGATCCTTTGTAAGCCTTTCATAGAGGGTGTTAACTATCTTCTTCACATCCTCATGAGAAACAGGATCCCAACTATGACCGCATGGAGCATGTAGGATTAGAGATTCAGCATTAAACTTAGTCCTCAACATACTATTAATTTCCTTTACTAAGCTACTACCACCAAGATTTCTAAAGGGGCCTCCATGGAAGCTTGGTACAACTAGAACTAAGTTAACTTTCTCACTATCCTTATCTAATACTCTCAGTACCTTTACCCAGCCGCTTCTTCTCTCAGCTATTTTGTTGAACTCTCTTTCTAGGGGGGTTGGGTCATCAGATAACCATAGTTTAGCAAAGGCATAAAATAGTGTTAGAGCATTGAATACTGGTTTGCCAAGACTGTTTATCCTGTAAAGGTATAATTCTATGATGATTATCAACAGTATAGTAGCCACATATAGGTATAAGGGTATGCCCTCCTTGTATAATATCGTTGAGATGAAGACCGTAAGTAAAAAGGTCATGATAATATAAGATAATGGCTTGTACGGTTTTAATGGGTAATGTATGGATCTATAAAGGAAGTAACTTAGGATAGCAGGCACTATTATTACTAGATGTATTGCATTTGTTTTTAGAACATAGAGTAACATTGATATTACTATTATAGGCAATATGAGGTATAGATATAGCCCTAGTAGCCTCTTAACCCTATTTTTTAGAAGTATTGAGTCATAGAATATAATATAAATGAGGATTGCTGATATTGCAAGATATAAAATGTAAGTTAAAAGGGTGTTCACATGTCCTATTATAAGTAAGTATGCTATTACAGCTAGATTAGCTATTATTAGTGGCATACTAAGCTTTCTAGTTGTAGGCATTTGGAATAGTTTCCTATAGTGCTCTATTGCCCTTCTCTCTAGAGTCTCATTTCCATCATTATTATTTAAAGATGTAATAACATACTACACCTCATTTAAAGAAGAATGTATTATTGAGTGAAGATGATATTATAAAATATGGAATTCTTCTCATAGTTTTCATACTGACTTTTCCTGATAGTTTATTACATTCTGTAGCTCTCTGGCAGTTTAAGTATTACTTCAACTGGTCTATGTATCTCTTTCTTCCATGTATCACCTATTGCTATTAGCACTAAAATTCCACTTATTGTAGCTCTTGCCCTTTCAACTATGTTTACTAGTGTTCTCAAAGTTTTACCTGTTCTGACAATGTCGTCAACAATTAATACTTCATCTCTTTTTCTTATAGCCCTTCTTGGTATGTAGAATGTTACTACGGAGCTTGGTGTTTCGACAAAGGAGTCTTCATAGTAGTCTCTTATCGCAGCATCTTTACCTCTCTTTGCAATTATTAATGGTACTTGAAGTGTTAATGCTATACTAGTTGCTATCGGTATACCATTGACTGCTGGTGCAATAACCTTAGTTATTCTTTTACCAGCAAACCTCATGTACGCATAGTGTGCTATAAACTCAAGTGCATAAGGGTCTGATAGTAGTGGTGTTACATCAACGTATCCTTCCTCTGTTAATTCTATCCGATCTTTGATTAGTGTTCTAGCATCAACTATTTTATCCAGAGATTTCCATATCCTCTCAGCTTGCTCTAAGCTTGGCAATATTGAGCCTTTAACATATCGGCATAGTACTGTCTCTGGAACGCCTGTAACCTTTGATAATTCCTTGTATGAGTACATTCTTTTAAGTAGTCTTAATCTCTCAACAACCATTAATCTAAATTTTA
>CAZTBM010000031.1:0-20222 GCA_964611985.1 uncultured Desulfurococcales archaeon | reverse complement strand
TTGGTGGGCCCGCGGGGATTTGAACCCCGGACCTCCGCCTTTCTTAGGGCTTAAATAGAGCCCTCGTGAGGGCGGCGTCCTAACCGGGCTAGACGACGGGCCCCTTCTAACACCTATAAGTGTACTGTTCTAAAGAATTATTTAAGCTTAATTAAAGAATATCCTATTTCAGACTAAGACATTATTAATTTTGAAATTTCATACAATATTATTGATGCTTCTCCTATAGGTCCTATGTGCCCTTTAAGTCTCTCTATGAATAATGGTTTTCCTATTTTTAATTCACTTCTAGTGAATCCTGTATCAATACCACAGAATACTAGAATTACTCTTTTATTTTCTCTTAGATCGCTGATTACATCTTGAATACTACTAATATTCTCTTGAGGACTTAACGGCGTCACCAAGTATATTTTTTCTGGGTTAACTAATTCTACTATATCGTTTAAGTCTTGGAGGTATATTACCTTCAAGTTTTCTTTGAATGCTATTTTAAATGCTTCAGGTACACCACTTTGAGCGGCTGCCCCAATGGCTTTAGTTATTATCAGGGCTGATACTATATTCTTGAATTCTTTTACAACCTTGACTATATCTGTTACTCTCTGAACACTATGTACATTATGTAAAACTATGAAAAGAGGCATGTTACCCTATCTCCTTTAGTTTTTCATATACTACTTGAGCAATAGCTTTAGATAAAGGTACTGGAACAGCCTCACCAACCTGATTGAATTGTATATCTCTACCACCTAAAAATACATGGTCATCAGGAAATCCCATTAATCTAGCTTGCTCCCTTACGGTTAGAAATCTACCCTCATAGGGATGAATGAATCGTGAGCATCCAAGAACTGTAGGTGCTATTTTATGTGGATGTAAGCGTATAAGATTCGGGTACAACCGGCCTTTAAACCCGTAGAATCTAACCAATGCTTGTCCCCATTTTAACCTACTTATCCTTCTAAGCTTCTTTGGTGAAACTGGTACTGGATCATGGTTTGGTATGTTAGGTGTTGGTGGAGGAAGATCCTGTAAAGCTTCTTGTACTGTTATCCTCTTCTTTACTCTTTTTGGCCTTATAGGTATATTTGAGATAAACACTCTTAATCTATGAGAAGGAGTACCATAATCTTCAGCTCTCAGAATATTAAAGAATATTTTAGGATATCCTATACGTTTAAACTCTTTTCTTAATGCGTTTTTCAGCTCACCTTCAATTATGTGTGGCACATTTTCCATAATGAATACCTTAGGCCTTATGTAATCAACTATCCTAATGTAGTGTAGCACTAATTGCCCAATAGGATCCGCATAAAGTCTATCCAAGGGATTTGGTTTTCTTCTTGGATTAGCTGCAGTGAAAGGTTCACAAGGAGGGCTGCCTATCACTACATCAATACGGTTAGTTGGTAACAGATTCTCTAATACTCTTTGGTTGATATTTTTTATATCCTCACATAGAACGATAGTATTGGGAAAGTTGAGCTTAAACGTTCTAGCTATTGGCTCCATATTGTCTATAGCTAATACAATATTGAAAAAACCTGTCTCTACAAACCCTCTGGCAAACCCTCCTGCACCACAGAATAAGTCTATCACATTAAATTTCATATTACTTTTTCCCAGAAAGCTCCCTCTCTAGTATGTTAATATACTTTTTCAGCACTCGTATAATGTTCGAGTTATCTGCATATACTAGTTGAGATCCACATCGAGGGCATCTAAACTCGTTTTCTAATGCCTCATCAAATGTATATCTAGTTCCATCAGTTGGGCACTCGTAGAACGTGTTTGTCTCTTCTGCCTGTAATCGTAGTTTGAGTTTAGATAGTACAACTTTCTTCCTAGACTGTATTAGTGATAGTATTTCATCTTTCCTAACACGCCAATAATAAGTATACCACCCAGTATTCTTATCACGTACTCTTCTATAGGATACGAATCCCTGCTCTGAAAGAGCATATAGAATTCTTCTAACTTCATTTAGTTTAAGGCCTAGTTCTCTGGCGATCTCCTCATCCTGGACTTCATCAAGTCTCTTATATATGTACTCGAATATCCTAGCTGCCTTCTCGTCGAACATTAGTTCTATTAGCTTTACTACGGGATTCTCTGAACTGCTCAATACGTTTACCTCTTTTTTGCGGTACCACCCTTATCTTCCACTTGCTAAATTTTAAATATAATTCTCTACCCTCATATAACCTATCTAGGAATATAGCTAAAGCTGCAACCTCAGAGTGCGGCTGGTTACCTATAGCTATATTGTAGTCAGCTAGTTCATAGTATATACGTGGAACCTTTTCGGCCCCTACGATAACAAGTTTATCCTTAGGACTATACCTTATTTCATCTATGACAAAGTCTATTGGCTCACCATACATTGTTAAGTGTATTACTTCTCCACCCTTGTTTTTCCACTCTTTTATGTACTTTATCGAATTAACTCCTTGAATAATGTTAAAGGGTCCTCCCCATCTTTCCACGACATCAAGTAGCGAGGTAATAACTTTATCATCAGATACATCAGCCAATATGAAACCATGGGCACCAAAAGCTCTAGCAACAAGGCCTACATGTGTAGTTATACGTTTATCACGTTCAGGCCTATGACCTAACCTTAGAACATATACTCTATAGCTTACCATTAATTAACCTCTAAAATTACTCCATTCAGCCTTTTAATCTCGTCTACCACCTTGCCTAACATACTCTTGGGAACCATAGCTTCACATAAAACTTTATCACCGTCAATTTGCGAGCTAATAGTAAGTCCGTATAGCTTACCTACTGCTTTACTACTTATTATAACCTTAAGTTTAACCTTTTCTGGAAATAGTACTTCCTCTATTCTTTCAATGATTTTGTCTAAGTTTTCACCTGTGATAGCAGAAACTGGGATAACACCTACTATGTTATCATATAATGTTTCTGCTATTGATTGTAAGAAAGCCACTCTTTTACGGGTAATGTCAGGGCTAAGTTTGTCTATCTTATTTGCAATTATGAGTACTGGAATACTTATAACTCCAATTTCATTCAATATTTTAAAGCTTCCAATTGTTTTCCTTTTTATTTCATTTTCATCCTCTGAAATATCAACCACTAATAGTATAAGGTCAGAGTTTATTACCTCTTCAAGTGTTGAATAAAATGCTTCTATAAGCTGAACAGGTACTTTGTCTATGAACCCTACAGTATCTATCATAATAACTCTTTTACTAATGTTCAACAGAGCTTTAGACTTAGGTGATAGTGTTGTGAAGGGCTCCTCTTCTACAGGTTTTCGTTCATTAACTAGCCTGTTGAATATCGATGTTTTACCTGCACATGTATAGCCGGTAAGTGTTACTATTGGTACACCCATACTTCTTCTTGAATTGTAGAGTAACTGTCTTCGTCGTCTGATTTTCTTGATCTCTTTTTCTATTTTATTAATTCTGCGTTTTATTGTATAGTATATTGAGTCAACTTTGTATCCTCCGCCACCCAGGAATCCTGGCAACTCGTTTAATTTAGATAATCTTATGTACTCTCTTACAAAAGGAATTTCATATTTCAGTTTAGCAAGTTCTATCTGTAGTTTAGCTTCTTTAGAGCCAGCATGTAATGCGAAAATCTCTAAGATTAACTGCACCCTATCAATAACAGGTATATTGAACTCTCTCATTAGATTATAGGCTTGAGTGGGCTTAAGTTCGGCATCAACAATTATTTTATCGTTCTCATCGAGTCCCAACTCGTTTATTATCCCTTTTACTTCTCTAACTTTTCCTCTACCAATATAATATCTTGGATCTGGCTTCTTCCTATGCTGGACTATGACTTTAACTATAGTGTAACCTGCCGTTTTAGCTAAACTTTCTATTTCCTTTAATTCACCCTCATCCGTATTTAATGATAGTATTATTGCTCTTCTCACTTCTCTCCTATTTCCTCCTCTTCCTGATTGTAACTATATCACCTAATGTTAGCTCTCCAGTTTTAGGTTTACTAGAGGTATAATAAAATTCCTCTCCACCTTCAACTATTGGTTCTAGAAGTTTAATTTTCAATATATTTTCTAGCTTTCGAGCTAAGTCTATTGTTGGTGTTAATCGACCTGCCTCTATCCTCCTTAAGACACTCTCCTTTTCGCCGACTTTCTGAGCTAATACCTGGAGGCTCCATCCTAATCTCTCTCTAGCTTTCTTAATTCTCTGAGCGTAGTCTGGTACTACTTCTAATTCCCCAATATATCTTCTAGGCATAGGTTTAGGGCTTCTCTTAGCAGGTTTATACATCTTCTGTACCTGTTGTGGTCTTGGTGTTATACTTGGTTCTCCTGTTTTAACAGTTTTTCTCTTAGCTAACTTGTTATAACAGCTTCTACAAACATACATTCTTACTCCTTCTAATATCACTAGGAACCTTTTACCTTCTACAGGTCTACCACATAGCTCACAATCCATACGCTCCCTACCTGATCAATACTTTATAAGTGGTAGCATATAAGTAGTAGGATACACGGACTAATAGTATAGGCGTGTGGGATTAGAATATAAGTATGTACAAATATATATACTCCTGGCCAAGTGGTGTAAAAGCATATGGCAGTAACAGACGAAGGATATGAAGGTGGACTAGTCGGGTACATAAGGTACCTTGAACGTAGGGTTAGAGAATTAGAAGCTGAAAGATTAGCTCTAAAAAGAGAGCTTGAATACTATAAATCTGAAGTAGAGAAGCTACTGACACCACCACTTATAGAAGCAATACTTCTAGAAGTATTAGATGATGGAAGAGCTATAGTAAAGAGCACTACAGGACCAAACCTAATAGTCAGAATATCGAGTCATGTAGACAAGTCGAAACTATTTCCTGGAGTTAGTGTTGCACTAAACCAACGTGGTTCAGCTATAGTAGAAGTTTTACCTGATAAAACAGATCCCCTAGTTAAAGGCATGGAAGTCACAGTAAGGCCCGATGTAACATACGAGGACATCGGTGGATTAAGTAAACAAATTGAAGAGATTAGAGAGCTGGTAGAATTGCCATTAAAGAGCCCAGAATTATTTAGGGAAGTAGGTATTGAGCCTCCTAAAGGTGTCCTTCTTTATGGGCCTCCAGGTTGCGGTAAAACATTACTAGCAAAAGCAGTAGCTCATGAAACCAATGCCACCTTTATAAGAGTTGTTGCCTCAGAGTTTGTTCAAAAGTTTATTGGTGAAGGTGCACGTCTCGTAAGAGAAGTCTTCAGATACGCTAAGAGACATGCACCAGCAATAATATTCATTGACGAAATAGACGCTATAGCTGCTAAAAGGCTGGATATAGGCACTAGTGGTGAAAGAGAGGTTCAAAGGACTTTAATGCAGCTTCTTGCAGAGCTTGACGGGTTCGATCCCTTAGGCGACGTCAAGGTTATTGCAGCCACAAATAGAATAGACATACTTGACCCAGCAATTCTACGACCTGGCAGATTTGATAAGATCATAGAGATACCTTTACCTGATGAGAACGGTAGGTATGAGATCTTCAAAATCCATACTAGAAGAATGAAATTAGCAGATGATGTTAATCTTAAAGAGCTTGCAGCTCTAACAAATGGCGCTACAGGAGCAGATATAAAGGCTATATGTACTGAAGCAGGACTTCATGCAATTAGGCAGAAAAGAGCTGTAGTAAAACGTCAAGACTTCCTATATGCTATAGATAAGATCTTAAACAGACTTAAACCAAAAACTAGCACACATTCAGCAATATAGGATAATAGATCTTTTTAGGTAAACTAAAATGATAATTACATCACCTACTCCTCTAGAATTATTTTTACTTAGAGGTATAGCAAATTATCAATTCGGACACAATGTAGGTAAATTACTAATACCTAATAACATTTTGTTAGTTAAGTCACCTAATACACTACGCATAAGACACATATTAGATAAAGACAAACATATAATTGCTACATTAAAACCAACAACCTTTATGTACATTCTACATTTAAGGGGAGGGGTAATCCTACATAGAAACTTTAAACAACCAAGGTTTAGAGTCATAATTGAGAATAAAGTTAGAGACTTCATAATTGATGGTAGATCTGTTTTTTGCAAACATGTAGTTGATGCAGATCCATGTATAAAGGCAGGAGATGAGGTTATAATAGTTGATGAAGCCGACACCTTCATAGGCGTTGGCAAGGCGAAACTCAATGCTATGGAGATACTAAAACTTAATAGGGGAGAAGCTGTTAGAACAAGACACACAATTAAGGAGTATAGATCCTCATGACGAAGGGTTATAGTTCAAAATTTAGACTTATTTTGAAGGAGAAAATAAACCCCCGTATACTTAAGGGATCAGTACTAATCACTGGCTTTCGAGGATTTGGACTAGTAGGATACCTTGCAATTAAACATTTAAGAGATAAACTAAACCCTAAGCTTATAGCATACATCATTAGCAATAAAATGACCAATATAGTTTATATGAGTGAGGGTAAACTGGCATTACCACATGAAATATACTATTACGCCAATGACAATATAAAGATACTGTTATTACTAAACAATGCCCTACCACCAACAGCATTAAGTTTACCATTCGCACGATTCACTCTAAAGTTAGCTAAAAGAGCGGGCGTACAGGAATGCATATTTATTGGGGGGTTAAATAAGTCATTTAACATAGAAGATGATGACTCAAGATTTCTAGTAAACTCGTACTATACTAAGCCTGTTCCAGGCAAGGTGTTAGAAAACGAATTACCCGTAGCAGGGCCGCTTGCATCAATGATAATATATTCTGAGATACTAAAAATACCAAGTTTAACCATTCTCCCCTACACCGATCCTATGCGTCCAGATCCTCGAGCTGCAGCTATAGCTGTTGAGAAAATTAATAAATTACTTAACATATCAGTTGATGTAACCGACTTATATGAAGGAGAGAGAGTTATTCAGGAAGAATTAAAGAACCTCATGGAATATTATAAAGAGCTTGAAAAAGGTAGAGGAATGCATTATATGTAATCAGCAAATTCAGTTATTTCTGATTCACTACATAGTTTAAATTCCAAGTTTTTACCCCGTAATATCTTAATTAATTCTTCAACAAGACTCTTATAATATGAAGGTCTCTCTATTAGTACATCACAATATCCCTGTTTTTCAATAAAGTTAGCTATAGAGCGCGCGGTTAGTATATTAACCTCTTTCGATATATCCTCTGGCCTGGGTATTTCGTGCTGTGAAAGCGGATACGTTTCAGCAAGCTCTTCAGGAATAACACCTAAGAATGGTATATAGAAGGCTATGTGCATTTTCTCATTGAATTCTTTATTTATTCTTATCTTCGTGTATAAACCCTTCTTGTTGTAAGGTTTCACATTATAATCTGCTTCCATTAGAATTAGGACTTTAGCTTTCTCAGGTTTACTATATTTTTCTACTAGTCGCTTATGGTGAAGTAGATTTTCGGGTCTATAATATGATAGTTCGTCGTAGAAGAATATTCCAACAGGGTTACTTTTAATTGAAGGAGATTTTTCCATGATATAATCGATGTTCTTAATGATTTTCTTAAATGCAGAATATAGCATTGGATGACTTCTACTTCTCTCCTCTAAAAGCTCCCAAAGAACACCATCCTTTATTGCCTGTCTTACCCTCTTTATCTCACTATAGCTGACATAAAGATTGTGTAGCGCCAATAAACGAACTCTTTCAAACTTATTTAGTTTACGAAGTTCATCAGCTGTATACTTAGAGCATATCGGACACGTACACGGTAATACTTCAAGCTCCTCTAATCTCATTGTACCTGATGGTAGCATGTATCTATCATCCTTAGCATATAATATGTAGGCAGCGGAATCGAACATGTCCACACCTAATGCTACAATGAAGGGGAAAAGCATAGGATGTCCTGCTCCAAATAGGTGAACAGGTTTATTATCAGGTATTATTCTTTTAGCTGTTACTATCATCTCCATAAGAGCATCATAACGATACCTCTCCATTATTGGTACGGGGCTTCCGATAGCGACAATATGGTATGGTAATTTACGCGTGTATTCAGCACTTTTAGAGAGTATGTCTAAATAGGTACCTCCCTGTACTGGTAGAACCCATAGTATATCGTCTCTATGTCTATGAGCTATACTTTCAATTGCGTTCTCTATAGTTTCTTGCACGCTTTTTTCAGCTTCCTCTCTAGAAGCCCCCATTGTTGGGACATCGAGAATAACAGCTATGTCCGAGCCTATACGTTCTTGGAAATAAACTATTTCTTCAGGCGTTAGGTCTATGTCCCCATACATTAACAGTTGATATGCTCCTGAATCGGTCATTATCGGTTTACTAAACCCTAAAAGCCTATGGACCCCCTTCTCTAATGCTTCAGTCTTTCTATACTTTTTTATCAAGTAGGCATTTGTTATTATTGCATCAAACCCTATTTCTCCTATCTCACTAGGTGAAATTTCCTGAGATACAGGGTTAACTACTGGTAAGAGAGCTGGAGTCTTTATTACTCCACTTTTTGTTCTAATCTCACCTAGTCTTGCAGCTAGGTCCTTAGCCTTGATTTCGAACATTTATTGTGACCCTATCGTGTTTGACAACGTTATTCTTTACCTAATTTCCTCTTCCTTTCTTCAATATACTCATTAAATATCCTTCTTATCCTTTCAGCTATAGGTCCTGTACCTTCAACGCCTTTCTCTGTAATCCTAATTCTATCTGACACGGTTATTACTCCGGCTTCACCATACACTTTAACCATGTTGGGGAAGTATTCTTCAAGTATTCTAGCAAACTCTTCAATCTTAAATATTGGTTCTTCTTTACTCATTATCTCAGCTACAACATCACCTTTGATTATAACTTTAGGATAGAATTCGTTACCTACTTTAACATTTACTAAGCTTAGGTTCAATGTTGGATGATCAAAGCCTGAGAGAGTACCCTCAAAGACCTTACCATCAGTGGTTACAACTATGACTGTCTTATCTAAGAGTGAGTTTAATTCCATAATGAGTTTCCTTTGGGCTGCTGAACTCATACTCAATCTACCCAACTACACGATTTGGATAAGGATATATAAGGGAGTTACGGTTTCAAAGCTTAGCAGTTTAGGGTGATCCTTCTATGGGTGCTACGCCACTACTTTCTATAACAGGCAGAGTATTAGAAATAAGTAAAGGATACATACCAAGAGTTGATGTTGCAAAAATAGTCTCCCAAGAAGGCAATATAACTATAACAATGGATGTCCATAAGGATATAAGGATATTTGATGAAGGCGATACTATAGAGCTGGCATTATTTAATAAGGAACCGGAGTACGAGTATGGAAAGGATTTATGCGCTAAAGCCACAATCGTAGCTGTAAGAGACATAGATGATAAAACAATAAAGATGACCCTGTCCATTGGTGGTCTCTTACTTATAATCCAAGGTAGTAAGGAGGTTATAAGTAAAGAATCATTTAAACCGTTAATGGAACTTTATGTTAGGATAAAGAAGCTATAAGATGATATCAGTCAACTCATTGACTTTTTAAATTCTTTGCTACTATTAGGGCTAAGATTGAAAAGAAAAATTATAACAATGGTAACATTAACACTGGCATCGATAGTACTACTCTTGTTAGGAATCTTTACTGAAAACCCACTATACATACTAGGAAATATCTTTCATACTCATCAACTTTATGCTATCATTATTCCAGCACTTATGGTAGTAATGCTAGTACTCATTATCACATTAGGGTCTAGTACTAAGTTTAAGAAGATAAAGAGCGTATGTAATGGAGCAACATTTAGGCTGATCCCAGCAATAACAGTTAAAGATGGCAAGAAGCGTGCTCTAGAAGTGCAGTTAGAAACCTTACTTAACATGTTAAAGGAACAGAAAATATCATACTGTATCTCAGCCATATATAAAGGAAGAGATGACTCTATGGAGCTAATGTTAACAATATGGGATCATAGAGAACAAGCTGTTGAAGTTGTTAAATCTCTATCAAAGGTTATCTGTAGGGAATGGATAATAGAAGAAGTAGATGTAAGAAAAAACGAAAATGATATGGCATGTCAAGCGGCAATGTTGACTACACTTAATTCTGCCAGTTTACGTAGAGGATTAAGAAGTCTACTCGTAAAACATACAAGAGGCATTAAATTCTCTTCAGATTTTATCATAAACTTATTCGTGAATCTTAGTTTAGCCTTGCCTTTAACAATATCTCAAAACATACTAAAAATGTGTAATGATGAAACAACTACACACATACCGTTAAGTGGCTTTAAGTTAGTACATCCATTCACATCAAATACCATCATAAAGTTACGGAAGGATCAATTACTAAGGCATATAGGAATATTTGGGACCACAGGTTCAGGCAAATCTACAACAGCTGCCTTACTTGTAAATAACATTTACAAATCTCTTATGATACCCATTATCGTATTGGATTGGCATGATGAGTATGAGCATCTATTTGACCGTTTAGGTGTGAATACAAAAAGTGTATACGTTTTTAACTTTAGAGATCTACCCTTAAACCCTCTGTACAATCTTGAGAAAAGGACGATAGATACCATTGTTGATATATTTACAGTAACATTAGAATTAACTGGGCCTCAATCATATTATCTTCAGTCAGCATTAGAATATATACTAAGGAATCGGATGAAACCCACAATAAGTAACCTGCAACATGTATTAAAAGAGGAGATATATGAGGGAACTTACTCTGGTAGAGAGGCTTTATACGCTTTATTAAGAAAAATCTCAATATTAACTCGAGGATTCAACTGTATCAATGATGTTCATGTAGGCCATCAAGTTGAGAACGTACTTTTCAAGAAAGGTATTCATGTCATTAGACTGGCTGAGATAAGAAATATTATGATGAGAAGGCTATATGCTATTTTGTTAATAAGATTAATTTATGAAAAACTAACAAACATAGGTCTGACTAATAATCCAAGAGCGATCATAGTGGTTGAGGAGGCACATAACATCTTCTCTAAGGAAGGAACTTTTCCTTCAACGTTGATTCCTGAGGTACGTAAATATGGTCTTGGCTTCATTATCATTACTCAGTCTATGTCAACACTACCACAACAGGTTATATTGAATGTGAACTCTAAAATTATACATACACTAATATCTAATTGCGATATAAGACTTTTAAGCGAAATATATAATATTAACAAGGATTATGTGAGGGAACTCTCTAAATTGACTCTTGGAGAGGCATATTTATTCCTTGCAGGCCTACCCCATCCTTTAAAAGTTTATATTACTATTTAATGCTTCAATACTTTGTTAATATTGGCCAATTGGTTAGAGATACTTAGATAGTTCTTTAAGAGACAATATGGACAACCAGTCAATGAATTCCATTCTTACCTTCCGTCTTGAACTTAATACTTCAATTATTTCCTTCAAGATTTCATCTACGGATTTATTGGTCCCATCAATTTCATATACGTATTCAGCTCCATATTCTTTTAATGCATTAATAGTGCATACACCAAGAATTTCAGCTTGAACGTTTTCCTTGATTTTCTCTTCATCCCACCCTCTTAGTTTAAGTCTTCGAGCCAGCATTAATGGATTATACCTTATTATAAAGGCTTTGATTACTATTTCTTTAGGTGCTAGTTCACCATAGTGACTATCTATGATGACGTATCTGTCATTATTTTTCTCACTAATCCTCATTATCTCTTTCTGAACCTTTTCTTCATCTATGATGTAACTTTTCCTTTCATAATCATACTCTACGTAAAGCTTATTCTTCAAGACAAGCTCACTTAAGTTTACATAGACCCCGTTGAGCCTCTCGGCTAAGGCTTTGGCTACACTAGTCTTACCTACACCTGGAGTACCAGAAATAACTATCACGTTTTTTCTCAACAGGTTTTACACCAATTTTACTTAGAGATAGCGCTAATATAATAGAGTTTTAAGAAAAATAAGTCATAATGACTTATTTATGTTAAAAAGAGGGCTCCTTTATTCTTCCTCTTTCTTCTCTTCTTTCTTCTTTTCTTCTTCTCTCTCAAGTTTAGAGGCAGCAATTATGTCGTCTATTCTTAATATTAATGTAGCAGCTTCTGTTGCCGCTTTGATGGCGTTGGCTTTAACCCAAGCAGGCTCTATGATACCAAGTTTCATCATATCTTCTACTTTACCTGTTAGGACATTTACTCCAAACCACTTACCATCTGGTTTAGCATGGGCTGCCTCTAGTTCAGTTAATACTTCTATTGGATCCATTCCAGCATTCTCAACTAATGTTCTGGGTATGCCCTTTAATGCTTCAGCGAATTTATCAATAGCTAGCTGTTCCTTACCACTGACTTCTCTAGTAGCATACTCCTTTAGGTGCTTAGCTAGCTCAATCTCTATAGCTCCACCACCAGCAACAATCCTGTTATCCATTATGACATCAGCAACAGCACATAAAGCATCATGTAGACTTCTCTCAGCTTCATCAACCATTCTTTCAAGGCCACCACGTATCAATATGCTTACTGATCTTGGGTTCTTACATCCCTCGATGAATACCATCTTGTCTTCGCCAACCTTTCTCTCCTCTACTAGTTCTGCGTAGCCTAGATCCTTCTCTGTTAAGTCATCAATGTTGGTTATGATTCTTGCACCAGTAGCTCTGGCTAACTTCTCCATGTCGCTTCTTTTTACTCTTCTTACTGCTAGTATTCCTTTCTTTGCTAGGAAGTGTTGTGCCACATCATCAATACCCTTCTGGCAAATAACAACATTAGCGCCAACACTAGCAATCTTATCAACCATCCCCTTGAGTATCCTCTCTTCCTCCTCTAGGAATGCTCTCATCTGCTCAGGTGACTGTATTCTTATTTCAGCATCAATCTCTGTCTTCTCAATCTCAAGAGGCATATCTAGTAGTACTATCTTAGCCTTCTCTACACGTCTAGGCATGCCGGGATGGACAACTTCCTTATCTAAAACTACCCCATAGATTAATTGGGTATCCAATAAGCTTCCGCCATGTTTCTTGATTATTTGTATATTATCTACGTCGACATACCATTTGTCTCCTCTCTTTTCAGCTATCTGCTTTACTGCTTTGACTGCGATTTCGGCTAAATGTTCTCGTGCTCCATGGACTGCTTTACTTGTTAGTGCGGTTCTTGCAATATTCTTTAGAGTTTCAATGTCATCTATGTCGATTTTCTCAGCTAACTCATAGAGGAATCTTATAGCTTCTGCTGCTGCCTTTCTATAACCGCTGACAATGACTGTTGGATGAATATTTCTACTAAGAAGTTCTTCTGCCCCTCTTAGTAATTCACCAGCGAGGATTACAGTAGTCTTAGTTCCATCGCCTACTTCATTATCCTGTGCTTTGGCTATCTGTACAAGCATTTTAGCTGCTGGATGTTGAATGTCAATCTTGTCGAGTATGGTTGCACCATCGTTAGTTATGGTTACATCACCAAGGCTGTCAACAAGCATCTTGTCCATACCACGAGGTCCAAGAGTGGTCTTTAGAGTCTCCGCAACTGCTCTAACAGCCATTATGTTTACTCTTAGTGCGTCTCTACCAGTAGTCCTCTGAGTACCCTCCTTCATTATTAATACGGGAACACCGAGTGTAGGTGATGCAGATGACATATCATGACACCCTATCAATAAGCTATTTATCGTCTTATAGCCAATTCTCTTGGGCTAGAACTTCTATATATATTTTTCTATTGGGATTTGTGTAAATGGCGGTATAATTTAGAAACGGACTTAAAACACACGATAATTATATTTACCTCCTCCTAGAACTTTTCTGTAGCACTAGTATGAAATATGGACGCTAAGGGTGATGTAAACGTGGGTAAAGTTAGACCAAGCATAGTTAAACGTACTGCTAGAAAACTTTTAGAGATGTATCCTACGGAATTCACGGACGACTTCGAAGCAAATAAGAATCTTGTTAAGAAGTATCTAGATGTACAGTCAAAGAAGCTTAGAAACCAAATAGCAGGATATATTACTAGGCTAGTTAAAATAAGAAAGAGATTAGAGCATTAACCTCAATGAATATTATAATGAGGGACTTTTATTGCCCATTAACTACTTAGATGACAAGATGGAAATTATTGATGATGAAAGCGGCCTTAAAATCACAATAGATATAGTCCCAACAGTCCAACTAAAGCCTCATGAAGAAATCATAGAAGAAGCTATAAGGAAATTAATAAACGATATTAAGACAGAAGGCGTTGTAAGAAACCCCATAATAATAGATGAGAAAACATTAGTTATACTAGACGGAATGCATAGATTCGAGGCCTGTAGAAGGTTAAATCTGAAATTTATGATCGTAGCTGCAGTTAACTACGACGATCCCCGTGTAGGCTTAAGCACGTGGGTAAGACTAATTAAAGCAACAGACATAGATAGGAAAACTGTTCAGGAAAGAATTAACCAGTTAGATGAGAAGCTCAAACCATTTAAGGCAGAAGCAAATACAGGGTACACGGTTACCATATATTTTAAAGGTGAACAAATATACCATGAGAACATTAATTCCGAGTCACAAGCGAAGTATAATGTATACTACATTCTAAAGGAACTAGAAAAAGACCTTGCCTCAGAAAAAGCCAAAGCCTCATATCAACTCGATAGTGTTGTTAAAGAGAACATGAACGTTTACCTTTCAAACTATGAATTACTAATAGTGCCGCCAAAATTAGAGAAGAAAGATGTTATAGAAATCGCCCTACAGGGTAAGGTTTACCCTCCAAAGTCGACCCGACATACAATACCAGCTAGACCATTGAACTTAAATATACCGATGAACATCTTAATGCTCAACAATATAGATGAGGTAAGGAGAAAAGTTATGGAGATATTACGTTCACTAAGGGTAAGAAAGGTGAGAGGTGAAAAAGTAGATACATATAGAGATTACGACGAAACAATATATTACTTCTATAAGTGATAAAGGGAAAAATCTTGGGTTTAACATGTCCTATGTGAAGGTGAAACTAATACCCCCCCTAGATAAGGAGGTAGGCTCCAAGGAGATAAATGTTAGCATGAAAGAAAATACTACAGTATTTGACATACTTAACAAATTGTCATTAGAGTACAAAGTTAGGCTAGTTATAGATAACGATTTAAATCCCGGATACCTTGTTCTACTAAACGATAAGGATATAAACGTATTAGAAGGATTAAAAACTAAAGTTAAAAATGGAGATATTTTAATAATCATACCAGTTAGTCACGGTGGATAGCCATAAGCAAGGTTGAACTTGAGATATTAAGTTGGAAGGATATACATAAGTTAACGTTAATCCTAGCCAAGAGGATCATAGAGAGTGGATATAGACCTGATGTAATAATAGGCATTATGCGTGGAGGCTGGATACCAGCTAGGATATTATTAGACTATCTAAACATACCCACATTAGCAACTTTAGAGATAAAATTCTATAAAGGAGTAGGTGAGACTAGAGAAAAACCGATAATAGTACACCCATTAGTAGTAAATGTGCTCAATAGGAAAGTGCTAATAGTCGATGACGTCATTGATACAGGAAAGAGCATGTCAATAGCTGTGGAAATAGCCAAGCTAGGCGGAGCTTATAGTGTTAAAACAGCTGCCCTAGTAGTTAAACCTTGGTCGATTTTGGAGCCGGACTACTATGCTATGAAGAGTGATAAATGGATAGTCTTCCCATGGGAAATAAGAGAGACCATAGAGGACATCTTAAAAACCGAAGACCAAAAAATAACAGAAGATAATATCGATGAGCTCTCGAGAAAATACGCCGAACTATTAAAAACAGGTGTTGAAGAGGTTAAATTAGCCTTAAAGCTAATAATGAAAAACAGAGGCGGTTATATATAGAGCGTCCACCTAAACCATGCTATACGATATTTATGGATAATGAAAAATACGACATATACGTATTCACCATAAGCGGAGATATCATAAGCTTACTTAATAGTATGGATAAATTGAATAATGGACTGAAACAGATAGTCCAAATCATCAAATGTAATAGTCTTATCTCAATAAGACAACTTATTATATCAACATATCATACCTTAAAAGCGTTTAAGAGGAAGAGGAATATTGCAAGGCGGCCTTATCTTGAATTATTGCTAAGACTTAGTGGCCAAAAACAAATAAAGGATGCTTTAAATACCTTAGGAGTACCTACAGAGGCTCACGAAGCATGTTTAATAGTAATCTTGCATGAAAATGCACCTAACACCATTCAGGATATAATAACGCATTTTAAATCTATGAATACCTCAATATCAACAGATATAATCAGTTGTTTTATATTAAAGGAAATACCAGAACGTCTAAAGAACATTATAATCATTAGAAAGGATAAACCAAGTGTTATAGAGCTTGAAAAAGAGCGTATCATGAAGTCAGCTCTCATAGACCTTCTCTAGGGCACCTTACAACATAAAGTTTATATACGAATCCCATGTAAATCGACACGACAGTACCAAAAGTTTGACAGAGAAGAAAGCACTTATCCTATGGAGGGTTATCTATGACATTCATGTTTGAGGAAGAGGAGTGGTGGGAAGAAGAGGAAGAGGAATGGTGGGAAGAGGAAGAAGAGGAAGAATGGGAAGAATGGTAAGGGGAGGAATGTGATTAGTAATGAAGTTCTGTCCACAATGTCATAACCTAATGGTACCTGTAAGAAAAGGGGGAAAATACATACTCAAATGTAGAGTATGTGGATACGAAGAGGAAATACCAAGACAGGTAGGATATGTGCTAAAACACCAGGTTGAAGCAGAAAAACATGTAAAAACAGCAAAGGTTTCAGAGGAAAAGGCAAAGTTATTCAGAAAGGAAGAAGAGAGAGAAATGCTACAGGAGTACTATGAAATATTCCTTGAAACATTCAGTGAAGAGGAGGGTAGTGGTACAGAGTAATTCATTATCTAACACTTACTATTTTACCATTATTCTTTCATACAACGTGTCAGCCATTTGTTAAACACTAATCATGACCCTTATGAAGGGCTCATAGCCGTCACCACTCATCATACACACTCTTACTTTACTACAGCCAGCTATAAAACTTGTAATAAGAGGTATGTACAATGGTGAGAATAGCGGTAATTGATATAGACTTATGTAAACCTAATAAATGTAACAAGGAGTGTTACCGTTTTTGTCCTGGAACAAAAACTGGAAGAAAGATTATAGAATTCGTGGAAGGCAGAAAATGGCCATTAATACATGAAGAAACATGTTTAGGTTGTGGCATTTGTATTAAGAAATGTCCTTATAATGCCATTTCAATAGTTAATCTCCCTGACGAATTAGAAAAGGGTTGTGTGCATAGATACGGTCCTAACGGATTTAAGCTCTACAGATTACCCATACCTAAACCAGGTAAAGTAACTGGCGTTATAGGAAAGAATGGTACTGGCAAAACAACTTCAATAAGGATACTGGCTGGAGAAATAAAACCAAATTTGGGAATGGTCGATCAGGAGCCTTCTTGGAATGATATATTAAGGTTCTTTAGAGGCTCCGAACTTCAAACATACTTCAAGAAGCTCATCGATAAAAAAGTTACAGTAGTACATAAAATACAGCATGTAGATAAAGTCCCCAAGATTATTAAAGGGCATGTAGGCAAACTATTAGAAAAAGTTGACGAACGTGGAATAATAAGGGAGTTAATAGATGATCTAAGATTAAAGCCTATACTTGACAGAAAGCTATCTCAACTTAGTGGAGGCGAATTACAGAAGTTTCTTATAGCAGCAGTTTTAGCTAAAGATGCAGACTTATACTTCTTTGATGAACCCTCAAGCTACCTTGATGTATTTGAAAGAATACGCGTAGCTAGAACCATAAGGAAATACACATTACAATATAATAAGAGCGTAGTTATAGTAGAACATGACTTAGCAGTACTAGACTACCTTTCTGACATAGTTCATGTAATATTCGGTGTTCCAGGAGTTTATGGTATAGTGTCAAATCCTTATGGTACAGGTGTAGGTGTAAATAACTTTCTAGAAGGCTTCCTACCAGACCTCAATATGAGGATAAGACCTGAGCCTATAAGATTTAGAGTTAAACCACCCTCGATAAGTTGGCCTTCTGAGAAAAAGTTATTTGCATGGACAAGAATCGTAAAGAAACTAAATGGATTTGTATTAAATGTCGAGGAAGGATATGCACATAAAGGTGAAATAATAGGTATATTAGGGCCCAACGGCATAGGTAAGACAACATTCATTAGAATATTAGCAGGGGAACTTCAGACCGACGAAGGAGCCACATACAGTTTCATTGAGGATAAAGAGATAGGTATTAGCTATAAGCCCCAATATATAACTCAAGCATTTAATGAAGACGACTTAGTCAAAGATGTATTAGCAGAGGCCAATAGGGATGCTTTAACTCCTGGCTCCTGGCTCCACCATGATGTAATATTAAGTTTAGGCGTAAACAGGTTCTATGACAGAAGAATAGGTGAACTAAGTGGTGGTGAGTTACAGAAAGTGACTATTACAGCCTGTCTTATAAGGGAAGCAAAGATATACTTGCTAGACGAGCCATCAGCATATCTTGATGTCGAAGAAAGATTAACCGTGGCTAAGGCCATAAGAAGAGTTGTTGAACAGAGAGAGGCAGTTGCATTTGTTGTAGAACATGACCTAATAATTCAGGACTTTCTAGCAGACACAATAATGGTGTTTAGAGGGCAACCGGGTATTAGAGGGAACGCTACAAAGCCTATAAATTTAAGGGATGCCATGAACTTATTCCTGAAGGATCTGGGAATAACATTTAGGAGAGATCCCAAGACATATAGACCTAGAGTTAACAAAGAGGGTAGCTATCTAGATAGAGAACAGAAAAGACTAAACGAGTATTACTATGTATCAGTCTAAGAGGCCCCAATATAATTCATAGTAGCTCATAAAGGGTTAAGTAAGTTTAGAGGTTTAAACATTAGCCTTTACTTTATATAGAAAAAACTTAATAATAGCCGCACTTTAGAAACCCAATGAGAAACTTAAATGGAAGGGTAAAAGTTATGGGCGAGCAGATCACCATAAGTGTTATAAAAGCAGATATTGGTTCTCTTGCAGGACACCACATAACTCACCCAGACACTCTAGCAGTAGCAAGTAGAGTTCTAGCAGAAGCAAAAACTAAGGGCATAATAATAGACTTCTACGTAACTCATGCAGGAGACGACTTAGAGTTAATAATGACACATAAGAAGGGAGTAGACCACCCGGATATCCATGGCCTCGCATGGAATGCTTTTAAAGAGGCAGCTAAGGTAGCGAGAGAACTAAAACTCTATGCTGCAGGACAAGACCTGCTTTCAGAAGCATTCTCTGGAAACGTTAGAGGTATGGGACCTGGAGTAGCAGAGATGGAATTCGAGGAGAGACCAGCAGAGCCAGTAATAATCTTCATGGCAGACAAGACCGAGCCAGGAGCATTCAACCTACCATTATTCAAGGTATTTGCAGACCCATTCAACACTGCAGGACTAGTAATAGACCCTAAGATGCATGATGGATTCAAATTCCAGATACTAGATGTCTACGAGGGTAAGGCTGTAACACTAAATGCACCAGAAGAACTATATGACATATTAGCATTGATAGGTACACCAGGAAGATACATAATTAAGAGAGTATTCAGGAAGAAAGATGACTTAATAACAGCAGTAGTAAGTAGTGAAAGACTAAACTTGATAGCAGGAAGATATGTTGGAAAGGACGACCCAGTAGCGATAGTGAGAGCACAGCATGGTCTACCCGCTGTAGGAGAAGTACTAGAGGCTTTTGCCTTCCCACACCTAGTAGCAGGATGGATGAGAGGAAGCCACTTCGGACCACTAATGCCTGTAAGCCAGAAGGATGCTAAGTGTACAAGATTCGATGGTCCACCAAGACTTGTAGCTTTAGGATTCCAGATATCTAAGGGTAGGCTAATAGGACCTGCAGACTTATTCGACGATCCAGCATACGACTATACTAGGAGGAAGGCTATGGAGATAGCTGACTACATTAGGAGACATGGACCATTCATGCCCCACCGTCTAGGACCAGAGGAAATGGAATACACTACACTACCACAGGTACTAGAGAAGCTAAAGGATAGATTTGTGCAATTAGAGGAAGCACCTAAGGGAGTAAAGCACCATTAAGCCTCTAAGT
>CAZTBM010000030.1:0-20353 GCA_964611985.1 uncultured Desulfurococcales archaeon | reverse complement strand
TCTACTATTCCTGCTAGTATACCCCTAAATACTTGGCTATTTGGCTCTTTCAGTTTATTCTTGAACGGTGTGCATTCGAATAGATCGTATGCTTCTACAACTACGTATATCGGGTTTAAATTGTAGTATGTTATTTTGAAGTCTCCAAAACCTACTGCCTTGAACATTTTAAGGCATATATCGAGTAGGCGTTCATCCCTTAATCCTGTCGCTCTCTTTAACCCTTTAACCATACCCTTAATACTACCATAACCAGCATAGTACATGAGGACTTTAGCACTAGAACCAAACTTACTGTATAGGTATTTTAGTACTTCACCTAAACCAGCAATGTGTATTAGGATTCCTCTAACACCCATAAACGTTATTGGGTACATTAGGTCATTAATTATAAGGTTTGGGTGCTGAGGCTTAACCATCTCAACATCTAGGACTATATCTAACCCTCTAAGTTTACGGGTTACTTCATCTATAGGTGTTCTGAGTTTACTACACTCTATGAAGGATATCATTTTTGCCTTAGGTGAGTCTAATGGTGCATCAATTATTGATGATAATATGTTAATATTGTACTTAGCCATTAGTGTTGAGACTTTAGCTAGTGCACCAGGAATATTCTTCAAGATAAGCTTAAGTAAGAATACATTCAACCCCTTACTTCTCATAGCTATAGGTAGAGATGTATTCTCAGTCATCAGGGGAGATCACCTAAGGACTTCAATTAAAACATTTAGTGGTATTACACAGATAAATATTACTAAAACCTAAGAGAAATTTTAATTCTTTTTTTTTTTTGACCGATAAACCAGAATATTAAAAGTTTTGATAAATTTAGTTTATATATTAGAAATATTTAAGTATTCATAAAGTTTATTTTTAGAGTTTTCACCATTTCATAGGGGTCTCCTCTTTGGAGAAGCCTTTTAAAGTTGAACGTAGAATTGTTAAGGGAGCTTCAAGAGTAAAACATGAAGTTGATATAGTGGAATGTAATGGTAAAAAATACATACTCATCGATTGTGGAAAACTAAGTGAAGATGAACTAAGAATATAGTTAGCTAAGAAAATGATAATATCAATAGATACTAACATACCACTAATAATAAACAATAACATGGAAAACCATCAAAAGAAATAGAAAACATAATAAAAGAACTAAAAGGGAAAACAATACACAGGACCCTAAATTAGTTACAATTGTAGGATCCATTATGTGTTAATATAAGAAGAATTTCCTCTACTCTTAGGGGATTTATGAGAATAGGATCTTCATTACTAATATTACTCTTAATCATAGTAGTTTTCGCATGTTTCTTTAGTGCTTTTTCCCCTGCTGAGTTTTCTAGTATCTTTTCGGGTGGTGAGTTTAAAGTTAGACTCCTTGATGAGAATGGAAATGTGGTGCAATGTCAACGTACCCCTTTGAGTATTGCAAAGGTTCCAGTAGAGTATATTGAGTTAAGCCTAAAGTATAAGGCTAATTCGACCCCTATTACGGTAAAGTTTGTAGTTGAAGGGGTAACGATATACTACGGCTATGGATATTATCAAAACTATAAATTAAACAAAGTGGTCTATGAGAAAGAGTTCACCAAGAACTACATCCAATTAGCAATTAAGACACGTATTAAACCGTTAATCGAGTACCTTCTCAACATTGATCTCGAGAGAATTGAGGGAACAACACTAGTACTAAAAATACATGCCGTATGCGATAATGTGGAGTCAGATAACATTTTAGTGTACCTGTTTGTCAAGTCTGATGGACAACTATACGCAGAGAAGGTTTCTACATAATATCATTCATTTCTCTCTTACTTTAGGGGCTAAAGTGAATAAAATAATACTAATATTACTATTATGTCTAACAGTGGTGCTCTCAAGTATTGCACTTCATTTCAGACTTTCAACTATTAGTCCTGGACCTGAGGGGCTCGATGTAAACGTTTATGGAGTTTACTATCGTGGCGAATTAGCCTTAGTAAATGATAGTTCAACATTTAAGCATGAAGGATGGCATCTTGAGGTAGAATCCACTAAATCAATAGTACTATCAGTTAATGAATATACAAACAACTCAGAAGATATGCATGGAAGATATGGTGATCCGACGGATGTATTTGTAAGGTTATCGAGAGCTCAAATACTAAACTCCTGGCAATATGGATCCCAAGTTTCATGGGAAACCGAGCACGGTAATGAAAAAGTGATACGTGTAGGCAAAATTGTCCCAGCCGATTTCGAAATCGAAGTAGGCAGTATACCAGGGCAAGGAGACCTAGGCATTAAAGATGTTACCATATGGCTTGTCTTACACGGTGTATCATGGAGAAACCTAATAAAGGATCCAGATACGCCTGAAGGGTATAAGTTAGAGGATGTTAAAGGCCAAATAATACCCATCATGGCCTGGGCCGAAGAGGTCAAACCCTGGGCCTGGAAGACCAAGGATGGCACGGTTAAAACGGATTATCCCAATCCCTCAGCTAAAGATAATGTAGATGTATTCCCCAGAGCTAAAGGAGACGAGCTAACACTGTATGAGAAGCCTAATGATAACTTCCAATGGTACTGGACAAGCAAAATACCCAGCAGTGAAGACCTAAAGGAATGGCTTGCCAAGTGGAGTCCAGATTATCGCTTCAGGAACACATGGTACACTAAGATCAGAATTAACTATATTGAGCCACATCAGTCAGGAAACATAATAACAGGTATAACAACGTACTATCCTTCAACAAAAATAAGGGTTAGAGTATTATGCCTTGTTGTAGGGGAATTCACATACCTATGGACCAAGGAGGAAGCTGAAAAACAAGGGTACGAATGGGAAATAGTGGGATCCCAGAATGTTGAAGGGAACACGCCACTAGGAGCATTCTTTAAGGCTGCTGGGGAATGGTTTAGCAATCCATTTAACAGGCTATTCTTAGCATTAACTATAATACTAATACTTATAATAATGTTGCTGGTATTTACGCCTCTGGGATCGGCAGTAGCTATAGCATTAGCGTCTAGAGCTGCCTCTAAGTAAAGGGGGATAGTATGAGGTATAAGGCTACATTATTAATAATGCTATTGATGGTTTCATTAGCTTCAATTATTATAACTAGTCCTATACATGCAAGTACCATTCCAAGATTAACAGATAAAATGGTTGAAACATTAGTCAATAAGCTCTACGACCCAAATGTGGGATTATTCAGGGAAACATGGGGCACGGTTGAGGGGCAGAGATGGTACTGGAATACCGAGCAGGGAGAAGCATTACAGATGATAGTCAATCTACCACAATATTCCGATATAGTAGACAATGTGCTCAAGAATTATGAGGAAAAGCTGCAGTATAAGGGCTTAGCCTTTACAAGGTACGTTACCAATGCCACTGCTGTAGTGGCGAAAAGCGATCCTGGCGATTTCTACATTAGAAACTACATTATTGGCGTTGGTGGAGACCTCACGGGAGACACATTAATATCCATACATGAGGACATCTATGACCCAAGTTTATGGCTTGTAGGATACTTCCACAGTCATGAAGTATGGTATAACGGCACCTGGAGAGACAGGTGGGATCCATACACTACAGGCTATGGTATTATTGAGAAAGCAGCTTATGTTGAAGCGTACAAGACTATGAGCGATGGTAACTTAACATACACTTTAACCTTCAGAGTATTAGATAATACACCCTACATCGAGGTCTGGGGCAACGTCACAAACAATTCACCATACTACTTAAGTGACGTGCAGGTTACAGTAGCATTAGACTTTGGTGACAGATTCCACTACAAATACCTATACATTCCAGGCTATGGCATCATAGAGGCTAAGGGTGATGAGCAGTGGCCAGTACAGATAGCTAATAATAGTAACTGGAAGGCCTATCACTTCATATTATACTCTAAGAGGCCTATAGGAGTCAATAAGGCAGTAGCAGTAATAATGGATTCATGGAAAAACTCAACAGAACTATGGGTGTTCAACACTCAAGGAGCTGATGGCGAGACCTATTACATGTGGTTTAAGATAAGGATACACATGTTCGACTTTAACCCTGGAGAGACAAAGACCTTCAGATTAAGAGTTGTACCGATGCAGAGCTTCGACCCATTACATCTCAGCCTCTATGATGAGATATTATCAGACATAGACAGCTTCCTACACCATGACTTAACATACGCAGTCAATACTGGCACTGGTCCGTTCAAGGGACTAGCAATGTCAGGTATCATAGGTGCCGCAGGAGATACTCCACTAAGCATATCTTTGTGGAATAGGTTTTACGAGACATTCAAGGGATGGAGCTGGAATGTAGCAACAAGGCCTTTAGCGAACTTCATACTGTCATCACTAATACTCTACGAGAGAACAATGAACAAAACATACCTTAATGTCGCTGAAGAAGCAGCAAACAAGCTGCTTAGCCTACAGGTCAGAGATCCGTCAGATTACAGGTATGGAGGATTCCTGGACATGCCAATGATAGGTGTAGGAACATACCTAGACGTAAATGCCGAGGCAGCTCATGCGCTCTTCAAGTTATATGAGGTTACGGGTAATAGGACATACTATGATGCTGCAATGTTCACATTAAACTGGATAAGACAGGACGAGAATGGCGAATACTATTATCATAGATTCAATAATGAGACGAGGTATTATATGTTCGATAAGGAGCCTTTTGCCCACGGCTACTTCCTCCAGGCATTCGCTAAGTACATGTGGAGTGATTCAAGAACCCTAACATCCCTCAACAGGATCTTCATGCTGATGAACTTCGATGAATACTGGGTAAAAACATGGGATAAAGCCAACGAGACAAACGTTGAAACACAATCCTCCACCGCATTAGGAATACTTACATGGCAGAGGGCAGCATTCTCAGCATGCAACGGTTTCACAATAGACTACGTTAAGAATGCCAATATAACATCCATAGTGCCTATGGTTGGAGGGATCAGAGTAGAACTCTCAAACCAAGCCGAGCTGGCAGTGATAACACCTGGAGGGAAGGTAATAGTGAAATACAATAATGTGGAGTTAAAGAAGGCATTAAGTATACTACAGCTAAGTCCAGGAAGATACGTAGTTTACGGAAGCTACATCGCAGTGTCGACTCCAGGTCCAGGAGCAATAACAATAACCAAAGGAGAATCATACAAACCAATACTAGACGAGACGACCACAACCACGATAAGCGATGGAAAGATCGAGTTCAATAAGCAACTGCTAATAATACCGATAATAATGATGGTTTTAGCTCTAGTATTACTACTCTTCTTAAGAAGAAGGTAAATAGATTCTCTCTTTTCCCTAACCTTCTCATCAGCTTTTTTCTCTCCCCCTAGGGGGAGAGTGAGACCCCAAGGCCTCATCAAAGGAGTCATAGCACTAGTAATCATAATAGCACTACTAGCAAGCACATTCGCCCCCATAGCTATCGTTAAAGCGGCATCAGCGCCATCACTAGATGTAATAAAAGATAGAGTGAAGAATGCAAAAGCTTACATAGATAGACTTAGTAGATGGGCTGGCTCGTACCATGTTATTTCAGAGTACCCTGCACTACCAATAGTCTACAAATACTATGGCATATGGTTCATACCAGGATTACATGTACCCTACGGTGATGGCTATACATATGTAGAAATAAGCGACCAAAGCTTTGAAACCGTGGGCTCATCCACGGGAGCCTACACCATTTACAAATGGTATATGAACTTCTATATCTATGATTCTAGAGAGGGTCCAGCACTATTAATGAAATTGTATGTAGAAGAATGGAGAATAGATGATAGTATTTCAGGTCAACAGACGATGATTAAATTAAAGGTCGACGTAGGTTATGGTGGCGAAATATACTTGGCAGGAACATTGGTTATAGATAATGCTGTTAGTGGAGTAGAGTGGGTTGGAGTATACGACAGCTATGATGTAACTTTCCCATCTATGCGGTCCTCAGTAAGGCATGTTGATGCATTATACATTAAGACCTACAGAAGTCTTGGAGTAGATGATAGTAAAGTATCAGCCACGGAGCAGTTAATGAAAGATATTATGGCCAATATATTTGGAGATAACTTAATCAGAGAAGTATATTACAGTATGTTCGCATTTTTACCTGCGGGAATAGAGGCGCCTGAAACACAATGTAGCATTGATGGTTGGAAGTGGTATGATGGACAATGGGTGACATTGACTGAGCTAGGCTATAGCAGAATATACGACATATTTGATAATGAAGGAGTGGTAATCACAACATACCCTGCATACCCATATAAAAGTAAAATAGTAACAGTTGCAGAAAGCACCCATACCAGTGGTGGAGACACCTTCTTAGCTGCGCTACAAGCTCTCGATGACCCATTCTATCATGAGGTAAAGGGATTATACTATGCGGCTATAAGCCAGTGGTCCGATACACTTAATGAATGGAACAAAGTTGTAAGCGCCTGGGATGGCGATGGCATTTACGTGTCAAACCAGAACGGATATAGCACAGTAAGATTAGCCCTGGCCGTAGCCCTTGGTAGCATCCTTGCAGGCAAAGGCTACATAAGCTGGGACACAGTAGACGAGATGGCCAACGTACTAGTACAGTTACAATGGAAGGGTGTAGGACACTACTCGCCTGACGGACAGAATGTCTACACGGTTATTAAGCCTGATTGCAAAGGAGGATTCCTAGTAAGCTATGGACCCATAGGAAGCTACGGCTACGTACCCTTCAGACCAAGCCTAATAGAAGACATACTAAACGTTGCAGGAGCCATGGAACCCGAGTACGGAGGAATAATGCCAACTAATAGTGAGTCAACATTACTATCAATGGTAGCACTAATGCTATATGCACAATTTAGATACGGTATTGACCCGCCATCACTGCTACAATAAGGAGATATAATAAGAAGTATAACCTAAAATCAATAACCTTTTTTACATTAGATTCCACTTTAACTCCTAGGATTTGAAATGCTATCAAGAAGATTCAAAGAAAGTGTAATAAACTTCATTTTAGGATACTTGGGTGTACTTTTAGGAATAGCTTTAGCTGGTTTAACGTTAACAGGATTACATGGATTAATGTTTGCTCTATCACCATTCAGTTATACCTATGTGAACTTCATACTTGCCCTCTTGGGATTCACGCCTACAAGGAGGCCTTATTTGAAAATAGTACCGAGCTTAATAGCCTCATATGCAATATACCTTTATCTCATAGCATTACTACTATCAGCACTATCGGAGATTTAAAGTATTAAATATAACTTAATGAGTCCTCAAAACCAAAACTAGATATTCCTCTTTTTATAAGTCCATAATAGAGGGATATAACTTGATAATGATAGTCATACTGATATTCTTGGCCATCATCCTATGCGTGCTGTTTGGGCGTTATTTAGGTTTAGAACATGCATTACTAAGCCTACTATACTACATAGCTGGATTTCTAACGGCCCCACTACTAATACTCGGTCCAGACAAATTTGTTACAGCAATGGTAATCATGATGGCACTAACGATATTAATATCATATATTATGAAGGATAAAAAGCTAATCATAACATGCGGTATCTCCTATTACATTAGTCTGGCATTCACCATGGGAGCTATAATATCAGGGATAGCTGGTCTCATAATTTAACATAAGATCACTTTTCTGAAAAATTGATTTATAGTCCTGGCTCTAGTACTGCTGATATAATGATTAGTATTATAGCTATTGTTGCTCCAAGATCTCCTATAAGTGAGCCTACAGCTATACCTAATGCCGTTTCTCTCTTTATGCCTAGTCTCTTAAGCACATAGAATAACACTATTGGAACCCATAAAAACGAGAAGAAAAGAACTGTACCTAAACCTGAAACGTGAACACGAAGCTTAATCACAACTATAGTAATACCTATAATAATGCCAAGCAATAACCCAGCGAAAAAGCCTTTAACACTCATACATTACCACATGGTAAGCCAGTATAATGTTTAGATAGAAAAATATTTTGAGTATAAACCCGCCCTGACCCCAAGATGCCCCGTACACATTGTTATCTAACTCTTTAACGGGGTTCTTTAAGGAATTAGATAAGGCTTAGTTATCTAACACGCCATGAATTCTTGTGCAGCAGTTAGATAACGATATGTTATGTTCCCGTACCTAATTAAAGAATTAACAGTTTCAGCTAACTCCCTCGGAACTGCGGCTGCCAGCAAATATATAAAGTAAGCCAAGCTGAGGCACTATACTGAGGTGAAAAACTGATGAACGAAATCTACCTAAAAGGGCTTGAAGATGCACTCTTAATAGTATTAAATGACATGGATGAATTAAGCTGTGATTGTGAAAAATGCAAGAAATTGAAGGAGAAAATACAGCAATACTATGCATGGATCATAGAAAGGAAAATAGATAAGATAAAATCCATGCTAGGAGGTTACTGAACAATATCGTGATTGCTGTGTAGTCTCTTTCTATATTGTTTTTGATTTTTGTCCTTTCCCGATTTGCTAAGACTTCTAATCAACAATATTGTTTCAGCAAGCTTTGATAGGGGATGTATTATTATGCCCTTTGATTCTATTATTGCTGGGGTGTTAATCATTTTACCTACATTATGATTGTAAAAGGAGATAACCATTCTATAGCCACCAGTAAATATAGTGTAGAATGTCTTTACCTGTAACATACTTAACTGTTCTTGGTTCTTAACCACTATGCTACAAATTAGCATTTCCTCCTTAGGTGCTAGAGAGCCTAAAATTTTACTACATTCTGAAAGATTCTCGTCCCCTAGATACGCGGATGTTGTAATATCATATGCTGTAGTTTTGCCAGCGTTCCTCACGTAAAGACTGTAATACTTGGATCCGTCACTTGTAATCATTTTAGATTCTCTAAGATCAAGTAGTATTTCGGGTTCTAACTCTCTTGTATAAAGAGTAAGTTGGCGGTGATAGATGTCTAATTGAGCTAAAAGAACGTATAATTGAAATAAAATAATCAGAGCTAGTAATGACTCTAACTTAAGCCCAAACCACAATATAATGAAAAGGGGGATGACAAAGAATAAAGTAAGAATGTAAACCAAGTTTAAAATAAGTACCTTGAAAAGTCTAGAACGCATAATAATTCTGCCCTCTCTCAAAGTTTAATTGCTTTAACTATATAAATTTTGATTGAATCCTTCATGCTGGCTACTGTTTAAATAAACTCCATAAGTGGTTCCACTTAATTTCTTAGACAACCTAACTGTATTATAGTAAGGCTTTTTGTGCAATTTTTCTATGATGCTTGTGATTAGTTCCTCATGGGAAACTACTATTAAAATTAGATGCTTTTATTCATGTATTAGAGTTAACCCTTGGTGAGATCATGAAAATCGTGGATAATGAATGGAGGAATATTGAAATAGTTTTAGAATGGCTGGTTGCGAGGGCAAATGAGGGAGTAGACGTAGTAAAGAAAATGAAGGAAATCCTAACAATGATAAAGGAGAACAGATGGAAAACACTAGACGAACTCTTCGGAACATGAAAATAATGGACTAACTATATAATTCTATGTCTTCCTTAGTTACCATTACTTAAAGAAGTTGGTTATCCTAGTTTGTTTTTTGACTTTTGGCCTTCTCTTCTTTTCCTCAAATTCTTGCTTAATTATTTTCTCTAATAAGTAATCTAACATATCACCTGATAGCTTCTTTATTTTCTTTACTATTACCACTCCTTCATTGGGCTTATATTTTGCTAAGCCTATTTTGTCCATTATCTTTAATGCTTTAATTAGCCGACCCATTGTGAGTTGCTGGGCTTCACCTGATTCTAAAACCCAGGGAGGATAGTACTTATTATAGTCTTCTACGATCTCCCTTAAGTAGAACTCATCCTCATCCACATTAGCATCCATTCGTGCATAAAGAAATCTATAAACTCTCTCAACAACATATTCGTCGGGAGGAGGTTCCCTTATAAATACGTACTTCATTGCTTCACGAGGTCTCTCTATCTTTATCATGTTATGCTTTCTATACACATTCAAGATTTTTCTTAAGATATCATCTTCTATTATGGCTCCTTTAGGTACATATATTTCAAACTTATAGCATAATTCCTTGTCCTCTACGAGTTCATAAATCCAAGTAATAGGTTTCTCTATAAGTCCTGCTCTTAGTACATTGTTCCAGCTTTCTTTACTACAGAGTAAAATTGCGTGCAAAACCTTGTGCTCTTTGCCTCTCCACTTCAAAATGCCATAGTATTTATTTAATGACACGAGCTGACTTCTTACCGTTCGAATATCAGGGGTTCCTATAATTTTGTGGTCAAAGATTATAGCAGTATTGCTTGACGTTAACACTAAGAGATCTGGTTCCTTTACTCCTTTGCCTTCGTAAGCGACACTAGGCTCAATAAACGCCCTTAGACTATATCTTCTTTCGAAATATAATTTAAGAGTGAGAAGAACCCTAACCAATTGAATATAAGCATATATCTGTTTCTTTCTTTTCTCTATTTCCTCCAATATAGCATATTCTTCGTCCTTGCCGCTCAAATTATCACACTTTACGTCACTATGTATTTGTTATGCGGATGAATACTTGTAAGAACATCTAATATGATTTGTAAGCTCTCTGCACTGGCTTTAAAATCAGGTAATATCTCCACCTTATTGCCATAAGCTATTATCTCAAATGAGCTACCTTCTTCCCTATCTGTTAGCAACGCATGAAGTATGGGGTTCCCTAGATGATATACTGACACGAAGAACTGTTTAGAAAGATTGTCTAAGATAAGCCTATAGTCGTCTTTCGTTAGCTTATAATCTTCGAAGAGAAGCGTTAATGAATGTATCTCACTGTCAAGTTTCTTCTTGATGAACACTCTTCTTACTCTTCTAAGTCTTTCAATGTTTCCTAAGGCTACTTTAATATAAGGCTCTATTATGAGTCTATAAATATCAGGATAAATGTCAGGGGGCCCCTTATATACTGTAATAGATCCATTCCTATATACTCTTAAATCTGCAAAGTATTCATAGCTTGAAATGGCTAAGCGTAATGCATCTATTATTACGCTTTCTCTTTTCATGATTTCTTCGAAAGTCTTACGAGAAAACCTTTGCTCGGTCCAAGACCTAATAACCTCCCTAAACAACCTCCTTTTTCTCTCTCCTTTTTCAATTATTTTTCTTCTGAGAAGATACTCTTTGACTACGAGTTTGAACACCTTAGACAAGTCCTCAATAAGGGTTAAGAATTCCCCTACGGGTATATATTGGTAATATATTAATGGATAAAGCTTCTTTAGCAAGATACTAGTGACGGGCTTGGTCTCAGACTCTTGACCATAAGTTAAGAAAATCCAGAAACTGTTATAAGTGATAATATAACCTCTTGTACTCCTTTTCTTTAATTTCACAAAGAATCTGAAAACATCATTATCAAGACGATCAATACTCAAACGACTTCCTTTGTACACTGCTCTATCCTTAAGTTTATCTATCTCATTAACCCCTATCTTAGGAAAGACAATAAACAAGTGTAAAGGCAGCTTCTCACTAGCTATAGCATCTCTAATAATGCTAAGAGCTCTGGCGCTCACCATCAGATATAACCCTCCATGTAATTCTATTCTTAAAGTAATATATGAAGTTTACATAAGCATATAAACATACCTACAGTTCGCCTGCTAGTTCTAGTAGTTCTTTTGCTAGTTGTGCTGCTCTGCGACCTTTTTCTGTTAGCTTGATGAATCTTCTGACAGGAGGTCCGCGTTCGTATCGTTCCTCAATAAATCCAACTTCCTTTAATATACTCACCGCTCTATTTAGCGTGTTATAGTTTCTTATTTTTGTTAATTCTTGAAGTTTAAACATAGTTATTTCATCTGAGCCTATGGCGTTTAGTGCGGCTAAGACTGTTAATATGCCGTTTATTTTGCGTTTCAACATTTAACCACCATCGAGACGTATATGAAAACGTAATATCACTATTACATTCTCACTCTGGTCAATATATAATATGTTCTTCACACTGCATAGAACCTATTACGCAAAGTGTTTATATACTCACTACACAATATGTAGTGGGTGAGGTATAGAGTTCGTGTCCCTTACTCCGTCGGTATATAAAATTAAGAAAATACCTAAAGCTCTAAGAATAGAACTTCCCGAAGAAAAATGAAACTTCTGACAAAAATAGCAGCCGCAAAAGGGCTTAAACCTACAGCTCTCGTAAGGTTATGGATTCTTGATAAACTCGAGGAGATTGAGGTTTTCGAGAAGACCATTAGACATAGTAAAGGTCCTGAAGAAACCGATGATCCTTCAATGCTCTAAGGTGACCAGGGTATGCAGGCTACTTCTGCTAATACCTCTGCCTTTGATGAAAGTGTTTGCTTAAAGATGTTGGAGCCTTTAATGATTAGTATCGACTCCTGGAGCGTTCCAGATGGAATGCCCATAGTCAGGATAGATGATGTTAGAGAGTTCTACAAGTTGGCATTAATGGCTTATAGGAATACTAAGCAGGTGGTCCTTAACGAGCATGGACTACTGATATTGTTCTATAATAATGTATGTTATGTATACTACTCTAATGGTGCTGATGCCAGGAGGGAGTTAAGGCACTTCATACGCAGCCTTAATTCTGAGGAGTTTAAGCAGAAGGATGATAAGCTGTTCAAGCTGGCGCTTAAGCTTAACGACTTAGCCCATGAGCTCTACGGGAAACTAGGATTCAGGTATTGTGAGGCCAACAACATAGCAGAATTATGGTTTAATGAGTTAATGCAGTTGCCCATAGACATAATCATAACAATGCCCTAGGTGACTGTAATGGTTAGAGTTGAGATTTACGATAAGGCTAAGAAGGATTTATGGAAGGTTCTTGAGAGCCCTGATGTTTGGTTGCATGCGCAGTACCCCTATTTTGGCGTTGATGACGTAGGTGTCTACTCTGAGGATGTAGTGGTAATTGCGGTCTCTGATAGAAACTTCTGGCATGTCGTAATAAAGCTGTCACCCGATGAGGCAATGAAGCTAGCCCAAAAACTAATGGAGGAGTCCATGAAGGCAAAGAGACTACATAAAGGTGATAGCGGATGATTCAGGAGGTTCTCTACTTAAAGCAGATAGAGGAGTTTGAAAAGCATAGCATTGTCGAAGCTAATGAAGTCCATGTCTCTGCATTGGTACAGTGTCCTATGAAGTGGTTTTACCGATTTAAATATCCTGATCTCGCCCGAGCACAACAATACCACGCCTACATGATCTTAGGCAAGCTAGTCCATATGGGACTACAGAGCCTCCTAATGAGCTTAGACAATAGCGAGTTTAAAGTTATAGGTGTTGAAGTTGAAGCTGCTAAGAGCATTAACATCGAACGCAATGGCATGCCCCTAGTAGTTAGGATCAAGGGTAGGGCCGACATGATCATTGAAGATAGTCAGGGCAGGGTTATAGTTGAGATCAAGACTGCCCGTGGAGACTATAATATGCCGCTACAGCACCATGAGCTGCAATTAAGAATATACATGAATATGCTTAGAGCCAAACGAGGACTACTACTATACATTACGCCAGACCGCATAGCAGAATATCCTGTTGATAAACCGCTCGACGACTATGAGCTCCAGAGACTTGTCTATGAATTCTATCAGCGTAGCAAGACCCCGAAGTTTGACTGGGAATGTCAGTATTGTCAATTCAATATCCTATGTCCAATGAAGAAAGTGAACTCAAGAAGGTGAACAAGTGATGGCTAGACAGCGATATGTTATCCCCTCGAGGGATATAGTCATAATAGTCCTTAGGGAGATGGCCAAGATGGCTACCGAGAGCACAATGAGCTTTACCAAGGCAGAGTTCATTAAAACGTATTGGAGACTTAGGAAGCAGCGGAAAATACCGTTCGTCAAGATAGAAACATTGCTACGTACGCTAAGGCAGATGGCTGCTGAGAGTTCTTTCCTAAAGTACAAGACCTACGGATCAAAGAAGGGAGGAAAGTACATCCTAGACGTAATAGCATTACCATGACCTTCAAGGTGATAACATATGAAACGCCATTATGAGTACTATTGTTTCGAAGCTAAAGGATTTGAAATAACCATATCGCTATGCAACAATATTGTCAGTACCATATCGATAAAGATGAAGGAGTCTGAGGAAAGCCTCCCAGAGAAGGATTACTGCTATTGCAGCTATAATGAAAGATTCGACAAAATAGTTGATGCAATACTCGATACCGCTCAAGAATTGATCTCAAGAGTCGATAATGTAAGGTTAACAATTGAAAGAATGGTAAGAGAAGTAATTAGGTGATAGGCTATGGCAGCTACTTCATTAACTCTAGCTTCCGCTACGGAGAAGAAGGACCCTAAAGCAATAATTAGGTCTATCAGGGACGATATTATTGAACTTGAGAACCTAATATCAGACCTGCTGATTAAACTTCAGCCCATGGCGGCGAAGTACGAGGGGTACTGGCTGCAGAAGACCTGGGTTCTCAACAAGCTCAAGAAGAAGTATTACTACTATTACCTTAAGAGTAAAACTAGGGATCCAAGAAGCGTTTATGTTGGTAGTTTACCAGAAGACTACCACTCGTTAAGGACAGTTAAACATTACATTAGATTCCTCGAGAAAACAAAGAACATGCTAGATGAAACACTAGTGACCCTTCTTAACCTCGAGCAGCACTTAGACTTCATCATTATGGTAGTTAATGCTGGAAAGGTGTTAGGTAGTTCCCCTACTAGGAGTCTACCTAACACCAAGAAAAAATAAACGGTGACATGCATGGCCGCCGATTACACTGGTTTAATTGTTTCCCTTGTAGCTGGCTACCTTGGCTATAGGCGTGTTAGGTTCAGGTGGGTCATGATGGTTTATTCCATTTACATTGTTTATTTGACCTTCTTCACTCCATTACTGGCCATATTATTATTCGTCTTTGGCTTAGGAGGGTTAGAGGCCATGGTTAAACTGTACTGCATAATATTAGCTATAACATTGTTCAATACTATGTTCTGCTATGCTCTAGGAGCTGCAATAAGGAGATACGTAAAGCCAGTAATAACGGCAGCACTAAATGATCCCACCAGTACTCTAAGTCTTCTCAGAACATTACTGTCAAGGAGGTGATTAAATATGAGTATACCTGAACCCCTAAAACACTATGAAGATAACCTTGAATGTAAGGTCATCATGCTAAATGATGTCATCTTAATTAAGCCTATTCGCGGGGGCCCTAGCCTATTTAGGACTCTAGCATTCTACCTTAAGGAGAACACCAAGATTAAGGTGCTCAAGGTAGAACTGGCTAAAGGCAGAAGCATATACATATTCCCAGCATCAGCCTTCAGGAAGGGCATCAAGCTGTCTATAAAGCCCCTCACAGTAGTTAAGGGTAAGAATGTATTATTCTACGTCAAGGAAGGCTGCCTGGTCATCGACCCTGAAAGCGTTAAAGAAATAGACGTCGAGGTTAAGAAAGAGAAAAACCCATGGAGCTTTAGCGAGCTAAAAGTCTTCGTTAACAGTAAGGACATACTCCATACGGGCAATGAGGCATACCGCTTAGGTCCAGGTAGAGAAAGTCACTCTACTTACCAGGAGCTCCCAGAACGCCACTCTCAAAATAACATTAATTACTCTATACAGTAGGTGAGTCGCCATGACCCCTTATGTTTACAGTATTAAGGAGGGTTATACTCAATTCGTTTACGACAACTTCAGAATTGACTATAGGCAGGGTAGAACAGGATACAGCATCATAGCAGAAATCAATATCGGAACAATAAACATCCATTACAGGCTATCATGGTATCCTAGGAGGAAAGCCGAAGAGCTAACAATAATAGACTACAAGGATAGGTCTATGCTACTCTATGAACTAAGCGATGTAACGGAGTGTAATGAGACGATATCGGATCACCTAACTAAAATAGCCGAAATAATCCAAACATACGGTGAGTAAGCGATGGAGACCAGGGTCCATATACAGGTGTTCAACGACTACATCCTTGTCAGGTTCGTTGAGATCAAGGAGTTAAGGTTAAGCTTAGACGATGTGAGTATGATCATCAATGGCATAGAAAGTAAAAGCCTAAGCCTAAACAGGCTAAGCGTTAACGGTGACAGAGAACTCATAGTAAACTTCATAATACACCTTCTTAACTCAAGAGAAGACTATGACAGACTAAAGACCTGGATAAGACAGCACAAGCAGAGGGAGATGGTTGAAGCATACCTGAACATGAGTGCATTAAGGAGACAAAGGAGTCTTGAAATCGAAGCAATGAGGGATAGGTGATTCTTCATGGGAAAGAGCTATGATAGAGGGGAGAAGCTAGGCAAAGTATATGAGATGATGAATAAGCTGCTACTACCCTTCGCTAGAGGCCTGGGCAGGAGCAGGGGCATACTAGAATCATATTATAAGAGAGATGTGAAGCCGCTAACGATACTCAAGGATCCAGTAAAGAGAGTGATAACATTAATCATAGAGCTACCAGCCACCAAGAGGCTCGTACAATACCACATCTACGTTTCGACCCAGGAGAGCTGCCCTATATATCCCAAGCAGCTCGAACCCAAGCTAAGGAAGCTCTTCAGCGAAGCAGTAAAATACAATGCCCAGAGCGATAGAGGATACTACATAATATGCCCCGTAGGCTATACTCGAGGAGCAAAAGAAGAAATAAAGAAGAAACATGTCTACCCAGCTACAAGCGCCGAAGAGGTATTAAGGAATATTGCAAAATACTTTAAGAACAGATTCGTAGGCCTAATAAACGCGCTTAGAGGCAAACGATTATTCGGAGAGCTGGCCCTACTAGTCTGGATCCTACAGGAAATCCTAAAGCAGCTAAAAAGCTACATCGAGAAAGAAGTAAAACCAATATTCAAAAGCGAAATAGAAGTAACCCATGCAGCACTAGGATCAGGGATAACGCTTTAGCGAAGGACCTTGCGATTTTCCACTCTAATTCTTCGGTGTTAGGTAGAATTCTGAGAGCAGCTCTACCTAACACCAAAACAAAGAATAGACAATTAAAGGTTAACTCTTCTCTGAACTGGTTTAGTATTTTTCAAACGGTGTTAGGTAGCTTTCTAGTGGAACTTCTACCTAACACTAAATAAAGGATTGAATCATGCAGGAGTCCGTGAGCGAAGAGTACATGAGATAGGTTATCAACTGTTAATATAGTCTATGTGATAGTGTATCAACTGCTCTCTCAAGGAGTCCATGAGTCCCGCTTAAGGCAGCAGCATGGAGAGGGGTCCTTGCCGAAGAATATCAACTAAGTAATAAGGAGCAATTACCATGACTAGAAATATTCTATAGAAATTATACTACATTATATTTAATATTAAGAGTATCCCTTGTCCTTCAAAGGTTCTATAACCTAGCTTCTATAACCTAAACTCTCTCAACACTTACATCAGACTCTCCTTTTCTATTCAACAATGAGGTGTTAGGTAGATTCTCCACAGGAATTCTACCTAACACAAAAAAAGAGTAAAAACGTAAGGCTCTGTCCTCTTAAGACCAATTATATTATGGTTATTATTGTTGCTATAATAGTAAGTAATTTAGCTAACATGGGATAACAGTTAGTTAAACTACTTATGTCACAAATAGAACCGTCTCAGAGTAGTGAGACGGGCTAAAGGATCTCTCGAGGCTACATTAATAGAGTACTAAAGATATTATGTTAAGAATGCAATATCATGAATAGCCTATCATCTATATTATGCCTCTTCTCTAACCTGGTACATGGGGCTTAGCAACGCCCCGTCTCACTGGAGTGAGACGGGGCTAATGAAGTTTAAATACTCCAGGCCTCCCTTGCAGCATCCATTAGTGCTGCAAGAAATCTACTTTGCATAGTCTATTTCAACTGGAATAGTATTGGAGCCTGGTCTCCTAGCTAGTCTCCTTTAGAATTCTGGCGATACACTATAGCTACTACGGCTGGGATCCCACCTTAGCCTGGACTCCATGTTAGCAGGATTTTAATCTTCACCTCTTAGCTATTTCTGGTGCTATTCCTTTCTTAATTCTTAGGAAGTAGTGTCCTAGGCATGCTACTGTGGATGCTGTAGAGATAATCGTTGATATTAATGCATGTACTCTGTACTCGGGAAACATTATTGTGAATATTATGGACCCTAATGCTATTACGAACGAGAAAAGTCCTATCACCAGATCTAAGTTAAGAAAACCTACAAATACCTGTGCTCCTGAAATACCGCTTCTAGTAATTTCTGTCATGAGGTGCCATGAGAGATATTCATATACTTTCTTTAATTCAATGTAGCGTCCGAGAACATAAGCTAACCTGGAATCCCCTAGTTTACCCTCCTCTAGGTCTTTAAGTAACTTAGATATGAAGGATTCCTCTCTTGACAGGCTAATCACCTAAATTTACTATTCCTAATTGTCCTTGAGTTACAGTAAGATAAAAAGCTGACTATACTATTCTCGTTTTCCTTTAGTTATTCTTTCATTTTTCTCTTCTATTTCCTTTAGCTCTTTGTCTATTAGGTATTCTAGGAGCTCCTGGAGTGACTTAAACTTCTTGTAGCTTCTCTTATCCCTTGTTAACTTGTAGAGTTCCTCTAATTTATTGTATAGTTGTTCTGGTAATGATAATGTGTTTTCTACTATTATTACTTGGGCTCTGTATACTTGTATGAACATCGCAGAACCGACTATTACGTAAAAATAGCTTAATGTTATTCTAAGTAGTGGTGGTATTAGATCTGTTGCTAATGATAGGCCTATTGCTGTTGCCGCAAGTGCTAAGCCCATAAGATTAAGTTTTATTAATCTTTCTCGATTTAGCTTCATCCATAGCATTTTATGATTCACCAGTTCTGTGTTTTCTTAGGTATTCTCGTATTGCTGTTTCTACTATTTCTGCTATGCTCTTCCACTTTCTGTATCCTGCTTTGGCGTTCTCTATTATCATGAATCTTTCTAGTTCTCTGTACAAGCTCTCCTTAATGCTTATGTTCCTGTATCCCTTGGGCGGCAAAGAATAGTCCACCAGGCTAGTATTCTAAGGGGTAATGTATTTAATAATTTACTTGATTCCAGTATATAACTAGTTATATACTTGATTACTGTATTCCAGTAAATTATTTAAAGCTCCCAATTATACATTATTATCCGAGGGAGGGGCTCTCTCATAATGCAGGCTTTAAGCCTAAATCTAGATGAAATAGTTAAGAATATCCCTCAAGACATTAGAATAGAAATATTCAAGAAAGTGGTTGTTGAGAAGAAGGTTAAACTCAAGGATTTGGGTATTAAGTCTGGTAGTGTCTATAAGTATATGATACTTCATGGTAAAAGGCCAGTATCAAATGAGCTATTAAAGAAGCTACTACAACACTTAACAGTAGAAGAGCTTATACAACTAGGAGTTAAACTAGGCCCCAACAATACTCCCAACAATAAAACTTTAAATCCTCCCCTACCACTTTCTCATATAGCCACTGGGTGGGCCGGTAGCTCAGCCTGGAAGAGCGCTCGGTTTGCACCCGAGAGGTCCCGGGTTCAAATCCCGGCCGGTCCACCAAATCACCCTTCCACACTTATCAATCTAAGTTAAATGAGCAATCATTCCTCCACACATTAGTTGAGTACCTTGAGTAATATAAGGAAAGGGAGGTCGGGTTTTATAACATTTTATTACAGTTTTCATTCCTTCATTCCTGATTTTCCTTCATCCCTTCTTGGGTTTGCATCTGGTCAGGAGCGTTCAGGGCGACCTCAAGCACCCACATCTTGAGATGAGGTTAAAACATGCTGTAACATCTCTATCCCCTATAAAACCACACTTACTGCACCTTAGAATCCTACCATTAGAGGGTATTAGTCTACTATTACATCTTGGGTAAAGCCTAGAGGTTTTCCTTGAATTAACCTTTACTAGTGGTATTCCCTTCTCTAGACACTCATACTCTATATAGGATAGTAGTTTACGATAAGCCCATAATGAGAGCTTTTTATTAAACCTAGTGTTCCTCTTACCATTAACTCTTAGGTTTTTAAGGTTCTCTACAACAATTAAACTTCTATGCTTTAATGCAGTATTTGTTATTTCCTCTGCTATCTTATGATATAGGTCATTGATCATGTTTCTTATCTTTCTACCGTGTTTTCTAATAGCTTCTCTAATTCCTTTGATGTATTTCCATTGCTTTGGATAACGTTTCTGTATCCTCTCAATCCAAATCCTATGACACAATGCTTTTCTTAAAGAAAACTAAACCTCTTAACCTTGATCACTCTCCTACTATTCTTAATGAGTATGGTAACGTTACCAAAGTTTACATT
>CAZTBM010000029.1:14542-21535 GCA_964611985.1 uncultured Desulfurococcales archaeon | reverse complement strand
TATTTTATGGTATCTTATTCATAATTGCAGTATACATTATTTATCGTGTTGTTAGAGCTGGTGGCCCCTATGTGATTAAAGTATTTCTATATAGTATCGAAGTGATCTTTGGGCTAGTTAATCTTGCTAAAAGTGCAACATATAATCCACCAATAAGTGTTAGTGTATTACCATCAACAATAAGGTATGACAAATTCACAAAGCTTAGAGTGAGTATACGTAAGGAAGGTAGGTTTAACGCTACGAAAGACGTAATAGTTAGAGTCAATGGTAAAATAGTTTCCTCTAGAGAATTAACACTTCCTCCAAAAAGGAATGTTATTCTAGAAGGCTCATTAAAAGTTCGAGATGACACAATAGTTATAGTTTTTGTGGAAATGGGCTACGAGTAACTAGAGTATCATTTAACTCTAAGATGGTTAATTGATGATAATGACTTTACTTATGTAGATATTGTTTTAAAGTTCCAGGATTAAACTACCCTTACTCTATTCACTTTCTTGTTTTGCCACGAATATCTTCTTATCCTCTTTGATCTACCGAATCCACAGGCAGCACAATACCCTTTTGCTACATTAAACGAGTGTCTACCACATCTCCTACATCTAATGTGTGTTTTACTTCTACCATGCTTACCAAATGATGTCGTACCTTTAACCATAATCTTTCACCTTATCCCTATCCTTTTACTCAGCTGGTGAAATGAGAATTACATTATCCCCTCTTATAACAATTGTACCTAGTCTTCGGGTATTCCCATTTTCCTTTATTTCCTCTGCATCTTCAAGTACAAGGTTTAGGTGTTGATCATAACTTTTCAGTTTACCTCTAACTTCACGACCACCCTTAAGTTTAACTAAAACAACATTACCAATTGAGTTACTTAATAGCTTCCTAGTTATCTCGTCCATCAGATGCTTCACCTAGCTTCTTCGTAGCATTCGATCTAAGTTCTGCTAAAGGACTTTAGTAGAAATGGGATATATAAATGTATCTTCAATATATACTGTACTTGGGTGATGAGCCTTAAGCAAAGTGCAAAGACATTTCATATCAAAGAAGGAAATTAGAAAATTAAAACAACTGATAAAAAACGCAAGAGAGAGCCTAACAAGCTACTTTAATATTACAAAAGGTAATGTAGAGTTAGCTATTGTAGATAACATACAAATATATATCATTGATGGAGTGCCCTCATTTATAGTTAAGGAGGAGATAGTATACCCTACTTTAGTTGTACTATATAAGAAGCCTGAATTAATCAAAATGTTTAAGACCGTCACTGTTGATCAGGGAGCGGTTCCACATATTCTTAATGGAGCTGATGTAATGGTGCCAGGTATAGTCAATTATTCTAACGATATAAAGGAGGATGACTTGGTCATAGTATTAGACGAGAAGGGTAGACCTCTTGCTATAGGTTTAGCGTTAATGCCATCAAGTGCTATAGAAAGTGCCCATAAAGGAAAGGCTATAAAGAATTTACATTATGTTCGTGATAAATTATGGAATTTATGTATATCACTTATATCAAGCTAGCCTTAGACTATCTAGGATATATGGTGTGTAAACTTCCATGGCGAATCTTCTTCGAATAATGTTTGCTAATGTTAGTACCTTACTCCTTTCACCATGATTTAATATTACCCTTTGAGGTTTAGGTGTCATTCTCTGTAAGAACCTCAGGAGTTGCTTTTTATCTGAATGACCAGAGAACCCTTCAACACTATGAACCTCCATATTTATCTTTATAACCTCGAGCCTGCCCTCTCTAGATATGTAAGAAATTTCTTTAGCACCATCCTTGATTTTCCTACCCAGTGTGCCCTCCACTTGGTAGCTTACGAATATTAGGGTATTCTTTGGATCTGGCGCTAATAACCTTAAATAATCTACTGCAGGTCCGCCTGTGAGCATACCTGATGTTGCCATTATTATTAATGGCTCATCATACTCGACTATGTCTGTTCTAGTCTCTCTACTCTCAACTATGTATATATAGTCTGCTGTGAACGGGTTTTCCTCATGATATATTTTCTCTCTAAGCTTATCCGATAATAGTTCAGGATATGCCGTATGGATCGCCGTAGCCTCATCAACCATTCCTTCGATATATATTGGTATTTTAGGTAGTTTGCCTGATTCAATTGCATCAATTAATACTAGTAGTATCTCTTGACCCCTACCTACAGCAAATACTGGTATTAGGACTTTGCCTCCTCGCTCAGCAGTCTTCTTAACTAGGCTTATTAGCTGTTGCTCGGCTTCATCTCTAGGTGGAAGTTCTTCATCACCATATGTACTCTCCATGATTAACGTCTCTACTCTTGGGAACTTGTCATTTGCTTTCTCTAGGAGCCTTGTATTCTCATACTTAAAGTCGCTTGTATAGATTATGTTATGTAAGCCTTCACCTATATGTAAATGGGCCATTGCTGAACCAAGAATGTGTCCTGCATTGTATAATGTTAGCCTAACATCTGGTGCGATATCCGTTACTTCCTCATAGTCCAATGGTATTGTGTGTAATATCATTTTCTTTATTTCCTTCTGTGTGTAGGGTAATGCTTTTCCTTCTCTTCTAGATATTTCCAGAAAGTCAAGTTGTAGCAAGATCATTAAGTCTCTTGTTGCTTTCGTAGTATATATTGGTCCATTGTACCCATATTTAAAGAGGTATGGTAGGAATCCGCAATGATCCAGGTGTGCGTGTGTTATCACTACGGCATCTAACTCTTCAATTACGAATTCTGGTATGTCTAGTCTAGGATAAGCATCAAAAGGGGATGAAGCTCCTGCATTTATTCCTAGATCTAATAATATTTTGCTTTCAGCAGTTTCAACAAGTATTGCCGACCTTCCTACCTCCATGAAGCCTCCTAGTGCTGTTATTCTTACATAATTTGACTTGAATATTACTGGTCTATGTATTCTCTGACCTACATCTCTAAGTACTCTTGTTCGGTATTGGCTTTCCTCTATTAAATGATGTAATATTTGTGGTAAGAACTTCGACTCTATTGGAGGCGCTCTTACAACTATGGGTCTCCAACCAGTTTTTATTAACAGTGTTCTTAGGAGAGCTCCTCCTTTCCCTATGACTAAACCTGGCTTCTTAGCCTTAATTATCATTTCACCTAGAGCGTCATCAAATTCTATTTCCTTTATCTCTGCATCTGGGGAAACAGTTTCCATAACTATCTTCTTAGCTAGCTCCTTACTCTTCCTTATCTCGGGGTCTGTTCTAATGACAATCCTCTTCTTTATTGTCTTAGCTATCTTCTTCACTATTTCGGGTCTCTCTAAAATGACCGCAGGGTTCTTAACGTATATCGAGATTTCAGGTCCTTCAAATTCTACTCTAACAACCATAGCCTCAGGTGGCATTAACTTTATTATAGTGTTCCTGATAAGCTCCAATACATTACCGTGGTGCACGTCTACTACTAACCTCCAGAAGTTTTAACTTAACTACGTTATCTATTGCTCCCTTTAGGTTCCTTCTTATAGAACCTCACTGCTGGAATATTGCTCGGGTTACTTCTTACTCTAAATAAGGATTAATATTAGACTATTTTAATTTTTCTACTCGTATAAAGACTCAATCTGTAATTACGTTTTCGTCTCAGCCATAAGCTTTTTAACTTCGTCTTCGCTGAACTCCTTATATTCTTTCACTGTTATTACAACTAAGTCTATTCCTTCACCTGTCGCTACATCCCTTTGTAGTGCTGCATTAACTGACATAACAGCTAATTTTGCTGCATCTACTATATCCATGTTCTCATTATATCTACGTTCGAGTATTCCTATAGCTATCGGTGAACCCGAACCTGTGGCTATATATTTTTCCTCAGTTACTGTTCCGAAAAGGTCTAGTGCATAAACTCTTGGCTGTGTATCATATCCAGCTATTATCAATTGAACTACGTATGGTAATATTCTAGACGAAAATAATATATTTGAAGCTAATGTTGCAGCGGCCTTTACGGTAATTGTCGCCTTATGGAAGAGTTCATAATATTTTAGTTCTACCCTTAGAATATCTGCTATTGCTTGAGCGTCTGCTACAACACCAGACATGGTTAAAGCTATTTTGTCATGTATTCTTGCAATTTTTCTTACCTTTTTATGTGCAATATAATAGCCTGCAGTAGCTCTCTTATCGGCGGCCAATACTACTCCATCTTTTACTCTTAAACCTACCGTAGTCGTACCTTTAACTACTGGTATCTTAGAGGGGTCACGACTGATTATTGATTGTCTCTCATGCTCTCCATAACGGAACATATATGGCTAGCCCTCACAAAGTAATATACTGGGTGTACGTTAAGCCCGGGACATAATCTACCTTATCTACTATATAAAATATAATGTTAAAGAATCTAGAAGACATAGATATAATATTAACTCTGAATCTCTACTATCACTTTATTCCAGCATAATCTTATATAGTTTATTTGAGGAAAGGTAAATTGACATAGGGAGATTTTAATGAAGGAGCATATAATTGATTTACCCAAGAAAATAGTTATCGGCGAAGGTGTAATAAATAAAACACCTAGTTATCTACAAGAGCTAGGCATTAGTGGTAGAATCTTAGTAATCACAGGCCCAAACGTCTATAACATCATAGGTAAATCCTTTGTAGATATGCTAGCTGAAAAGGGGTTCTATGTTGATTATAAGTCTGTTCAGAGCGCCCATATAGATGTAATTAATAGTATAATTAATGAATTCAAGGATGCCAAGGTTAACGCTATCATAGGCTTAGGTGGGGGTAAGTGTATAGATACAGCTAAGTATGTTAGTTTCAAGCTTAATAAGCCTTTTATAAGTATTCCTACAGTAGCTTCACATGATGGTGTTGCCTCGCCCTTCGCCTCAGTGAAGGGTCTAGGTAAACCTACGTCAGTGAAGACGAAGGTACCTTTAGCGATAATTGCTGATTCAAAGATTATCGCTAAGGCCCCATATAGGCTTTTAGCTTCAGGTGTTGGCGACGTTATTGCTAAGTTTACAGCAGTTTTAGACTGGAGGTTAGCCCACAAATTAAAGAATGAATATTACGGTGAATATGCTGCCTCACTTGCTTTACTCTCAGCAAAACATGTACTATGCTATGCAGATATTATTAGGAGAGGTGATGAGAAAGCGGTTAGAATAGTTATGGAAGCTTTAATTAGTAGTAGTATTGCCATGTGTATTGCTGGATCTACGAGGCCTGGTAGCGGGTCTGAACACTTGTTTAGCCATGCATTAGATCTTATAGCACCAAAACCAGCTCTCCATGGAGAACAATGTGGTGTAGGAACAATTATGATGGCTTATTTACATGGTAGGGATTGGAGGAAGATACGTAACACTCTTAAAAAGATAGGTGCGCCAACAACAGCTAAGGAGCTTGGTATACCAGATTACTATATTATAAAGGCTTTGACGATAGCACATAAAATTAGACCTGAACGGTACACAATACTTGGTGAATCAGGCTTAACGTGGGAGGCTGCAGAGAATTTGGCAAAAACAACTGGAGTTATCGATTAAGTGTGCTTGGTGTCAGTTGATGATAGCGCTAGTAGGAGAGGCTATGGCAAAGCCAGGTATAAAATTCGTTTTTGAAGGTTTAACAAGTGAGTGTAGAAAATGTGAATTCTTTAAGGTGTGCAGTAACCTTACTAAAGGCCGTGTATATGAAGTTAAGAGAGCTCGTAGAATAAAACATAGATGCCCCCTCCACGGTAATGTTGTAGTAGTTGAGGTCGAGTTAGCAAAGGTTAATGCAGCCATAAAATCACAAATAGCTGTCGAGGGGGCAATAATCACCTTTAGACCTATTGAGTGTAATACAAGGAACTGTCAGTATAGGGTTTTATGTAAACCCTTAGGATTATTCAGAGGAGACAAATGTAAGATTATTAAGATTAAAGGTAAAATAAAATGTCCTAAAGGTCTAAACCTATATGAGTGTTTGCTAGAGATTATGACATAGTCTGAACCTATGTTTATTGTTTCTTTGATTCTTCAATTTTGTATTCTTGGATGAACTTTACAACGGAGACTCCTGGGATATATTTTGCAATCTCCCTCGCTAACGCTTGTTTAGCATACTGTATGTCTTCGGCTAAGTATGATTCTTTAGGTAACTTTACTGTGATTTCGTTTTCTTTTCTCTCTATTTCAATCTTATCGGTTGGGGCTGCTTTAATTCTTCTATGAACTAAGTGCTTTACTTTTTCAGCTTCATCATCTATTTTCTTTAATACTTTAACTTTAAATATAATAGTCTTACCTGCAAGTGGGTGGTTAAAATCTACTATTACTCTTCCACCAGTAATACTCCTTATTACCGCAGGCAACCCATTAATTTCAACTATTTCGCCAACTCTAGGAGTTATACCCCTTCTTGAAAACTCCCTGAGCGAGACCATTCTTACTTTACTTGGGTCTCTTTCACCATAAGCTTTCTTTGGCTCTACCTCGATTTCTTTTTCTTCCCCTACATTCATTTTTTCTAATGCTTCTTCTAATCCTTTTACTACTCTACCTTCACCCAAAATCACTAATAATGGCTCATATATCTTGTCTTCACGATATATTCTTTCCTTCTTTGCTACCTCCTCTATTGTGGTGTCGAAGGTTTCTCCTGTTTCCTTTACTTTAGCTATATAGTCTATTAAGAGAAAATCACCTTTGGCGAAGGGCATGTCATCACCTTGTTCCTTCTCCTACGTTGCTATTAGGTATAGGGTATTTTTATTTTTCTCTCTACCCTCCTTTCCTTAAATACCAGCCTTTATCTATGACGTTCTTTAAGGCTATAACATCTTTTTTGGCTCCTTTATTGATGGCATCCTCTATGTTGATCAGTGGTTTAGCTAAACCAAGTATCTCAAGCCCTCTATTAGCGACTACAGTTAAGTAGCCTATAGGTGGAAGTATATCCACAATACTATTTAACATAATGTCTCTTCCATAAAGGAATAACATGGC
>CAZTBM010000029.1:0-14442 GCA_964611985.1 uncultured Desulfurococcales archaeon | reverse complement strand
AACAATAAATCTTAATGCATAGTTTCCAAATAGTCTCTTTATTTCTTCATAAACTATCTCTTGAATATTCTTTATATCTTCTTCTTTATCTTGCATACAAAGAACCCTTCTGTTCTATGAATATGGGGGTATAATCTTAAACAGAACTCTAGTTCCTTACTTAGTCTTAATCCGTATATCTCAGTGAAGCCTTTTTCGCCATAGGAGCTTATATCTACTATTTCTATTTTGCCCTTGAATTCTTTTAATATAGAATCTATGATGACCTCATTTTCCTCAGGAGCTATACTACAGGTTGAGTATACTATTATCCCTTCTTTCTTAGTAACTAGTATAGCCGCTTTTAGTAACTCGTATTGAAGTCTCATTAATACCATTATATCATAGAATGTTCTACTTTTCCTTCTCTCTGGCATTAATGGAATTAAACCTTCACCTGTGCATGGTGCATCTACTAGTACCTTGTCGAATTTTTCTCCTACATTAACTATTTTTCGTGCATCAAGCAAGAACGTTATAACATTATGTATGCCAAGACGTGAAATGTTTGACCTTAAAGCTCTCATGCGATCTCTATCTACATCTAATGCTAATATTACACCCTTATTCTCCATCATTTGCGCTAATTGTGTGGTTTTACTTCCCGGTGCCGCACACATATCTAATACCTTATCATGGGGTTCAGGGTTTAGTATTATTGGAGGTATCATAGAGGCTATACCTTGTGGATGATAGTAACCAAATAAATATTCTGGGGTTGCACCTATATCCACATTAGATTCAAGAACCCAGAATCCGTAAGGTACCCATGGTGTCTGCTTAACTATAATTCTATTCTTTATTTTGTTTAAGAGATCATAACATGATATTTTTAAAGTATTACACCTTATACCTCTTTTTAGCCCTAATCTAAAGGCATTGAGAAGGCTTACAGCCCCTTTATATGAGAATAACTCTATGTATCGTTTCGCCATGTATGGTAGAATATCGTATTCTATAGCTAATTCTATAGACTCTTTATCAATTTTTATTGATTTCATTAGTTGTATTGGGTCGAACATTTTCTCTAACTGTCCCCATTAATGGGATGGGGCAATAGATTACGACTGGTACAGTTACAGTATTCCTACTACTATTGATGTCAACGTGTATGCTTTATTTACCTTTCCAATAACTTAAGCTTTCACTATCTATTTCACAAATGTAAATAGCTCATGTCAAGTTAATGAAATACCTATTTTGACTGTCGAAGACATGAATACATTTAAATAAATATAGTATTTAACACTACCATAGTGAGATTGTATGGCAAAACGGATCATAGCATTATTAACTGATTTCGGCCTAAAAGATCCATTCGTAAGTGTAATGAAAGCTGTAATACTAGGTATTAATCCGGATGTTGAGCTTATTGATTTATCCCATGATGTGAGGAAGTTTGACATTTTTGAGGCTGCTTTTATACTCTATAGTTCTCATAAATATTATCCCAATGGTACAATATTCCTCATTGTTGTTGATCCTGGTGTGGGATCAGAGAGAAAAGTAGTAGTTATCAAGACACGGCGGCATATATTCATAGCGCCTGATAATGGTGTACTCTATCCTATAATAATGCAATATCAGAAGGACGCCATCATATATATTGTTGACGAAAGTAAAATTGAATTTACGCCTAAATCACGTACATTTCATGGAAGAGACGTCTTTGCTCCCTTAGCTGCTTACATCTCTTTAGGCTATCCCCTTAATTACTTAGGGAGAAAGGTAAATGTTAACTCTATAGTTAAGCTTGACTGGTACGCTCCGATTATAGAAGGTGGTAAGGCTAAAGGTCAAATAGTCCACATAGACAGCTTCGGAAACATAATAACAAGTATTCCAGTAAAGAATGTGCCATGGCTTAAAGTAGGCGAGAAAGTGTTAATTAAGATTGAGGGTAAGGGGGAAATTCTCGCAAAGTTTGTGAGAACGTTTAGTGAGGGAAAGCATAAGGAATTTATAGCTTTAGAGGACAGTTTTGGTTTGCTTGAGATCGCATTACGTGAAGACTCAGCCGCCAATGAATTAAAGGTTTATAGAGGTTTAAAAGTTGAAGTTCAAAGGGGGAAAGAGTATGAATATTGAAGATGCTAGTAGAGGCCTCTATATTGGTAGATTTCAGCCTCCACATACAGGTCATGTTTATGTTATTAAGAGCATACTTAAAGAGGTAGATGAGGTTATCATTGGTATTGGTAGCGCGCAAATAAGCCATACGTTTGAAAACCCATTTACTGCCGGTGAACGTATACTGATGTTAAAGGCAGCTTTGAGGGAAGAGGGTATAGATCTTTCAAAAGTATACTTAATACCTATACCTGACATTGAGATGAACTATGTATGGGTACGCTATGTTATGATGCTTGTTCCACCCTTTAACATGGTCTATACGAATAATCCATTAGTTAAAAGATTATTCACTGAAGCAGGATTTGACGTAAAAACACCGCCTCTCTTCAATAGAGAAACGTATAGTGGTAAGCTTATTAGACAGAAAATGGTCAATGGAGAGCCATGGGAGCATCTTGTACCTAAAGCTGTAGTACGAGTAATACGGGAAATTAAAGGGGTTGAAAGACTAAGAGAAATAATGAAAAGCGATGAGGTGATAGGTTAGATATGGTAATATTGATTGATGGTAGTTTTGGTGAGGGAGGAGGGCAAATTCTCAGAACATCACTTACCCTCTCAGCTTTAGCACTAAAACCTGTGAAAATAGTGAATATTAGAGCTAAAAGAAGTAACCCTGGCCTTAGACCGCAACATCTAACGGCAGTTAAGGTCATAGCCACCCTAACCGACGCTGAAGTTAAAGGCGCATACGTAGGTTCAATGGAGCTAGAATTTCATCCTAAAACACGTCGAGGAGGAAAATTTCAATTTGATATAGGAACTGCTGGTAGCATTTCGCTAGTGCTTCAAGCAGCAATCCCAACAATGCTCTATGCCAATGAGCCTGTTGAACTAACAATTAGAGGAGGTACAGATGTTTCATGGAGCCCTCCAATAGACTATATGCGCTATGTATTCACTCACTGGCTAGGCCTCATGGGGGCTAAGATAAGTATTAAAGTATTAAGAAGAGGTCATTATCCACGAGGTGGAGGCCTAGTTAAGGTTCGAGTGGAACCAGTAACTAAACTAAAGGCTTTAAACGTACTTGAGAGAGGTGAAGTAATATCCATTCATGGTATATCTCATGCAGTTAAGCTACCTAAACACGTAGCTGTAAGACAGGCTAAATCAGCTAAAGACTATTTGGTGGATAAGAGATTTGATGAAAGTAAGATAAGCATAGATTTAGAGTTTTATGAGCCTTCACGAGACCCTCACCTAGGACCAGGTAGCGGCATAGTGTTATGGGCTAGGACCACAAATAACTGTATACTAGGTGCTGATTCTTTAGGAGCTAGAGGTAAGCCTGCTGAGAGAGTTGGCAGAGAGGCAGCTGAGAAACTTTATGAAGAATTGCTATCTAATGCTGCGTTAGATTCACATATGGGTGATATGATAATACCCTTCCTAGCATTAGCTCATGGAAACTCTGAAGTTACAATATCCAAGCTTACAATGCACACATACACTAATATTGAAATAGTGAAGAGGATACTAGGGGCTGAAGTAACATACGAAGGAGAATTAAATAGTAAGTCAACAATAAAGGTAAAGGGGCTAGCATTTACAGGTTAATAGCTTATTAAGCACTACATCTAGTAACGTTTTAACATTATATCCATGTAATGCACTGATTAAGAATATTTTATCACGTGGTATACCTATCTCTATGACTTGTTTAAGAGCTTCATCTATATCTCTTTGTGTTGCTTCATCAATTTTATTCAAGGCGACAATTATTTCTTTATCTCTAAAGGCGTCTAAGATTTCCTTTAAAACATTTATTTGCTCTCTGAAACTATAGTATCTATTGATCGATGTATCAATAAGGTATATTATGATTCCTCGTAGATGCCGTAAAGCAAGAATAGCCTGTAGTTCTATCTTATTTCTTTCACTCAAAGGTCTATCTAGTAAGCCAGGAGTATCTATAACTTGAATTAAGGTTTCATAGGGTTTTTCTATCCTAATATGTCCAATGATTATTGATTTTGTTGTGAATGGGTAAGGGGCGACCTCAGGCTTAGCCGAAGAGATTTTGCTAACCAATGTGGATTTACCTACCTGAGGCATTCCAGCTACTATTATTGATGGTGCATCAGCGTTTATTGAGGGTATATTACGTAATGCTATATAGCTCTTCTTTATAATCTCTAAACATTTGCGTTTTCTCTTTACTGTCGATAGCATTCTACCTATAGCTTCTCTTCTTATCTTCTTGATCTCAGTGAGATATCTAAATATTAACCTCTTTCTCTCCTCTTCCTTAACCTCTTCTAGATTGATTCTTTTCTCTTTCACTAAGCTACGGTATCTAATGAAGAACCGTCTTAGTAATTTTCTTGATCTTTTCAGTTCATTTATACAACGCTCATATTCATTATGGTTTATTAATAATTTAATCAATTCCCTATAAAATGGATGAAGTTTATTCATATCAATAGCATCATCTATTACTTTATTAATTTCACTTAATAAGATATTGTATACTAGTTCTATTCTTTCCAGTTCCAGTCTTTTCCTGCTCCTCCAACCTTTACCTTTGACCTTAAGTTTCCGGTACCTATTTTGTATTTTCTTTAATATCTCGTCATAAGTCGGTACATACGGTAGTGTTCTAGCATTAAATACCTCAGTATAATTATTCATGACCTAGTATACACCTTTACCTCCTCTACCCATAATAAAGTAAAAAGCCTAATAAGTTAATATACAAAAAGAATGTGATGACCACGATAATAACGACTAGTAATACCCGATAGTCAAATTCTGATACTTAAGTTCTTGACTTCATAAAAGTATACTATTTATGTTGGGCATTCTTACCTTAATATCTTCAACAAAGTCTTTATAGTATTTAGTTTTAAGAATTTTATAGGCTCTCATTAGATTTACGGGATCAACATGGAATTTTCTTGCAATTTCGCTATAACTCACATTAACATTTTTAATCTTATACAATATAAGAATTGATAGTGCCTGTTTTACTCTATCAGTTCTTGAGGCTATGCGGGGATACTCATTCAATACATCCAGTATTATTTTTGCCTGCTCTAGCTCATTTCCTTTGAGTACATTCGATAGTCCTATGGTATTACCTCTCACTAGAGTCTTTACCAATTTAATTTTTTTACCTAAAGCGATGTCCCGCAAAACTTCATCCTTTACCCTAACGCCCGGTCTTAAATTAAAGTGTTTAAGTATCCTATAATATTCATTCACAGTATTCTTACATCTACGCAGGTGTTTACTTGTTTCCTTAATTTTCTCCCTATACATTATGTTCCCTTTAGCATTATACCCATTTTTATCATTAGCCTCTATTTTGTAGCAGTCGAAATCATATAGCCTATCTACTACTAATCCGCAAGCAGTACAGACAAGAGTGCCATTTTTATAATCCCATATTATACTATCTCTACTCGAACATTCGGGGCAAATCATTCTTCTTCACCTTTGCTTTCAGTCTAAACATCTTTGCTAGAAGTTATAAGGTTATCCGTAACTAACCATAAGTGGAGAGAGGGTAAACTGAAACTATTCACTTAGGAAAAAGTAATATACAAGACGAGCTAGAGTAGTCAAAAGGTGAAGAATTAGATGAGCTATCGAGAGTATGGCATTGGCGCTACTAGTATAGGTATAAAGCTGAAGGATGGAGTAATACTTGCAAGTGAGAAAAGGATATCGTATGGTGGTTTTGTTATTAGCAAGGCAGGTAAGAAGGTATTTAAAGTCACGGATAGAATGGGTATCGCCTTTGCAGGTTTATTTGCTGATATGCAAATGCTCGCAAGAATGCTAACATTAGAGGTAAAATTCTACGAGCTTACCATGAATAAAAGAATGACCATAAGAGCAGCAGCTAAGCTCCTCTCAAACATATTATATTCTCAAAAAATGCTACCATTCCTATCTGAGACTTTAGTAGGAGGAATAGATGAAACAGGACCTCACCTATACGTTCTTGATGCTCTAGGCTCTCTAATAGAGGATCAATATGCCGCTCTTGGTTCAGGAGCCCCAATAGCTATAGGTATTATAGAATCTCAGTATAAACCTGATATGAGCTTAGATCTAGGTGAAGAATTAGCAGTAAAAGCTGTTAAGGCATCCATCGAGCGTGATGCAATATCAGGTGATGGTGTTGATGTATTAGTGATCTCAAGAGACGGTATAAAAGAGAAATTTTACGCTATAAAGTAAACTAAAGCTTAAACATTGGAAGGAATGAAGAATGAAAGAAGAATTCATAAGAGAAGTAGCATCAATACTCAGTAATGCACGAAAGGCTTTAGAGTCTAGATATAATGTAAGAGAGGCGCTTCTTTTACAAACAAGAACAGCAATAAGAGATTGTGGTATAATTATATCCTTAATTCATAAAGGAGACGTAAACGGGGCTTTAGAGAAGCTTAAAGATGTTGAGGAAACACTAAACACTATAAATCAATATTTAAACACCTATCCTGAACTAACTTATGGTGATGTATTAACAGCGTTTCAAGAGTATGTTGAAGCAGTAGCATTACTATCTATAGTAAGAGGTGACGTCTCTCTCTTAGTTGATAAAATGAACAAAATAAATGTACCTGTAATATCAATAGTTAATGGTTTAGCAGATTTAATTGGAGAGCTAAAGAGACAAACTATTGAGTCATTACTTAAAGATGATATTGAACAAGCGAAGAAGTACTTAAAGCTAATGGAGGATATATACATGTTACTTTACGACTTCGAATACCCTAGATCATTGGTTCATGGTTTGCGACAGAAAATTGATATTGCAAGAAGGATTATAGAGGATGCAAGGAGAATAATTTTAGAGTGTAAAGTTGCTTCTGAGATAAAGAGTATAGTAAGGTTGGGTTCAAGTGCTAAACTTAAGGAAAGCTAAGTACATGCAATTATCATTATCAGAAAGAGTTATATGTGAAGATATATTTTCTTATCCACCAAAATTTGTAGCGGGCCTTGACATATCGTATAGGAGAAATAAAGCTTGTGCTGCTTGTATAGTAATGGAGTATCCTTCATTAAGACTTGTGAGAAAAAAAGTCTATATAGATGAAGTAAGTGTGCCCTATATACCAACATTTCTAGCATTAAGGGAATTACCATTCTATATCACTCTATGTTACGAATTCAAAAAGAGAAGAGACATAATATTTTTAGTCGATGGTCATGGGCTTTCTCATCCACGAATGCTTGGCATAGCAAGCCATTTAGGAGTAGTATTGGACATACCAACTATAGGCGTAGCTAAGAAGAAGTTAACCGGTATATCAAAAGTCATAGATGGTGTAGAATATATAATAGTAAATAACCTACCTGTATGTGCAAAAATACGGTGTGAAACATGGCATAGACCATTATACATTAGCATCGGTCATGGCGTGTCGTTGAAAACAGCGATAGAAATAGTAAAATCCACCATGAAGACAGGTAGCCTCCCAGAACCCATTAGACTTGCTGATAAAATATCTAGGAAGATAATTAAGAAGCAACAATAAGAAACTTACTCTTACTTATTACAATACATTTCAATAATACGTTTTATAATAGCTGTTGTACTTACATTTCCTACATCCTGAAACTTATCTTGCATCCTAATGATTAGTATGTCGTCAAGACCATGCTTTCTTAGTTCATCTTTCAATTTTTTCTCATCAATTTTTTGATCGGGACCTAAAAAGATGATGTCAGGCTTCTCTTCTAATATTGAGTTAGTTATATCCGTCTTATCACCAAGTCTGGCCTTATATACTCCTTTAATACTCGATATAACAAATAATCTATGCTTCTCATCATTTATTGGTCTTCTACCTTTAAATCTTTTAACATTACTATCTCTGGCTACAATAACTGTTAAATCACCTAACTTTGCAGCCTCCTTTAGAAAGACTATGTGACCTGGATGTATAATATCGAATGTTCCACCAACCAAAACTTTCTTTCTTTCAATTATAGGTCGTGGCCAACTGAATTCTAGAACTCCTAAGAGCCTTAGTGCATCAAGAATGCCTTCAGCGTATGATGAACAAACGATGCTTGTAATATAATCTTCTTTCTCAAAATAGTACTCAGCGTCAGACAAGTATCTTTTAACATAATCTATTATGTTTCCTATCTCCTTCTTAGTAAGTATCCTACTTTCCTTAAAATATAGGTTATTGAGAGCGTAATGTAAATTCTGAATATACTTTTTTGCCCGATCCTTAGGTGAAGACACTTCTAACTCCTCCATGAATTAAGCTGAATTAAGTAAGCCAGTACATTTTTTTCAAAATCTCTTCTTCTATGAAGTGCAATTTTGCAGGAATTATTACAACATGGGGTGGAGGTCCAAAATCATATTTTACCATTTTCTCTATTTCACCTGCCTTAATTAATTCATCGTTATAACCTAGTCTCGCAATACCTATCACTATCGTTTTACCTGTTATTACTCCTCCTCCAATTTTAGCCTCTAGCTCTAATAGTATATTCAATGCATCATTCACTGTCATGTAGATTTTCTTCTCATTATCATACTCTAGAAGTAGTAGTGTATGTAAACCTCTGGACATATTATCCTTAATTACATGGTATGGGTACTCGTATACTATTCCATTTTTAGGATAGACTATTGTAACAGGCTTACCAAACCTATATACCATAAGCCCGCTCCTACTTATTGCCGCCGAGAATATCGAAACCCCATTAACTATCTTTACTTTAAGCCCTTTCTCTAAAGCTGATATAATTAAAGAAGCATGAGTTGTAGCCACAAGAGGGTCTCCTACAACAGCTAATACTACTTTTTCATACTTTAGTCCATAATCTATTACTATACTTTTCTCCTCTAGGTCGCTCCTCCCTAAAAGCTTGACGTTGCTATTTAAAGCCTTAATTAGCTTGAGAAACAACTGGTAATCTCCGGTGTATGTATCTATGAACACTAAATCTGCGGACCCAATTTCATCTAAGGCCTCAACAGTTAAATGTTTAGGGGATAAACCCAAACCTAGAAGAACCAACTGCCCCAACAATATCACCGATACTAAGCATCCAGTTAACTATATATTTATAGTCCTTAATAAAGGCTTATGATATTGTGAGAATTTTATTGTGGCGGGCCCGCCGGGATTTGAACCCGGGACCTACGGGTTAAAAGCCCGCCGCTCTTCCTAGCTGAGCTACGGGCCCTGATTTAGGTCAGTATCTTATTCTCCCTGAGTCTCTATTTTAAATTTATCGTTTACCTCTTAGTAGAAGGCTAAGGTTAATAAGGTGGTTCTAGCAGTAAGACTTATATCTATCTCTCTAATCCGTGTGAGAATGAGAGGCTTAAAATCACGATTACTCTAGGACCAGGGAGGATCAGATTAAATCATGGCTAAGAAAATAAATATTCTAGAACATGTACTTGTACCTAAACATGAGGTTTTAGACTATAAGGAAGCGTTGGAGGTACTTAAAAAGCTGGGTATAAAGCCTGAACAATTACCATGGATTAGAGCATCAGATCCTGTTGTTAGATTGATTGGTGCTAAACCAGGAGACATCATTAGAATTATTAGGAAGAGTCCAACAGCGGGGGAGGCAGTAGCCTATAGGTATGTTGTTCCAGGTTAAAGGGTGGTAGAATTATGGTTGAAGTGGAAGAAAGACGTGTAGTAGGGGTAAGTGAAAACCCCAATACATGGCTTACTGTAGAAGATAGATGGACTATAATAGAGGCCTTCTTCAAAGAGAAAGGACTAGTAAGACAACATCTAGACTCCTATAATGATTTTGTTGAAAACAAGCTTCAAGAAATAATTGATGAACAAGGCGTTATAGAAACGGATATACCAGGATACTACATTAAGCTTGGTAAACTTAGGATAGGAAAGCCCGTAGTTCACGAAGTTGATGGAAGCACCAAAGAGATAACCCCTATGGAGGCTAGGTTAAGAAACTTAACATATGCTGCACCCATGTATCTTGAGATAGTGCCTGTCGAGAATGGTATCGAAGAAGAACCTATGGAAGTCTTAATAGGCTATCTCCCTATAATGCTTAAGTCATCAAAATGTATTCTCTATGGTAAAAGTAGGGAAGAACTAATAGAGCTAGGCGAAGATCCTAGAGATCCAGGAGGATACTTCATAATTAATGGCTCTGAAAGAGTTATAGTGACACAAGAGGACCTCGTTGTAAATAGAGTTCTAGTTGATGTTGCAAGCAGTGGTATGGCCGCAACGCATATAGCAAAGGTATTCTCTGCAACAGCAGGATATCGTGTACCAGTGGTCTTAGAAAGATTGAAGGATGGAACACTACACGTTTCATTCTCAGCAGTACCAGGTAAAATACCATTTGCAATAATGATGAGGGCACTAGGATTAGTAACAGACAAGGAGATAACCTATGCAGTATCATTAGATCCTGAAATACAGAAAGAGCTAATACCATCACTTGAGCAAGCTGCAGCAATAACAACCCAAGAAGACGCATTGGACTTCATAGGCAATAGAGTAGCAATAGGACAGACAAGAGAAGGTAGAATTAGGAGGGCTCAAGCAATAATAGACAAGTACTTTCTACCACATTTAGGTAATAGACCTGAGGATAGAAAGAAGAAAGCATACTTCTTAGCACAAATGGCATCTAAACTAATAGAGTTGGCTATTGGTAGAAGAAAACCGGATGATAAAGACCATTATGCAAATAAGAGGTTGAAACTTGCTGGAGACCTACTAGCACAATTATTTAGAGTGGCATTCAGAACGTTCATTAGAGATGTAAAATACCAGCTAGAGAGAGCTAAATTAAAGTATAAGAAAATCAACATACCAGCACTAATAAGAGCGGATGTAATAAGTGAAAGACTGAGGCATGCATTAGCAACAGGAAACTGGGTTGGAGGAAAAACAGGAGTAAGCCAGCTACTCGACAGAACAAACTACATGTCAACACTAAGCCACTTAAGAAGAGTTGTTTCACCACTAAGCAGAAGTCAGCCACACTTCGAAGCAAGAGACTTACACTCAACACAGTGGGGCAGAATCTGTCCCTTCGAAACACCAGAAGGACCAAACTGTGGTCTAGTTAAGAATCTAGCATTAATGGCATACATATCAGTAGGAATAAATGAGTCTACAGTCGAGAAACTACTCTACGACCTAGGAGTAATACCAATAGATGAAGTTATATCAAAAGAGATAATGAATGCTGGGGCAAAGGTATTCCTCAATGGAAGATTGATAGGTTATCATCCGAACCCAGAAGAATTAGTTAAAAAAGTAAGAGAGTTGAGAAGGAAAGGAGAGATAGATCCAGAAGTCAACATAGCACATTACAAGGATAAATACATTAATGAAGTATATGTTAATTGTGATTCTGGTAGAGCCAGAAGACCATTACTAGTAGTAGAGAATGGTATACTTAAGTTAAAACCCGAACATGTAGAAAAAATACGTAAAGGAGAATGGACATTTACAGATCTTGTTAAAAACGGAATAGTAGAGTATCTTGATGCAGAAGAGGAAGAGAATGCATACATAGCATTAGAGCCTGAACATATAACACCAGAACACACTCACCTAGAAATATGGACTCCTGCAATACTAGGTATAGCGGCGTCAACAATACCTTATCCCGAGCATAATCAGTCACCAAGAAATACATACCAGGCTGCAATGGTAAAGCAAGCATTAGGACTCTATGCAGCAAACTATCAGCTTAGAACAGACTCACGTGGACACTTACTCCACTATCCGCAAATACCACTTGTCCAAACACGAGGACTAAACTTAATAGGATACAACTATAGGCCTGCAGGACAAAACTTCATAGTCGCAGTACTCTCATACACAGGATACAACATCGAAGACGCAATAATATTGAATAAGGGAGCTATTGAGAGAGGGCTTGCAAGATCAACATTCTTTAGACTATATGAAGTTGAAGAAGCAAAGTATCCTGGAGGACAAGAGGATAGAATAGAAATACCAAAGCCAACAGTAAGAGGATACCGTGGCAAAGACGCTTATGCCAAGCTATCAGAAGATGGTATAGTAGATCCAGAAACAGAGGTGAAAGGGGGAGAAGTCCTAATAGGTAGAACAAGTCCACCAAGGTTCATGGAGGAATTCAAAGAGCTAGGATTAGGAGCAACAATTAGAAGGGAAACATCAGTAGCTATGAGGTATGGTGAGAAAGGAGTAGTAGACATGGTTATGGTTACGGAGACTGCAGATGGAAATAGGCTAGTAAAGGTAAGAGTTAGAGACCTAAGAATACCAGAACTTGGTGACAAATTTGCATCAAGACATGGACAGAAAGGTGTAGTAGGCTACCTAGCACCACAAGAAGACTTACCATTCACAGAGGAAGGTATTGCACCCGACCTAATAATTAACCCACATGCACTACCATCACGTATGACCCTAGGACAATTAATAGAGTCAATTGCAGGCAAAGTAGCAGCATTAAGTGGAAGATTCGTCGATGGCACACCATTCTATGGAGAGAAGCCAGGCAAATTAAAGGTTGAATTACATAACTTAGGCTATAGAAGTGATGGAACAGAAGTAATGTATGATGGAAGAACAGGCGAAATACTAAAGTCTAGAGTGTTCATAGGTATAGTCTACTATCAGAAGCTACACCACATGGTAGCAGATAAGATACATGCGAGAGCACGTGGACCAGTACAAATACTAACAAGACAGCCAACAGAAGGTAGAGCTAGAGAGGGAGGATTAAGATTCGGTGAAATGGAGAGAGACTGTCTAATAGGACATGGTGCAGCACTATTACTTAAGGAAAGATTACTCGATGCCTCAGATAAAACAATAGTCTATGTATGTGAGAACTGTGGATTCATAGGATACTATGACAGAATCCATGATAGACTAGTATGTCCAGTATGTGGTGATAAAGGTAAGTTACATCCAATACCAATGTCATACGCCTTTAAGCTTCTCCTACAGGAGCTTATGAGTATGTGTATTGCACCAAAACTGAAACTCTCAGACATAATATAAGGTGGTGATAAAAAGTGACAGAAATAACAAAACGTATAAAAGCAATAAAGTTTGGGATTCTTTCACCTGACACCATAAGGAAAATGTCGGTTACCGCAATAATCACGACTGATACCTATGACGAGGACGGTATGCCTGTTGAAGGAGGACTAATGGATCCAAAGTTGGGTGTTATAGAGCCTGGACGTAAGTGCCCGGTTTGCGGCAACACAATGGGTGAGTGCCCCGGACACTTTGGACACTTAGAACTTGCAAGACCAGTTATACACGTAGGTTTTGTAAAGCACATACACAATCTTATGAGAGCAACATGTCGTAGATGTGGGAGGATACTTATTCCAGAAAAAGATGTAAAGCGCTATCTGGAATTATATAAGAAGCTAAGTGAAAGATGGCCATTACTCGCTAAAAGACTTAACGAGCATATACTCAAAAGAGCAATGAAAACAACGACATGCCCTCATTGTGGTGAAAAACAATATAAGATAAGATTGGATAAGCCAACATCATTCTATGAGGAGAGGAAAGAGGGTGTTGTAAAGCTTAACCCAATAGAGGTAAGAGCTAGGCTAGAAAGAATACCAGACGATGACCTATTACTATTAGGTTTCGATCCAGAAGATGCAAGACCTGAATGGATGGTTCTTACAGTTCTACCTGTACCACCTGTTACAGTTAGACCCTCAATACTCTTAGAAACAGGTATAAGAGCGGAAGACGACCTAACACACAAACTAGTCGATATAGTTAGAATTAACGAAAGATTAAGAGAGAACATAGAGGCAGGTGCACCACAGCTAATAATAGAAGACTTGTGGGAACTCCTTCAGTATCATGTAACAACATACTTCGATAATGAAGTGCCAGGTATACCCCCAGCTAAACATAGATCAGGTAGACCATTAAGAACACTGGCACAGAGATTAAAGGGGAAAGAGGGCAGGTTTAGAGGTCACTTATCAGGTAAGAGAGTGGACTTCTCAGCTAGAACAGTCATATCACCTGATCCCAACCTAAGCATAAATGAGGTAGGAGTACCAATAAATGTAGCTAAAATACTAACAGTACCAGAAAGAGTAACACCATGGAACATTAATGAACTAAGGAAATATGTTATGAATGGACCATATAAATGGCCTGGAGCAAACTACATAGTAAGACCTGATGGTAGAAGAGTAGACTTAAGGTTCGTAAAGGATAGGAAGGCATTAGCTGAAACCTTAGCTCCAGGATTCATAGTTGAAAGACATTTGAAGGATGGAGACATAGT
>CAZTBM010000028.1:0-22632 GCA_964611985.1 uncultured Desulfurococcales archaeon | reverse complement strand
ATTCTTTATTATTTTTGATATTATAGTGAATGCTATGAATCTACAAAAGTAACATGCTGGATCATGCCTATGTATGTTCATATATATTGTTAGTCTTGACGTATCATTGCTTAGCCTTAGGTTACTTATTAAGCCTAAGTCTATGATATTTGAGTTCATACCTGGATACTCTATTGTTTTAAATATATTCTCGATTTCTCTTAGTTTACCTAGTAACAGTTCATTAGTTATTTCCAATGTTTTATCTCCTTATTCCCTTTTTAGCTCTTAATTTTTATTTCTTGCCTCATTATTTTTATGTTTTGTAGCTTAGGTTGTGAGGAATGGAAAAAGTTAAGTCTCAGCTGTCTCCAGTATTTTGGTTTAGTGATTAGAGGTTGAAGTAGAGTATGGATAGGTTTATTCCTATAGCTAAACCGCTTATTGGTGATGAAGAGATAAATATAGTTATTAAGGTTTTGAAGAGTGGCAGACTCGCCCAAGGACCTATGGTTAAGGAGTTTGAGGAGAGGTTTGCAGAATATATTGGTGTTGACTATGCTATTGCTGTTTCTAATGGTACTTGTGCTCTTGATTTAATGTTGAAAGCTTATGGGATAAAGGCTGGTGATGAAGTTATTACTACTCCTTTCACGTTTATTGCATCAGCTAATGCTATTCTATATCAAGGTGCTAAGCCTGTATTTGTTGATATAGATTTAGAAACCTATAATATTGACCCAGATAAAGTATTAGAAGCCATAACCCCTAAAACTAGAGCAATTTTAGCAGTTCATCTTTACGGCCATCCTGCTGAAATGCAGGCTTTAAAGGAGATTGCTGAGGACCATAAGCTACTACTCCTAGAGGATGCTGCCCAAGCTCATGGTGCAGAGTATAAAGGGTCTAAGATAGGCTCTCTTGGCGATGCTGCTGCTTTCAGCTTTTATCCTACAAAAAATATTACTACTGGTGAAGGCGGTATGATAACAACAAATGATAGAAGTATAGCTGAGAAGCTTAGAATACTTAGGGATCAAGGGCAAAAGGGTAAATACAATCATGTCATGTTAGGATACAATTATAGGATGACAGAAATACAAGCCGCTATTGGGCTAGCACAGTTAAACAAGCTTGAGCACTTCCTTGAAGTAAGGGAGAGAAATGCAAAGTACCTAACCAATGGGCTAAGAAATGTATCCTATATTATACCTCCTAGTAAGAAGCCGTACATTAGACATGCTTGGCATCAATATGTTATAAGAGTTAAAGACAATTCACCGATACAACGAGATAAGCTTATAGAACTCCTCAAAGAGAAGGGAATACAAACTGCAGTGCATTATCCTAGACCTATACATCATCAACCTCTATATAGAGGTTTAGGTTACCCTCACGACCTATGTCCTAACTCTATTAAGGCTTCGCAAAGTGTTCTTAGCCTGCCGGTACATCCCGCTTTAACAATGGAGGACCTTGAGCATATTGTCGAATCAGTTATTGAGATCTTCAAGAAGGCGGAAAGTTAGAGTTTAAGGTGATAGGTGATAGTATTTGGAGGCTAAACTAAAATGTGTTATATGCGGTAAATCTATAAGTGAAGACGAAGAGTATATTGAGTGTAGTGATTGTGATGCTAAGATGCATAAAGGATGCTTTGATAGCGAACTTCTTACCGATGCTAATGGTAATCCTCTTTGCCCTATATGTGCATCTCTTGAGGCTCTCGATTGGCTTGATGAGCTCATACTATCGTATACTAAGGTTTACAAGAAGGATCCTCGTGGAGAGGAAGTAAAGGAAAGAATAAGAAGTCTACTTAGTACATTAGAGAGTTAAATCTCTATTATCATTTTATCATTTATTGTTTTAGCATTAATCCTAATATTCTCATCTATTGCCAGGATTGAGAGGAGAAGAGGCCATAAAATTACCGCATTAACTATTATAGGCTTCCTCGTATAACATCTCACATACTCCAATGAATAAAGTTCACTACCTATTTTTACAGTTACACTCCTATCTATTTCGCATCTAAGGAGGCTTTTAGCTTTTTGAAGCAATATTGAGTCTTCTTTGCTTTTCAAGACCACTAGTTCATCCCGTTCATAACGAGTATATGGCAAGGTATCAAATATGGCATTGATAAAAAGATTGTATGGCTCTAACTCTATATAAGTCTCTGATTGGCCAAATAGTATAACATGTGAAACTTTATACTCCCTCCCTGAGATGTCAACTTCACCAACTCTAACATTCACCTCAACAGAAACCTCATTAATACTATTCCTTTCACCATCACTCATATATGTCACATCATATAATCCATTACATTAGAGTGGTCATTATCAAGTTAAGATATACTTTTGCCACATTATATATGTCGTCTAGACATATATGCTCGTCAGCCATATGTGCGACATCAGGATCCCCCGGGCCATAAGTTACAGTCTGATAACCCTTTGATATGAAGTATCCCATATCAAGTCCGCCTACACATAAGACAGGTTTAGGGTTAATATTTAAGACCTCACGTATACTTTGCATAAGGGTCTTAACTAAAGGGCTATTTGGACTTGTTACCACTGCATTAGACTTAGACTTAACTCTAATCTTAATGTTTAACTCTGGTATAGACCTCTTTACACGTTCTATGAAATCTACTATTTCCCTTTCCGCCTCCTCTACAGTCTCTTCTAGTATGATTCTCCTATCTATAGAGAACGAATAATATCCTGGTACAATGTTTGTTTTTACTCCTCCCTTAACTTCGCCCCCGATGTTTATTGTTGCTCTTGCCCCTTTAGGGTCTTCATAATCGTATTTGCTTTTCTTTAATTCTATTTTTGGTTTTAATTCATGTATCATTTTGTATGCTAGTTCAACCATTTTCTCAAAAGCATTAACACCCTTCCACGGAGTACTACCATGAGCCTGCCTGCCAAAAACCTCTATATCAAGCCATAGAGTTCCTTTATGTCCTATCCATATAGTGTTCAATCCTGTCGGTTCAGCAATGACCACATAGTCTGGGCTTATTAGATCACTCTCTACAAGATAGCCTGATCCAGTGGTTGCCCGTGCCCGTGAAATGAGTTAGTTTGGCTACTCTAGGTATTTGGGGTTGGGCTACTGTTTTTTCCTTGTAGGTTTTCTTGAGGTTTTTGTAGGTTTTGATATATCTCTTTGCTATGATGTATGCTAAACCTATCTTAAACACTTATAAGCCTTATTAGAGTATTAGATACTTGGTGACCTTCGCTGGGGGCTTATAAGCCTCTAGTGGAGAGATACCGTAATGAACCGCCCTACAGAAACCTAAGATGACCTAGGGCAGGAAACGGTTAGTTCGGGTACGGGTTCATTCCACCTTTTCTTTCCCTCATGCCCGCCTACGGCTCCAGAGCGTTGCTTTTATCTCCAGAGCCATCGGCGAACATGGGGTTGCCTCGTCCCTCAGCCCATCGGCTCATCAGCTACCAATAGATTTATATATAGATATGTATATATAAGTTTTATGGTGATTGGATGGGCAGGGTGCTTATCACTATTGATGATGAGCTTGAGGAGAAGTTTAGGAAGACAGTCGCGAGAATTTATGGTGCTAGGAAGGGGGCTATTTCAAAAGCTGTTGAAGAGGCTATTAAACTATGGTTAGAGAAGTACGAGAGCCAGAGTTAACACATGTAACAGTAACTGGTAGAATCATACCATTAGATAATGATGGCTATATGGAGCTAGTACTACTAGCATATAGGTTTAGGAAAGCACTAGTTAAAGCAGTTAAGATGTACGCTAAGGGAATAGACAAGAACATCTTAGCCAAAGAGATAACAAGAGAGCTAAACCTTGGATACGCTGATACCATCTGTAAACTAGCAAAGCTAGTTGTTGAAGGAGCTAGAAACAATTGTTCAAATCCATTGAAAATAAGGATAAAGAAGTTATTCATAGCTAGTAGAGGATTCACAGCAAACAAGGGTAATCGCAACATAAGGCTTTTATCAACAAACGAGCTACAGGTGAACATCCCTTGGAGAGAATGGTTAAACTTCAAAGTATTATTCGGTAAACGATACATTCCTCTAGTAAACGAGCTTGTAGAGAAAGCATTATCCAAGAAGTTAAGCTATACTGCTAAGATAGTGTTTAGAAATGGTAGAATATATCTTCACGTATCTGTTCCCATAGACTTGTACTTAAGATACTTTAGAAAGGGAGAATGTAATGGAAAATATATTGCTGGATTTGACTTAAACTCTGATAGAATAAACATGGTTATAGTGGATGAACTCGGCATCATAAGAGATGTTAAAACAGAATGGCTTCCAGAGGTAACAAGTCATGGTTTTCCGAGAAACAAAGCTGATACGATAAGGCTTCAATCCCTCGCTAAGTTACTGGATTATGCTTATCATCATGGTGTAGGTGTTGTCCTCTTTGAGGACTTGGATAGGATAAAGAAGCGTAGATATACTAGGAGTAGAACTGCTAATCGTAAGATAACAAGGTTTCCTAAGAGGAAACTACTAGAACACGCAGTTATAATGGCATTGAAGTACGGATTCAAAGTCTATCTTGTAAACCCTGCATATACGTCAAAAATAGGAGTGAAGCTAGGGAAAGAATTAGGATTAGATAGACATTCAGCATCAGCATATACATTAATACTCAAACACCTAGGAGTAACTGAAATGCCATTAAGTAGCTCTAGTGACTAAAGAAACCAGAGTATCATTATCTATTCAATAGTCTCACCACCAATCTCTTCATCGGGTACAAAGGATATCTCTATCGAACCATTAAGGTTAATACCTGGATCTTGTAGCATCTTCAATACTAGTATTATTGTTGTTATTCCTCCTTTCATGTCTGATGCTCCTCTTCCGTATATTTTTCCATTTTTTATTGTTGGTTTGAATGGGTCTACTGTCCAACCACTACCAGCAGGAACAACATCATAATGACCATTAAAATGAATAGTAGGACCCTTACCAAACCTTAACTTAGCAAGTACAATAAATCTAGGGTAATTCATCATATCCGATAAATACTTTTTAACAGTATCATCGGGCACTCTTATGATCTTTACATCCAACCCTAGATTCTCTAATATTTCAGCCATATAGTTTGAACATTCCTCATAGTTTAATCCTGGCGGAACAACTGTAGGTATGCTTATGAGATTGTCAAGAACGTTTAAAGCGTAGTTGATGTATTGTCCTCTCTGAGCCTCTACAATGTTCATTAGCCTAGTAATAGTCTTATCACCTCTCTTACATCCATTAACATATCATAAATTACATATTCTTTAATTAAAGTTTATATTCCAGATTACACCTTACAATGTGTAGGACGGGGTGTAGAAATGTACATTGGTTTGCCTGAAGCATTAGTCATATTAGCACTAGTACTATTGTTACTATTTGCACCCTCAAAACTACCACAACTAGCAAAAGCCATAGGACAATCAATAAGAGAGATAAAGAAGGCTACCAAGGAATCTGAGGAGGGAGGAATTGATAAAGAAAAGATAGTCAAAATAGCCCAAGAACTAGGTATAGAGACTGAGGGTAAGAGCAAGGAGGAATTAATGAAGGAGGTCATGGAGAAGCTGGGTAAAGGTAAAACAGAAAAAGAGTAACCTCAGACATTAACACTAGCTATGACTGAAGAGATTTTTCTTTTAAATTTCGGGTGGCTAGACTTTGGCCAAACCCTCTTCACAGGATAGGCCTAGGCCAGTAACTGAGCATATGGAAGAATTAGTGACAAGACTTAGAGTATGTTTAGCTGCAATACTAATTGCCGCACTTATATGCTTTCTTATACCTTCATCAATCCTTCCCCCTCTTGAAGGATCTAATATGATCACTAATAGCAGTAGTGGAGGTTTACTGAAAATACTTCTCTTAGGAAGTAGAAGCAACTCGATAGTAATCTATGTTCTTAATAAGATAAGACTGGACATGATTAATGCTGCAGAGTTCTACTTAGAGAAAATCTTTGGAATAAAGAATATAGAGGTGGATTTGAGGCCTTTAAAGGTGTATGATGCCATAGTTCTAATTTTGGAGGCATCAATACTATTAGGTTTGATTGTTGCCTCACCCATAGTTGCCTATGAAATATACAAGTTTATAGCACCAGCCTTATACCCCCATGAGAAGAAGTTTCTAACAAGTTTCATTATAGCCTTTGTTGGGTTCTTTCTCGGAGGGATCATTTATGCATATAAGGTCATAGCACCATTAACCTTAACTATATTCTTATGGATGAACAGTTGGTTACAATTAAGACCAGAGTTCTGGGTTAGAGACTTCTATGAATTCATCGTGATGCTTCTGATATTCATTGGTGCATTATTTACACTACCTATTGTAATAGTTTTGGCAGCATACTTCCAAGTATTCAACCCAAGAATGCTTAGAAAATACTGGAGATACTTTATAGTTGCAATATTTGCAGTAGCTGCTATTATAACACCTGATCCAACACCTGTATCTATGACCCTTGTTTCAGTCCCATTCTTAATACTCTATATTATAGCTACCTTCGTAGGAGAATGGGTATATAAGAGAACTGAAAGGAAACAAGCCGAACAGGCGTATTTAAAGGAAGCTTCAATCCAAAAATAATCTAAATATTTCAGGTTGTTTCATCTTTAGAAACATTCTCCTTAGAAGTTTTTATTTCACCTAATTTAGCTTCTATATCACTTAATATTTCATCTAGAGATTTATTTTCTGTTTGTATGTTTAGTTTTTTAGCGAGTTCCAATATTTTCTCCTCATATTTAACTTCTTTAATTTGCTGAGTGGCTTTTGTCTCCTCTGCTTTGCCTTTTCTAGGCGAACTCTCTAATTTAAACGTACTTTCTATTTCTTTTTTTGTACTTTCTATCTCATCCTTTACTTCATATACGGCTTGGGAGGCTTTTCTAAATTCTGCTACTGCTTGACCAAGCATACGGGCTATTTCAGGTATTTTCTTAGGTCCGAAGAGGATTAAAGCTATAATTATTATAAGGAGTAATTCCCAAGGTCCTAGCCAACCATTCATAAATGTACACCTAGCTTCATCTAACTACATTAGAGAGGAAACTACTCTATAAATATTAAGGATACTTGATGTTAAGCTTGAACTTATAATGTAGTAGATGATTAGTTAAAAATTGAAGCTACGACTTTATGGTGTTGGTTTTATTTTTATCTTTACTTTTGCACCTTCTATAGTCCAAGCTTTTGCATCTTCAGGCTCTGTTTTTACTATTCTAATGGCTTCGGCCCTAACTTCACTTAAAATGTACTTTTCATGACGTTTCACGGCCTTTATTATGTTCTCGTCCTTAGTGTATACTAATACCTCTTTTAGTATAGCATCTAATGGTAGATTTAGATCTTTCCTCATGACTTGTATTCGTCTAACGAGCTCTCTTGCTAAGCCTTCTAATAGCACTTCTTCATCGACTTTTGTATCCACGTAAACTTTTAATCCATCAGCTTCTACGATTTCAAATTCGCCTTCAACAGGTTGTGTTTGACAATCAACAGTTTTAATGTTAGCATATACTTTAAGTAAGTCTGTGGATTCACGTAGCTCATTATCTATTTGATCACATACGATAATGCTTCTCTTTAGAGGCCATCGTCTTTTCACACCTATTTTCATTCTTAGTGACAATATTTCCTCTGCGACTTTGAGAACTTTATCTGCTCTTTCCCAAGCTTTCTCAAATATTAGTTCTCTTGGCACTTTTGGCCATAGGGTCATGTGTACACTTATGGGTGCTTCGGGATTCAGTCTTCGAGTGAATGCTTGGTATAGGTATTCTGCTAAGAAGGGTGTTATTGGCGCTATTGCCTTTATTGCTGAGTCGAGAGCTATATAAAGTACTGCATAAGCACTTCTCTTTACTGGGTCGTCACGTTCAATCCATACTCTTGGTCTTATTAGTGTTATGTATTTGTGGCTTAGCTTCTCCACTATAAAGTCGCTTATTGCTCTAACAGCTTTATGTATGTCGAATTTTGATAGGTGGTTTTTGACTTCCTCAAGCGTTTTATGTAGTTCTGTAAGAAGCCATTTGTCCTCGATTCTTAATGTTTTTAGGTCCTCCTCTAGCTCTATTGGACTCCATTTATCTAGCTCCATGTATGTAAGAGCAAAGTTAACACTATTCCATAATATGTCAAGTGACCTCTTATATACTCTTATTTCGGCTGGATCAAAGTTTACATTATCCCATGGTGAGGCTTTTGCCATTAGATAGAACCTTAATACGTCAGCTCCCCATTTCTCCATAGCCTCTGCTGCCCAGATGACGTTTCCTTTACTCTTGCTCATCTTTTTGCCATACTTGTCTAGAACATGTCCTTGATTTAGAACCTTCTTGTAGGGGCTCTTACCATATAGTGCTACTGATGTAAACATTAGTGTATAGAACCATCCTCGAGTTTGATCTACAGCTTCTGTTATGAAGTCGTATGGGAAGAATTTGTCAAATAGTTCATCCCATCCATACTGATGTAGTGCTGCAGTATGTGCCATACCACTATCCATCCATACATCTACAACAAACTTTTCTCTTTCCATAATGTCTCCACATTTAGAACATTTTATCTTAACACGGTCAACCCATGGCCTATGATGGTCTACTACGTCTTCCGGATTTACGGCTAATTTCTTCAATTCTTCTAAACTGCCAACAGCTATTCTATGTTTACACTTTCTACAGGTCCATATTGGTAGTGGTGTACCCCAGTATCTCTCTCTACTAATACACCAGTCTCTAGCATTCTCTATCCAGTCGCTAAACCTCTTACCAGCCCATGGAGGATACCATTCTACTTTACTATTCTCTTGAAGCATGGTCCCCTTTATTGGCTCTATTTTTATGAACCATTGTGTATCAGCATAATACATTAATGGTGTATCACATCTCCAACAATGTGGGTACTCGTGTTCATATAGACCGCAATATACCAGGAGATTCTTTCTCTTTAGATCCTCTATGACCTGTTTATCTGCATCCTTAAACCATAGTCCAGCATATTTTCCTGCTTCTTCACTGAAGAAGCCATTCTTCATTAACGGCTTAAATACCCTTATACCGTACTCTTTAGCTACTTCAAAGTCCTCAGGACCGTGTGCTGGTGCCATATGTACTACTCCTGTACCCTCCTCCATTGAGACCCAATCAGCAGTTATTATTGCATGTTCCCATTCACCATTATGCTCGTTATGTTTAGGTACCTCCTCTAATAATGGATGCTTATACTTGAGGCCCTTAAGGTCTTTACCTGGAAGTCTATCTACAACTTTATATTTCTCGAGTTTAACCTCTTTAGCAAAGTATTCTAGTCTTTTCTCAGCTACTATCCAGTATTCACCGTTAACCTCTATTTTAACATAATACTCATCTGGGTGTACGGCTAGTGCCTCATTAGATATTATGGTCCATGGTGTTGTAGTCCATGCAACCATGTACGTTTTTTCCTGATTTAATAATGGTACCTTAAAGAACAGGCTTGGATCCTTTACAACTTTTGAGCCAAGTGCAACCTCGTGACCGCTTAATGCTGTCTCACATCTCGGACATACGGGTATAACTCTTAAATCTTCGTAGAGTAGACCTTTATTCCACATTTCCTTAAGGAATGTCCATAAGGCATCAAGGTATCTAGGTGTTCTAGTCTCATATGCATGCTCATAGTCAAGCCATAGTCCTAACCTTTCACTATCTTTTCTCCAGTGAGAAAGGTAATAGTCTACTAGCTTCTGGCATTCTCTAACAAAAGCCTCTATACCATATACTTCTATGTCTTTCTTGCTCTTGAATCCTAGCTTCTTCTCAACTTCAAGTTCTACTGGGAGACCTTGAGTATCCCATCCTGCCTGATCCCATACGTTATAACCTTGCATCCTCATAAATCTCAATACTATATCCTTCATTGTACGTCCACGGGCATGTCCTACATGCATAAACCCATTAGTTGTTGGTGGTCCTTCAAGGAATGTAAAAATTCTCTCTTGTCTTCTACTCCATTCCCTAACCTTACTTGGTATTTTCTCTATTTGCCAGAACTCGATGACAGCTTTTTCTACCTTTAAAGGATTATAAGATCCTTTCACGATTGCCTTCACACTATAACACCTTTGGTTTGGGTTGAAGCGTGAATCTAAACTATTGTATAGAGGGTTATACTGCAGTATTTAAAGATATAAACTAAATCTTAAAGATTACTTATAGCTATTGGTTTTTTAGTATTTCTTGGATAGGTAAAGCCATGTAACTGCTTTTTCACCACAGATAGGACACTTTCCTTCAGTAGCTTCTTCAGGGTTATATCCTAAAGCCTCTTTATCTAATAGTTGTTCGAGCTCTAATCCGCATTCCTCCTTACCACACCACGGTACTTTAATTATTCCTTTCTCGGGTATCTTACTCTTATCTGAGATGTCAGTGAATGTATATATGTTTGAGAAGAGCCATTTCTTAGCTCTCTCATATAAGTTTCTATTTATGTCTTCCATTAGTTCTCTAAGTTTACCTATCAATTCCTCCTCTTTCACGAGTATTTTCTCACCAGTATCTCTTCGGGCTATAGTGACTGCTTTTTGACTAACCTCCTTAGGTCCAATGTCTATCCTTATTGGCACGCCTTTCATCTCCCAATAGTAATATTTGTCTCCAACCCCTCTCTCCGTTAGATCAATGTGTACTCTAAAGCCCTCCTTCTTAAGTTGTTCATAAATTTCCTTACATTTATTTACTACCTGCTTCTCTTTACCTTTGAATATTACTGGTATTATAACTATTTGTATTGGAGCTATGTTTGTTGGGAATATAAGCCCCTTATTGTCACCATGTATTGAAAGCAATACTCCTATTACTCTCTCTGAAACGCCATAGCATGTTTGCCATATATACTGAAAGCTTTCGTCAGCCATCTGCACTTTTATATCGAATGCTTTTGCAAATTTTTGTCCTAGATTTATTACTGAGCCTAGTTCTATAGCTCTACCATCAGGCATTACTGTGAAAAAGTCGTAATTGTATTCAGCGCCTGCGAATGTATCCCATTTGGGTGTTCTGAGTATGATGTATGGTATGTATAATGAGTCGAAGAATTTACTATATATCCCTATGGCCTCCTTGATTTGTCTTTCTGCATCCTCTCTTGTTGCATGTGCTGTATGTGCCTCTATGAAGCTTGCTATTTCTCTAACTCTTAGTATTGGCCTTGTATGTTTGGTCTCATATCTGAATACGTTTACATGTTGGTAAATTTTAACCGGTAGGTCTCTGTATGATGTTAACCATAGCTTAAACATATAGTACATTACCGTCTCACTTGTAGGTCTAAGTAGTAGTTTTCTATCCAATTTCTTACTGAGCGTTCTCTCTATTACGAAGGTTTCACCACTAAATCCTTCAAGGAAGTCCTTTTCTAAAGCAAAAACCTCTTCAGGAATTAGCGTTGGAAAGTAGGCTTCCTCATGGCCGGTTTCATCAAGTAACTTCTTCAGTATATTCATTGCCAACTTTAAGGCTTTATAACCGTAAGGCTTCCAGATGAGACAACCTTTAACAGGATACCTCTTGTCTATTATGTCTGCCTTCTCAAGGATTTCATCATACCACTCATGGAACTTACTGTATTTATCCTTCATGAAAGTTATTTTCTTCGGCTTTGAGGTCTCCTTAGCTGACACTTATATCACTCTCTAACACTCTAACGTCAACCTAAACAAGAAATAACAGAATATAAAGTTTAATCATCAAGAATTAAGGTATAGGTAAATACAGAAAGGTTTAATGTAGAATGGTAGCCGGGCGGGGATTCGAACCCCGGTCGGCGGGGCCAGAGCCCGCCATGCTTGGCCGCTACACCACCCGGCTCCAGCCTATATTAGAATAAGGTTAGGGGGGTTTAATGTTTTATTTTTCTAGTTTCTTTTAAGTTTACTCGTACTCCCTCCACGAGTAATGACATTTTGTACACTTGTATATCCTTGTTGGTGGTTCATCAGCGGCCCTCGTTTGGACAATCCATACATAGGCCTCGGTATTACCGCATTTAGGGCATTCAACATTTTTCGCTATTGATGTTGTTCTGGGTATATCTGCAGAGGATTCAATGATTATTGTTTTCTCTTTCTCTGTATGCTCTATTCTTTTACTAAGTGTTATTCTTACTCTAGCCTCCTCTTCATAACCACATTTATTACATACTAACAGTCTCTTTCCATCCTTTACTCTAGGTGTCATTAAGCTACCACATTTAGGGCAAAACTTGACCATAAGAGTTCACACTCCATGATCCATTCTGTCTTTGTATAATCATTTATTAAGTAGGTTATATCTTTTTCCACTAGAAATAGTAAATTACACCAAGTATTTGGTGAAGAAACATGACCTCAAAAATGATCTTTGACGAGATACATGGGTTCATTAAGGTTAATGACGTCGAAAGGGCAATAATAGATACACCGATATTTCAAAGGCTTAGACATATAGCACAAACAGGCTTAGCATACTATGTTTATCCTGGTGCTACTCACACCCGTCTTAGTCATAGTATTGGTGTTTTACACTTAGCTGGTAGAGTGGGCTCAAACTTACTAAATGAAGGATATTTAACTAGTGATGAATTACAGTTATTAAGGTTAGCAGCACTATTACATGATATAGGACACTACCCATTATCACATAGTCTAGAGTTATGCTTATTCCGTTTATACGGAGAAAGCGCCTGCCATGAAAATTTGACTTTAGAGGTTTTACGCAAGAGTATTATTGCAGATAAGCTTAAAGACTATGGTTACACACCTAATGAGATAACTAGTATCCTTAAAGGTGAATATAAGAATAATCTTCTATCACAAATTATATCAAGTGACACAGACATAGACAAAATGGATTACTTATTAAGAGACTCTAAACATACAGGTGTAGCCTACGGTGTAATAGATGTTGAGAGATTAGTAAATACATTATCTGTTGACGCTAATGGTGATCTAGCTTTACTTGAAAAAGGTCTAGGCGCTCTAGAAAACCTTTACTTAGCTAGACTACAAATGTATAAAACAGTATACTATCATAAAACTATTGTATCATTTGAGCTAATGCTCGGCGAAATATATAGAGAGCTTGTAGAGCGAGGAGAAATAATGATTCTGAATGAAGTATATAGTAAGGTATCATCTGAAGAATTTGTCTTCTTTAACGATCACTATATATTCAACAAGTTATATAATATCATACTTAATGAAAAGAATTATCCGAAAAGCATAGTAAATTATGCTAAAATGTTTATTGCTAGGAGGCCATTGAAAATACTCTTCGACTTTTCCGTATACTTCTTCGATAAGATGCCTCTCCCATTAGGTGAAGATTTCATCTCACTTAAGGAGATTGAGAATACCATACCTTTCGAGGCTGAGATACTATTTGTTAAGAAGCCCATAAAAATCATTATAGATGGATCTAAAGGAGAGTCTGTGCCAGCAACTAGTGATAGAATTCAGACTATCATAAGGTATATACCTAGGGGTTTAATTATAAAGAGGTTATATGCTAAAATAGCTTGATATACCTATTTAAAAGAGTACAATCTCATCTCTCATACCTTTCTATGTACAAGTGTTTTCGAAAGAAATATATGCCCCAGTGTGCACAGTAATAAACCCCGTATCACCATACTCTCAAGTTGTGATTAAAGATGACCATAAAGTCTCCTGCACATAAACCTGTTTACTTAAAGGTAAAAATCATCGATATAAATGTTGGTGATAGTAGATACGTTATAGTGAATGATAGTGATCTAAAAGCTCTCCATGTTAAACCTTTAGAAAGAGTTAGGCTTACCAGAGGAGCTAAATCTGTTACAGCTCATATCCTTTCATCGTCAACAATAGTTGAGAGAGGATTTATTGGTCTACCAAAAAGGGTGGCCAATGAACTTGGTGTAGGAGACGGAGTCACTGTTGGAATTAGGATAATGGAGATGCCTCCATCAATTCCATATATTAAGAAGAAGCTCAAAGGCTTAAGGCTGGCACCAGAAGAGATAAGACAGATAGTAAAAGATACAGTTGATGGCATGCTTGATGATGTAGAGTTAGCTGCTTTCCTTACGGCTGAGCTATTTTATGGATTAACACCTGAAGAGATGGAATCTCTCATACGGGCAATGGTTGATACGGGTATTAAAATAGAGTTCGAGGAACCTGTTTATGACGAGCATAGTATTGGTGGTGTTCCAGGTAATTCTAAAGTAGCTTTACTTGCTGTACCGACAATTGCAGCCGCTGGCCTTCTAATACCCAAGACTAGTAGTAGAGCTATAACGAGCCCTGCAGGGACAGCCGATACGATGGAGGTTCTTGCAAGAGTGGACTTAACACCAGAAGAAATTAAAGAAATTGCACCAAAAACTAAGGGTCTATTAGTATGGGGTGGAGCATTAAAAATGGCTCCTGCAGATGACATCTTCATCAGAGTACTTAATAGGATAATGGTTGATCCAAGATCACAAATGGTTGCAAGTATTTTATCAAAGAAGCTAGCTATGAGTGTAAGTACATTAGTAATAGATATACCGACAGGTAAAGGAGCTAAGGTAACTACAATGGAGGAAGCATCTAAACTAGCAGCACTTTTCATAGAGCAGGGTGAACGTTTAGGGATAAAGGTTCGATGTGCTGTATCTTATGGTAGCCAGCCTGTAGGTTACTCTATAGGGCCTGCATTAGAGGCTAAGGAGGCATTAGAGGCTCTCATGGGCAAGGGGGCTATGAGCCTGATAGCTAAAGCAATGGGTATTGCAGGTTTAGTATTTGAAGAGGCTGGACTTGCACCTAAAGGGCAAGGAGAGAGGATAGCCAAGGAGATACTATACTCCGGTAGATCACTAGCTAAAATGCGTGAAATAATAGAGGCACAAGGAGGCAATCCTAACATTAAACCTGACGATATACCAGTAGGTGACAAAGTGATAACTATTGAGACACCAACAGATAGTTATGTAACACATGTTGATAATACAGCTATAACCCTCATAGCAAGGGCTGCTGGTGCACCAGAGGATAAGGGAGCTGGTGTAAAGATACATGTAAAGGCTGGTAGTAAGGTAAAAGCAGGAGACCCATTATTGACGATATACGCTGAATCATCGGTAAAGCTCTCACAAGCTTATAGTTTGGCTACAAAACTAAAACCTATTACCCTTGAAGGTATGATTTTGAAAGTTATTCCAGAAGAATAAGAAAGCTTATACGATTCCAGTCACTAAATTATACTTGACCCGTGACATCGCCAAGTGGCGTTAGAATGAGCGGGTCAGGGACGTATTCACCTATACTCTCTAATTTACTCAGTTTCTTCACCTAAGAGTGTAACTGATTTTATTTTTAAATCGCTACCAAATATAGCTTTAAATTTCCTTTTTTCTACCCCGGCGAAATCTTCAGAGAATACACCTATAACTTCAAATCCTTCTTCATCTAATGGCTTAATTGAGGATAATTCTAAATTCCATACTTTAGTTGGACCCTTCATACCTCGTAACATACGTTCAACAGTATACCTCATCTGTTCAACTTGTTCTGGTGAAAGAGACAAGGTAAAGAGTCACCAGATGTAAGAATACATAGGACCTATATATTAACATTCCTCAAAAAGAACAAGAAGATTATCAGCAATATATGTAGGCCTACATGGAGCATTGTGAATGTTATCTTTCTTTGCCACGCCAGTTAATACTAAAAGTGAGTCAATATTTAACTTACATGCGACAGCTATATCGGTGTCGAGTCTATCTCCAATGATAATGGACTTCTCTAGCTCTATCCTATCACGTTTGGATAACATATTTATCATGAATGTATTAGGTTTCCCAATAGTGGCGGCTGGTCTTTTACCTACGGCTGTGGCTACAGCTGCGACCATAGTCCCTGCTCCAGGTATAACTTCATCACCTACTGGGAGTAATGCATCTTCATTTGTGGCGATAAATAATGCGCCTTTAAGAATATGTCTTACCGCATTAGTTAATTTGGTATAATTGAATTCTCTATCCAGACCAACAACTACATAGTCTACCTTATCAACGCTTTTATCAGCGTAGTATACATCAAACCCCATTTGTTTAAACTCTTCATATAATCCTTTTTCACCGATAATTAGCACTTTACCTTTCCCATAGACCTCCCTGATATAATAGGCAGTTGCATATGCGCTATTAATAACTTGATCTACATTAACCTTTAAGCTCATTCTATGTAATTTTCTAACATAGTCTAGTCTACTTCTCGTTGAATTATTTGATATGAAGTAAACGTACTTCCCTAGATCCATAAGCTTCTTTATGGCAATTATGTTCTCATGTATTGGCTTATCACCACGCCATACAACACCATCTAAATCTAATAGGTAATATTGATACTTTTGGTACTCTTTCCTCAATTTACTCATATTATCATTGCACCGCTTAAACATCATTCTATACGACGTCTTATAAATATTAATGATAGTAAAATAGAAGTATTAGGATTGAGAAAACTATCTTGGTGTAATATAGTGTCAGTGATACATCACTTAGATGAGACTGATAAGAGGATACTAAGGCTCCTCCAAGAGGATGCCAAGATACCTTACTCTAGACTTGCAAGAATGCTTAATGTCAGTGAAGCAACAATACATTTAAGGATTAAAAAGCTTAGACAACTTGGTATTCTTCGTGGTTTCCATGCTGACATAGATCCAGCTAAGGTCGGTAAGGGAACACTTGCCTTTATACTGATAAAGGCACAACCGAAACTTTACGATAACGTACTAGGTAAGCTTAGCAAGCTTAAAGACATATATGAGCTATATGATGTAACAGGTGAATTCTATGCCTTAGCTAAAGTTAGAGTTGGGAATAGAGAGGAACTTGCTAAGTTACTAGATGAAATTGGTAGAATTGATGGTGTTGAATCTACGTACACAATGTATGTCTTGAGGGTTATTAAGGAGAGGAAAACCATAAACATAGATTAATATGTTAACTTATTTCAGTCTGAGAGCTCTTCATCATCTGAATTATTCTCTTCAGACGGTTTACTAGTCATCACTTCTGCTAGATGATATCGTCTCACTGCCTTATTAATCTAATGACGTATTCTACAAGCTCTTTTGCTGGTTCAACTCCCAGAGCCCTCTTCAATCCTGACCATAATGGTGAAGCATTGACTTCTATGACCTTATATCTATGTTTATTATCTTCCTTATCCTCTACAATATCTATGCCTGCATAGTGTAACCTTAGAATCTTCATAGTTTTAATTGAGAGTTCCCTTAACTCGCCATCAAGTTCTGCAGGCTGAGGTTTTGCACCTTGGGCTATATTTGTTTTCCAATTGCCACTTGATGGCGCAATCCTATATATAGCCCCGATTATCTTTTCACCAACAACTAATATTCTTATATCTCTTCCAGGTTTTTTGATGTATCTTTGTACATAGAGAGGTTGATTTAGAACCATGTAAAGTTTAGCTATATTGAATAACATGTCAACATCATTAAGTCTTAACGAGCCTAATCCTAAGGACCCTATAATAGGTTTAAGGACAAAAGTACCAAAATTTTTAGACATCGACATAGCTAAGGGAATAACCTCTGTTATTAGAGTTTCCGGAACAGGTACACCATTAAGCGCCAGTATGCTTAAGCTAAGAAACTTATCCCTACATATAGTAATTGAATCAACGGGATTGATAACTAATGTACCCTTGAGTTCAAGAAGTTTTATTATAGTATATCTTTTCACAAACTGTTCAAGTGATGTTATAAATCCTAATGATCTAACAATGGCTGCATCAATGGGGGGGAGCTCCCTTAACCCATAAAAGAATTTAATATTACCATTAGTGATATAACAGGATAAGCGTGAGGGTCTAAGATAGAGAGCTTCCACACCCTTATCTTTAATTGCATATAAAATTTCTATACTAGATGTTGGTGGATGAGCTGCCTCATGAATTACAGCTATTCTCATGTATTCTCACTTAAAATTTTTCTCCTCTATGGTAATATTAGTGTGAGTTTAACATTAACTTATCCTTAATAACCGGTATAAGAATAAAAGATCATACTCTTACATATTGCTCCTACTTCTTCTTTAAGTATTCTATTGAGGTTATAATAATTATTGAAGCCAATAGTAATATTGTTGACGCTGATAGTGCCATAGGAGAGGTGATTCCAAACACTCTTAATAGTCCAATACAAATTATTATCACTATTACCGCTAGAAGTACAGGATATAATGATGTTATTAGATCCTTTATCCCATATTTCAGTATACCTTTTACTACACTAATAAGTGTTGGAAAAATCAAAGCTACTTCAACTATCACTGTTGTCGCTAGAATAAACGTCTTTACCTTAACCTGTAGTGGTGAAAATAATGCCATAGCGCCTATCACTATTCCTAAGTATATGCCATAGAATAGTACAAGGATGTCAGCTCTAGGTGAAATTAAAGGATCTCTCGAAGCCTTACCCATCACTATTAATAGGAGAAGAGCCGATGCTAATAAGGTAATTAAATAGTTTAAGGCTGAAATTTCGGGAGCTTCTGGTATTATCAATGATGTATACGGTATTATGGTAATAATTATTAGTGTTAGTATAAACCATGAAAACCATGAGCCCGGCAACTTTGCCATATCCATTACGTTACACCACCTAAAGGCTTGTAATGTCTAGTATAAAAAGGTACCTTTATTAAACCTTCTTTTAAATCAAGATTGCGTGTAGAAAAATGCGTATACTTGATGCTGTTATAGCCTTATTACTATTCCTTCTAGGCCTAGTAGTATCTTACACTTTAACACCCATAGTAGCTAAGTTTAACTGGCTAATAGGGCTTAGAGGGATAGATGTTCATAAGAAGAAGAGACCTACATTACCGGAAAGTGGAGGGTTATCCTTACTTATATCATCGATACTACTGCTTCCTCTAATACTACTATTTAAGCCAGAGTACACTATTCAAACGCTTATACTCATTTGTACATGCTCTTTTACTGGTTTAGTAGGGTACCTTGATGACCTAAAGAGACTTGATGCAATATTAAAGACTGCGTTAACTCTTATTGCTATAGCGCCCATATTACTATTGGGTGTCTTTAAACCTCACCCTTACCTCCCCTTTATTGGCAAGACTAGATTAACGATTATATACTCTATTCTTTTACTATTTGCTATAGCTGTGCCTTCCAACGCATTCAATATGCTAGACGTATATAATGGAGTATTACCAGCATCAACACTACTCATGTTCTCCTCACTTTTAATTGCATCAATTCTTGCTTATCATTCGGGGGTAGTAGGACTTTTCCCATTTTTTGCACTAATACTCATAATCGGCATTCTACTTGGCTACTACCCTTACAATAAGTATCCCGCTAAGGTATTCAATGGTGATGTGGGTAGCCTCTTTCTAGGCGCATATTTCGGTGTATTAGCAGTTCTAGGAAGGTTAGAGGTTGTAGCTATAACGGCAATGTTACCCTGCATTATGAACTCTTTTCATATATTAAGAAGTATTGGCGGTTTGAAAGAGCGTAGACAAATAAGGAATAGACCTGTATTAGTAGATTATGAAAGGGAACTTCTCATACAAAATAAAGCTAGAGATGCCCCTCTCACCTTAGCCAACTTACTACTTGTGAAGGGCCCTCTTAAGGAACATGAAATAGCTTCATGTTACACTATCTTATCTATGATATCATTTATACTAGCCTTAATCGTAGCTATTCTCACATATCCACCTGTAATTTAAGATTATCTAAGATGTGCCAGAGAATAATAAATGCATAGTATGGTACAGTTAGTGGATCCGTTTTAACACCTACATCAATAACTTTTCTACTTTTTAACTGAAGACCAAATCTAACCTTAAATGCTCTAAATTTTTCCTCCTCCATTCCTGTCCTCAATACGATTATATTGTTTGGTAATGTAATTGAAGTATATTTGACTATTAAGTCAAGTGGCATCATTAATAATGGTTTACGTCTGCTGCTTAATGAAATCTTGTAATACAAATACTGTGCTATTGGTTTAAGCAGTTCAGTATAAAGTAGGATGGCATCATTATTACTATTTAGTAAGTCTATTATTTCATCGCATTCTTCTCTATAGTGTTCTAGTAGGTCTTCTATAATGCTTTCTATTGTTAGTACCTCCTCCTGTACCTTCTCTATTCTTTTCTCTGTGGTACTTAAGGTTTTAAATAGCATTAACGATGATGCCATCATCTCAGTAAAGACTAGTTCCTCAGTACTCATACCTTCTGGTAGCTCTATTATTTTAAAGCCCTCCTTGTGAAGTGGGAAATTCTGTGGAATTTTAGGTATAAATACAATATGAGGTATGGAGAGTATTCTCAAAGTATCGCTTGCTCTTGGTGCATTCTTTACATCTGTAAGGAAAACTATTGTTGGCTTAGAGAAATAGGGTGCCTGAACACTATAGAATACTTCAAGCGGTATTAATGTGATGTTTGTAGTGGGTTTTAGTGTCAAAAATAGATTTAAGAGTGTTGAGGCAGGTACTAATCCCTCAACATCATAAACTATTAAAAGATTATTTTCTTGAGCAACGCTATTAAATGCTTTTTTATACTTAGGGTTTTCAGCGATCTTTCTAGCTTTGTTTAATGTTTCTTTAACTTTACTTATCATACTGTTTTTTCTCCTCTAGACAAGAGCTTCCTTTAAAGCCTCCTTACATGGGCACTTTCTTTCTTTAGGTATTCTAGGTATAAGCTCGTATAGTAGTTTTTTAGCCTTCTCTACATTAGCTTGCATGACCTTTACTACTTCTTCAGCTGTTACTGGTTTCTCTGCCCACACATCATAATCTGTAACCATTGCTATAGTGACATAACATATCTCGGCCTCTCTAGCTAAATTCACTTCAGGTATTAACGTCATCCCTATAATATCTGCCTTGAAGACTTCCTTGAAAAGCCTAGACTCTGCTCTAGTAGAAAATCTTGGACCTTCAATACATACGTATGTTCCTCTCTCATGAATGGATATACCTAGATCCTTAGCAGTTTTTATCACAATTTCTCTTAGTTCAGGACAGAAGGGGTCAGCCATTGATACATGGGCTACAACAGGTCCATCAAAGAATGAGTACTCTCTTTTCTTAGTGAAATCTATATACTGATCTGGGCAGACAAAGTCCCCAGGTTTATAGTCTTCTCTTAAGCTACCAACAGCTGATACAGCTACTATTCTTTCAACGCCAAGAGACTTTAATGCCCAGATGTTAGCTCTATAGTTTATCTTATGTGGCGGTATTTTATGCCCCCTACCATGTCTAGGAATGAAAGCAACTATTCTACCCTTAAACTCGCCAACAATAACATTATCTGATGGAAGACCATATGGTGTGTAAATTTTGTATTCTTTAGCTTCCCTAAATAGTCCGGGATCGTATAGTCCGGATCCTCCAATAATACCGATCTCGGCTTTAGCAGGTGGCTTAACCCAACTCATAATCTACACTCACCAACATAGACAAAACTATAACCAAGTATATCTATATTTTACTACAATAAGAGTAGGCAGAACACCATCCGAAAATAGTAGAGCATAAAAGGAGACATATTATTAACTACTATTTGAAGAGCCGCCGTAGCTCAGCGGGTAGAGCGCCGGCCTCGTAAGCATCTATTACCGCAGAGAGAGCCGGTGGTCGCGGGTTCAAATCCCGCCGGCGGCTCCATACTTCAAAATTATATTTAATGATGGTCTTGAAGAGGAAAGCCACTGTTATTTACGGGGTTTTTCCTCCCTTAATGTTACTGCCCTAATTCCGAGTAACGCTCCACACAATCCTATTAATGAGTAGACTAATGGTATGTAACTGTTGAGTATTGAGCATTCTAGTAAGTAGGCTGTAATCACCCCAGACACCATTATAGCTGTAGTGGCTACAGAATCGAATATCCCTTTAACCCTACCTAGAATTCCTACATCAATACGTGATTGGAATATGGAGTTTAAGGATACATTAATTAATGGGTTCATAAAGCCGAGTATGGAGACTATAGCAGAGACAACAATAAATGCTACTAAGAGGTCTGCAGGTATCAGGCTTAAAACGTATAATAGAGCTACAAACGCCACTTGGCCAAGTAGCCCTATACATACGAATCTCTCTGGCTTAACCTTCGTCTTATATCTAAGGATTAATAATGATCCAGCTATACCACTAACAACTAAAACCGCATTTGTAAATGCATACATGGCTTTCCCAAGAGCTTGAAACCATACGTTCATATAGTTAAATAATAATTCTCCAAGATCCAACAGCAAAGTTAAAGGGTATAACGGAAATTAACAACATTTTGGCAAACTTAGGTAGCTGTATTAGTAGCCTGTAGGTTTGCCTATTCTCTGGCTTAATAGCACCTGTTTCTGGAATGGTTAGTTCGTACATGTAAGTCTTGAATAAAGCTAGAGATGTAATCAATAGTAGTGCATCTATTAGTAAAGCCCTAAGTCCGAATAATATGGCTAGATGGCCAGCAAGGAGAAAACCAGTGATTCTGGATAGTCGTGACCAGATGCTTATTTTGCTAT
>CAZTBM010000027.1:0-22895 GCA_964611985.1 uncultured Desulfurococcales archaeon | reverse complement strand
TTATGAAAGGCTCTATATCCACAATTATATTGGCTATTATAAATGTTGGTACATGAATATGTTTTCTCAAAGGTAAGCCTATAGCTAGTGCAGGTCCAAGATGGAAAGGTGTAAAAGGCACTTAAATCCCCTCATTAACAATTTATTTTCCTAATCTTTAAATTTTAATAATTTCCTTCATCACGCTCATAAGGGGCTATAGAGCAACATACCTTAGTATAAGAATATGTTATCTATAGTCCTATATGGACTTGGCTGAGCTATGGAACACGAGTAAATGCTGATGGGGGGAAGGAATGAAGTAGAGTACTGCAGGAGGTTTGCGGATATAGCGAGGAATTCTTTACGCAAAATTAGTAAATGATGCAGTTGACTTAATAGTGTGGTTGTAGATAAGCTATGATGAGGGAGTAGATATGGTAAGCAGTACTGTAAGGCTACGTATCTCTAAGAGGGTTCTCAAGAAGCTTCTCAATACCCTGAGTCCTAGACCGTACATGGGTCTTGATGAGGTTCTGGAGAAATACTCTGAGAAGGTAGAAGAGGATGTGCTAGAGAAGTTTCTTAGTGAAAGGAGGTAGTTACGGTATTGAACCTAGTTATCGATGTCTCGGTTTTCATAGATAGGCTATTCATCTACGATGAGGAACGTAGTTGTAGAGCACGAAACGTGTTTAGAATAGTAGACAAGAAAGGCTACAATATATTCGAGCCACAGGTATTCGGTATCGAACTCGCTTCACAGCTTGTCCGTAGGAAGCCTAAGGATATAGCTAAGAGGGCGTACAATGATGTGATGGAGAGGATCATCGTGGTTGAAGAGATAGATTATGACCTACTCCTAGACGTGGCGTTCCAGACTGGTTGCAGAGCTATAGACACATACTATATCGCCACGACCAGCATAGTCGATGGAGTACTGATCAGCGCCGATAGGGTGTTGGCTGCTAACGCGAGGAGGTATGGAATAGATGCATATTATATCCACGATGCTAGAGAATACAACGAGCTAATGTCAAAACTAAAGTAATTCAATCCGTCTCGGCCTTATCTATCACTATACTGATATTGTATACTGTCAAAGCCTATATGGTCTCCTTAGTCCCTCTTTCTTCTTAAACTCCTGAACTGTTCTCTCAACATATTCAACCTAATCTGCCCCGGTACATGAAGACGAATTACGATACAGGTCAGCACCAAGTACTTCCTACACTAAACACATCATTGTATCCACATTACTAAAACTGAATCTAAACAATCATTCATTAATTACTAGCTATATCTGTGCTATTAGGAGATGAGTAATAGTGACTGCTATTAGCACTGATTAAGGTAATTGAGATATTACATAAAATAAATTAGAATGGAGTTCTGTACTAGCAGACAGACATGAATTAATAACCTTTCATATCAGTCATCGAGTAATAGCGTTTATGTCTATCCTTACTGACTATCAGTTTGGAAGCCCTTTCATATTGGGTGATATGTTTTCTTTTATATGGTTCTGGTCCCCCAAGCCGGAGATTCTAGGTTCAAATCCCGGCCGCCACACTATTACTCTTTATGGTCTTATTCTAATAGCCTTTAACCTTGTGATAGTCTACTATAGGGACAAATACTACTGCTGCTATTACAGAGCCGTACATGCCTTTAGGTATTCTTTTTATACTCACTAGCTTCATTTTTATCTCCTCGAGATTCATTCTTCTGACTTTTGCCATTCTCGAGATTTTTTCCATAAGTTCCTCCCTCAATTCATCTTTACTGACCTTACCACATGCCTCAACTACGATACCGTATCTCCCATACTCTTTACTTACACTGAATGACCAAGCGACACCTGCACTTATCGTTTCACCTTCATTTCCCTCAATTCTTGCCATGATAGTAAAAACTATTGCACCAGGAGTTATGGGGATGAAGTCAATCTCTACTGCACCTGCTGGTAGAATTGATGAAACAGGAACTAAGTTGCATTGAGCAATTCCAGCATCCATTAAGGCTTCATCAAAAGCATTTAGTGGTGAAATGGGACTAAACGCTTTACCAGCGGTAACAAAGAAATATTTAGGCATGTAAGGGTCATGAGCTGGAATCTCTCTTTGTTTCATACACACACCCATTATAAATTACATGTTTAGACGATATTATTCTCATCAAGCCTATATATGAAGTTAGTGGAATAGAATTCAAAGAATAGTAATAGCTAAATAATTATTTAAATAGTTATTCTTACTGATTAAACGAGGTGAAGGTACATTAACTATTAATGATGGAATAGAGGTGATTAATGTTACTTGATTTACTAGTATTGTTTATTGGTGCTATTGGTATAGGTTTTGTTTCAGCAATAGCTGGAATTGGTGGAGGTAGTTTAATGGTGCCTTTTATGGTTTTAGTACTAAATTATAATGTTAAGATAGCGATAGCTACAAGTCTGTTAAGTATTGTAGTTACTTCATCCTCAGCTGCTAGCGTATATCTTAAAAAAGGAATGGTCGATTTGAAAGCTGCACTACTTCTAGAGCCAATTACAGCACTTGGAGCCATAGTCGGTGCTAATATAACTCTTACATTACCTGTTAAGATGGTTAAAGGAGCTTTAGGAATGCTATTGTTATGGATTTCAATAATGATGTTAAGGAAGGCACTAAAGAGGGTTTCACATGAAGAATCCACAGTAAAAGTTCTACCTCATCGTAAACTATTAGCCGTTTTAGCATCCTTTCTTGCTGGTTTAACCTCGGGCATGTTCGGTATTGGCGGAGGAGTCATAAAGGTTCCACTTATGACGTTGGTTCTAGGTTTACCTATTAAGGTGGCTGTTGCAACAAGCTCCTTTATGATAGGTTTAACAGCTACTAGTGGTGGAATAGTATATTTAACAAGAGGTTATGTGGATCCATTATCTGTATCAGCTTTAGCCCTTGGTATAATACCTGGTGCAACTCTCGGAGCTAAATTCATGAAAAAACTTAGACCATGGATTATAAGATTCGTCTTTTCATTTATACTGCTCTATGCATCTATAAGATTATTATATTCAATACTATTCTAATTGTGGTGAAGGAATCATGTATAAAGTGCCATCAACAATACTGAGATATGGTGTAATAACTGGTTTACTTTTAACGTTATTCGGCTTGGTAATTAAACATGTATTATATATTGATATAATTGCATTACTTGGGCTAACGGTTATAGTTACAACGCCATTAGTATCATTATTAACTATAAGTATACTACTATTACTAAAGAGGGATATTGGTAATTTCTTACTCTCTCTCCTAACGGTATTTATCATACTCCTCTCTATACTATTGTCATTACATAAACCATAATTTTATCACATTATAATCGGATATAATAATATAGAGATTGACTGTATATATGGAAAACAAAACTATCACTAATTAAATAATATCGAATATTAGTGTTATATGTGCTTATGTGTATCTTCGAGATCTGATTACACTTATTGTTGATAAGACTGTCATCGCCATCTACTTCATCCTATTCATTAGTTGTATTTACCTAGTGCTATTGGTCTTGATAGTGGAGTAGTCTTTAATCCTGCTGTAGTATTTGTTAATGGCATTTTCTACATGTTCTATAGAGCTCAAAGTGTTTGGCATGGAACATCAGTTATAATGCTCGCTGTTAGCTACGATGGCGCCCATTTTGTTAAACTGAATCTAACGGTACTCTCTCCAACTCTTAAGGAGGAGATGAAGGGCGGATGTGAGGATCCAAGAGTCGTTGAGGTTAATAGCACATACTACATGACCTACACAGCTTATGACGGTAAGACGGCTAAGCTAGCTTTGGCTAGATCTAAGGATCTTATTCATTGGGAGAAGTTGGGTATTGCATTCCCTGAATGGGACTAGAGTAAATCAGGTGCTATACTACCTGTTAAGATTAATGGTAAATGGTACCTATACTATGGTGCTGCAGATACATACATAGGCCTAGCCATAGTCAACATGACAACAAACACCACTACAATTATACTGACAGCTAGTCCTAATACAAAAATCATCACTACTACTAACAACTACAGCTACTCAAGTAGTAATCAAAGAGGTTAACCTTTTAAAGGTTGGTATGTGGTTAGCTTTAGGATTAATCCTAGGTATAATTAACACTGATACTACTAAAACGTCGTTCACAAACATAAAAATGATCTGGTATACACGAAACTTTAATTAATCACCCTTAAACAGGATAATTTTATATTTAAGGTCTCAAAACTTGCTTCTAAAGTTTACATTTTTAGACTTATAACTCTGGTCCCCATACTATTGAAAGAATGGAAAAAGTTCCTGACATTTTACATGACCGAGTTTTCGAAGGCTATTTTAGTTTAACTCCTAAGTTCTGATCCCTAAGTTGGTGTAACTAAAAATCCATTATGAATACATTTAAATAAGGGATGGTCGAACTATCTGGGCTAGGGCTTGGAGAGTTTACGTGTAAGAGAGGAGAATGTACACGTAATTAGCCATCCTTACGCTCAAGAACTTCTCACAATCATTAGGGATAAGAGTACAGAATATTACATGTTCAGGTCTATTTTAGAGGAAATAGGTTATATAATTGGATTAGAGATCGTTAAAAACATGGACACTAGAGAGGTCTATACAGAAACACCTCTAGGTGTAAAAGCTAAAGGAATAAAAATTATAGACAAAGACAATGTAGTCATAATTAATGTTCTTAGGGCCTCAATACCCCTAGTGAACGGATTACTTAAAATATTTAAGAAGGCTAGGTTAGGCTTTGTAGTCGCTCAAAGGTTAGAAGATAAAATAATGTTCAACAATGAGGGTATGAAATTTGAAATTAAAATAAGCTACATGAACATACCAGAAATAAGAAGAGAGGATACAGTAATCATACCAGATCCTATGATAGCAACGGCATCAACTATTCTTAATACTATTCCATTAATTATTAAGAAAGGTGAACCCAAAAGACTAATCGTAGCTTCTGTGATAATAACATCTGAAGCCATTAAGAAAATAAAGAAACACTATAACAAAGTAGAGTTATACACTATTGCTGTAGATCCCAAACTTAATAGTAAAGGGTATATTGTTCCAGGCTTAGGTGATGCTGGAGATAGATATACAGGTACATAACTTTAAATGAGTAATGTGTCTATTTTCCAAGCTTGTTGACCATAATCTACTTTATCCATGTAACTCGTGTTCTAATATAACGCTTTAGTACAAACAATAACATGTATATTGATAGCGATATGATTATACCAATTGTTATAACTATCAGTTTTAGAAGTATTGAAGCCATACTTCTATGAGTGTTATACATAATCACAGTGATTGAGGCTAGAGAAACCAACGCCGTCATCAATGAGAGTACTGTATAAACTAACATCACATAATGATATAATGCTCCTTTTAGCCAAGGCTTATAGTATACTATTGGCTTCTTATACCCTAAATAATACATGTAAGAGACAAAAAGTAGTAACACTAAAGGAGTACCTAACAGTAAGATATAGGCTAGGTAAATTGTTCATGTATGTTAGGATTATTAGAACTGAGACAATGTATGGTAGAAATGTTAGAATGTAATGGAGTCTTGTCAGGAGTATGGGACTTAAAACTCTATAACTCTCCTCTTTGTACTCTGGGATTTTAAGCAATTCAAGCTCTGTTATTCTTGAAGAATAGACTACAAGGAATATGAGATCTCCAATAACAAGTAAAATCAAAGTTAATGCTAGAATTACCTCATCAACTATTATAATGGATAGTAAAATAAGTACCGTACCTATAATTGTGAATGATAAACCAGCTATTCTATTTAGTTTAATCCATAACTGGTTTGTTATATATGCGTATCCGACCCTAAAACCTATAAATGGATTGGGTGGTATTTTATGTGCATAAAAGTATAGTATTGTACCTAAAGGAGTATGAATGAACCTGTTGCGAAACTGGGAAGATCACTTTTTATACTCACCCATCACTTTTTCTAATACCTCATGTAAACCTCTTATCTCATTACGCAACTTTTCTAATATACTCTTTCCGAAGCCTGTAAGCTCATAGTATTTTCTAGGTGGACCGTAGTCGCTTTCAGCCCAAAATGACTTAACTAAACCCAGCTTCTCCATCATCTTAAGCGATTCGTAAATTGTACTTTCACTTGGAGACAATAACCCGTTAGATATCTCCATTATGAGCATTCTAATTCTATAACCATGTAATGGGCCACGCTTATACAGCAAGTTCATAATTACAACTGTGTAAATTCCCGTTCTAAGCTCTTTCAAAAGTTTTCGTAGAACTCTCTTCTCATCCAAACCTCTACAACCCTTACTTTATCACGGAGGTTTAGGCATTATCTAATGCTTAATTAGTATTTTAAACTATGTTATCTTGTCCTCTCACATTCTTTGATATCATCCTTTCCTTATAAAGTGTTAGATTCACTACCCTACACCTGAATATCTATGGTGCGAAACACTATTTGCCCAGTAATAGATATAATAACCTGTTTATGTCTACGTGGAACTGGTGTATATGTCATGAGAGAAGTGGAAGCTGTAACTGTAGGGACTTTTACAGTTGACATTATTGCCTTTAACTTACCTAAGATAGCTGAACCTGGTGAAGTAGTCTGTGTTGAGAGACCTATAGATCTATACGTTGGTGGTCATGCATCTAATGTAGCTATAGACCTAGTAAAATTAGGGGCCATAAGCAATATAGCTGCTGTAGGAGCTGTCGGAGAAGATGTGTTTGCTCATATAATTGAAAGAGAACTTGAGAAATACGGTATTCGTATGTATGCTCAAATAGTCAAGGATGCAGGGACAGCAAGAAACGTTATTCTAGTCGTTAAAGGCGAGGATAGAAGATTTCACATATACAGAGGTGCAAACTTATGCTTAACACACACTCATGTACTTAGAGCTATTGACGAATTAAAACCTAAGTACGCTTACATATCTTTAGGTGATGCTAGAATTTTCAATAAAAATATAGAAGTAGTATTCGAGAGAATTAAGGAGTTAAATACATTAGTCCTTACTGATATAGCTCGTATGTCAGAACTAGCATTGGAAGCATTACAAAAAGTTCTCTCTAAAGCTGATATTGTTCATTTAAATATCTATGAATTCCAGGCCCTAACAAAATGTAAAAACATAATAGAGAGTTTTAAGGTATTAAGGGGAAATCTACCAATACTACTAACGGTAACTAAAGGAGGAGAAGGCGTAATAGCACTCTATAAAGGTGAAAAGATAATAATTCAGCCACCATTTAAAATTGAGGCCAAGGATCCGACAGGGGCCGGTGACGCTTTTTGTGCAGGATTATTAACAGCTCTAAAACTATTAAGAAAACCTATTGAGAGTTTATCAGAGAATGAAGTAGTTAACATACTTAAGTACGCTCAGGCGGCTGGAGCATTAGCGGTCTCCGCACCAGGAGCAACAACAGCAGTGAACATTGAGTCACTTAAAGGGTTAATTAAGTGCCAGGGAGGCATGATTGAGGCTAATACAAGGACACTTAAGCTAACTTAGGGATAAAAGACTAAAAGTGCTGCCTCATTCTCAATAATCATTCCCTGCCACCTTAAACCTTGTCACCTTCTCTAATAGCTCACCTATACTCCAAGCTACATCCGTTAGTGCCCCTGTAATCATTTTATTCTTAATGTAATCTTTGCTGTTAACTAATGCTATTATAGGCTTACCTAGTCCATAAGCTAATCCAACTTCGAATCCTAAATCGCGACCATGATTAATGAGTGCTGTAACGATGATATCGACCTCTTTAATCGCATTTACATTAGCGTTAAAAACTGTTTTAACATTTTTACTTTGAGGAGTGTTTCTTTGAGGCAAGTATACTCTAAATCCTCTCTCTTCAAGAAGTCTAGCTATTCTAGTATTAAGCTCCCTATTCTTTAGTGGGGAGGAAATGAATACTTTTAACTGACTTAACATAGCTCATGTACACCCTTTTACATTACTAAGTTAGATATGGTTAGTTTATTCTCTCCTCGTTAATTTTCTCGTTATGTACATTTTAGCCGCCTTTAGGACGGCACTATGCCATTCGTTATCGTAGTATAGCTTTGATAGGATTATTCTTGGTGGCTGCTTAATTAAATGTTTTAGCTTGCTTTTGAAATACTCTTTAAGGTCTTGTGGTAATATATCCTCTAAATTGTAGTCTTCACCCTCAATGTCGGCTATTTCTAATAGGGTTACTGCTATTTCAATTTTCTCTTGAATATTGTTGTAGGGTCTATTCCGTAAATGTACATTCTCACTATTGTTGTATCGTAAGGATCGCATAATTCCTCCTCTAGATTAACAGCCACTACTTCATTTATTTCCATAAGTCTTCTGATAAGTTCTCTCCTCTCCTCCCTGGGCATTATTCTAGGATCGGTCATTGCAGCTACATGAAATCTAATATTATATTTCAATAAGTTCTTTATTGCTTCAAAGGGTATATTAAATGCGTCCTGTATTGCACCAGTTCTAGCAGTGAAGGCTTGAGGATAACCTGCTTTTAGACTTACCCTCACATGGACCTTCTCAAACTTTGAAACCTCCTTAACATAGCTCTTGCTGATCCCGAACATTATGCCGTTTGTTTCGAGTATGAATAGTTCTATTTTATCATCTTTTTCGAAGTGTTCAAGTAGCCTAATTAAGTGGTCTCGACAAAGCGTTGGCTCACATGCACTAATTCTTGCTCTCCTTACACTCCAAATCTTAGCAGTCTTAACTATATTTTTGTAGGCTTCTCCGGCAGAATAGAATTTACCATAAAGTTCAGGGAAATCTCGACTCCAATCACTCCAGCAGAAAAAGCATCTAAAACAACATCCAACAGCATAACCTGTAGCTATACCTCCATAAACACCTGTAGCGTAAAATGCTGTATACTTTCTACAGCCATCATCACAAACTATTCTCTCAGTATCCTTTGCAAGTTGTATGGGATCAAACGGTTTAAAGCCTCTAATTAGCATCCTAGGATAGCTCATAGTAGACCCAGCTATTCTACTATACTTTTCCCCCTAATTACTGAAATAGGTATACTTTGGTATAATTAAGTGCCAAAAGGATACCTTTTATAATCTACTAAATACTACGTTTATATGGTGATGAACCGACCAATCTACTGAACTGTGATGTAGGATGTCCTTTCTGACAATATCCTCCTTAATCATATTTTCTGGCTATCAGGCTGTTAATGATGTCAGAAGATCTACGTACATAGGGAATTTTTACTGTTACTATTTCACCATTACTTTTCAAGGTTAACATTGTTAAAAATGCTTGTGAAATATGCTTCTAGATACCGATACACCTATTATCTTACCTTATGAACTTCTCCTTATGGGCTAATAGCAAGTCTATGGTATCATGTTTGATTATATATGTTGAGAGGTGCCGTTTCAATAAGACCAGTACTCCGACCGTTAACGGAATTATTAGTGCCGTGATTATAATTGTGTTTATGAAGTTTAAAGGATGTTCACTAAGGAACCGTAATATTGCAGAAACCACGATTATCACGACTATTAGGTATGTAATCAAGGGTATAATGCTTGGTTTAACCATTAGAATTGGTACTGCCCCTCTAATGTAAGGTAGTATTAACACTACTTTACTCTTTAATTCTGACATGCTTTCATAAGCTAATTTACCTATTCTTGTAAGCTTATATAACCCTTTGTCATCCTTTGTAATTAATAGTTTCATGCGTTCTAAATGATAATTGAGAATGCCACCGTCCTTAATATTACTTTCCTCATTAAATAATGACATCATCTATAGTTAACTTCTCCCTATAATTCAAGCCTCTTCCTCCATAATGTATTAGTCAATACTATACCTAGCTAGATAAGAGTCTATAATCTACCTTATCCTTTGATACACTTTCTAGAACTAGTATCTCGCCTTTGTATTCAATTTCATGATACTTATTGGAATTCATTATTAATGTTATGTCGTATATTTCATCAGAAATGTCATTTATAATAGTTGGTTTATGAAGTATTAGAAGTATCGGGGTACCTGTAACACCTATACCTCCACCTTCTGACGTAGAATATAGTGTTATTGGAACATACAATTGCTATTATACTTACTAATACCATGCATACCGGCGCTATATATGTTAATGTTAGTCCAATAGCTTTCAGCATACTATTTCACCTTGAAATACCTACTATATAGGATTATTGTTATTATTACGAGTAGTATTGTAATTAGTAATAGGAATGGATAGAAAAATTGTAGGAGACTACTATTGCCCTATAATCCAAGGTGGATTAGTGTTCTCCCATGTAGTATGGGATGATGTGAAGAGTACGGCATACAATCTTGACCTTGCCAAGGCCTTCTTGATCAGGTCATTCATTTGCGCTATATAATATAATGCTACATATCTAAGGCTAAGTGCACATAAAGTCATGTATGCTATAGTCCATGATAGGCTAATTGAGTTTACAGTTGTCTCTCAATATCCATATAGTATAGTAATAGTTATGGCATATACTATTAATATTAAAGGTATGATGGATCTTAACGCTATTTGCCTATCATGGACTATTAGTGCTAATAGTAGTACTAGTGTTGTTACCGCTAAAACATTTAGTAGTAGTATGAATGTGTCTATCGATTTAACACCTACTAATTGTACTATACTACCACCGGCCAAGCCCTATAATACTGTAAAGTCTAAAACAACAGACCATAACACTTACAACGAATATTATGTAAGCGTAGAGGCTTATAATGTATACTTGTCTACTTACTGGCAGTGATAGAACTGTTTGCTTTAAATCCTTATTAGCAATAAATGATGATATAGCATAGTATAGGAATAAGAGTATAATAATATCTAGATGTATAGGACTTTTCATATTCGCGGTTATACTAAATGCTATTTCATCAATCGTAGAACAATTAATCATGATGGCGAGTGTACTGAAGAGTTTGAATATTACTAAAATAATAGTGGTATATGTATGCAATATGTTTTCTATGGAATTCAAAGACCAATATGTTATGTATTATTGATAAATTCCTCTTCAATGCATTTAGCATATATTCTCACCTACAATTTTAGAGTATAATTTTAGAAGATTGGGTATCCTTTCTTCTATAATGGTGAGTTTTTGTGACTCTATGAATTTTAAGAAGTCATTATATGACTTAACATGCAATAGTACTTTTTTCTCCTCTCCTCTTCCAGCTCGGCACCTTCAACATAATTTAGGCTTATTAAATCTCTATAGACTTCTTTAATGTTTAACCCTCTAGGAATTTCTAATACCGACTTTATTGTTTTTAGATATTTTTGGGTAAGTGACAGAACATCTCCATAGTCCGATATTACTCCATTATTTATTACTATAATGTAATCACACATATTTTCAAGTTCAGGCAATATATGTGACGATGTAATGAAGTCTGCATCTTCATCACTATGTATTTTACTTATTAATTTGAGAATATTAGCTCTAGCTATAGGATCTAAATTTGCTGTAGGCTCATCTAATATGACTAACTCTGCTACATGTGATAGTAGGAATAGAGAGTAGCCTAAAATTCCAAAGAATCCTTCTTCCTGTACCTAAATACTATAAGATATAGTATAGTATTGTAATTAACACTATTACCGATATGGTATTTAGTGTTGCCGCTATTAATAATGGTATGTAGAATACATGTATAATATTTTTTCCAATTTGATATGTGCTATTAGTAGTGCTACTAAGATGAAAATGTATACTGATAAGAGTAACATAACAGTTACAATATTTAATGTCATAGGATGAGGTAAAATAGCCATGCACCCATGTAAACCTTTATGCAACTTACCATAATGGAAACTATACCAGTGACATGGTGTAGATGATGCATGATATAACGTGAAAATATATGAAGATACGCTTACAAGTATGCCTATACATATTATTATAAGGCTATGAAAGCTCCAACGACATTCAATGCCAAACATAGAGTATACACTATTGTATTAGTGTACTCCAATAATCAAGCATCTATTAGTCATGCTTACCCATTAAATTAAAAGTATAACCTACTATTTATTATTAATGAGTATAAGTAGCTTAAGTAGAGCAGGGCTGACACTACTATGGGCTCTCTTAGTAAAAAGGATATTGTAGAATTTGCCACAATAACTGCTATAATTATTGTTGCGTTCACCGTATACATTGTTAAAGAATTCTCCACACCGCTACTTTATGGTATTGATGGACCTTACTACTACATTCAAGTTTCATCAATTTTAAAATGTGGGCATTTAAAGTATCCAGACCCACCTTTAGCGTTCTATATTTTAACATGTTTTTCGATAATATTAGGTGATGTCACTATAGGTATAAAAGTTGGGTCGGTACTCGTAACTCTCATTGCAGCATATGCTGTATACTACTTAGTTAGAAAAGTCACTAGAACCATTGGCGGATTAGTAGCAGTACTAATATTTGTCTTTTCACCAATGTTGGTTAGATTAAGCTTTGATCTCATAAAAAATGCTATGGGGTTGACTTTCTTACTATTTACAGTTCTATTCTACTATCTTTCCTTAAAGAGGCGTAGTTTTGTATTATCGATACTATCAGCCTATTTTATTGTTTTAACAGGTTTAACACATGTTTTAGACTTTGCCGTAGCTTACATAGTAATATCACTTACGTCCTTAACCCTCATCAATAAAAGAACTGATCTTAAGCTTACCATTACACCTTTTCTTTTTGGCTCAACACTCTTAATCCTAGGATTCCTCAACCCTTACATCATGGGTGGCGATCCCTATAAGGGCATATCATTTATTCGCAGTTTAATCAATAATAGAGCATTCATGTCTAATGTCCTTGAGCTCTCCAAGGTAATTTTTCCAGCACTCCTAGGCATTGCTGGATTCATTACTTCAATAAAACTGAAAAATGCTATTGATAAGAGGTTACTTCTTACTTTATCCATCATACTTATACTATTGAACTTACCCATATATCCACAACAGTTCCTTTGGAGATTTAACCTTATGACTGTTGTATTTGCACCAATAATTCTTGGAGTGATTGTTGGGGGGATGAAGGATCTTAAGGTAGGTCTGGTCTTATCTTTAGTTGTACTTGGATTCATTTTACCTCAATTTACCTCCCAAATCTATATGGTAAAACCTAGTATCAGTTTAGGTGAGTATTATGAAATTAAACAACTAGTCTCAAAGATGCCTAAAGACACGGTCCTTGTAGTCCCTAATACAAAGTTAAGATATTGGATTGAAACACTAACATCAAAAGTAGCAAAATCGGTAAAAGATGTCCCGCCACGATCTCGCATCATAATAGTTCTTGAGAAAACATTAAAGCATAAAAGACCATTACCTCCTATAACAAAACCATTCTATAACGGTTTATTCATAAGCGCCTATCTATTGCCTCCTAAACCGCTTAGACCGTGATGATGTCATTTTTAAATATGTCTAAAATGTTTGTAGTAGAATTAGGTAGTGTAAGGGTATAGTGTATAATGTTAATACGTTTAAGAGCTAGAGAATGGTTAGTGCTAATTGAGGCTGTTAAGTTAGCCGAGGAAATTAAACCTAGTCAGCATGCTAAACGTATTGTATTCAAAAAGTATGGTGTTCTAGGAAGTGCATATGATAGACTTTTAACAGCAATATTTTATGATCTTATGAAAAGACAGGGTATAATAGATAAGGTTTTATCACGTATAGTTAATGTTACTTCACCCTATATCCTCGATCCATGGCTAAGAGCAGCATTAAGAGTAACTATTGAGCTTTTAGTATTCAGAAAGAAGAGAATTAAACATATTGATATTGGGAGAGTTAAAAATGAAGTAGCAAGTTATCTTTCAGAGAAAACTCATCCGTATGTTGGTATGTTTTACTGGAGAGTATTTAACAAACTTCTTGACTTCAAGTATAAGCCAGAGAGTGAAATAGAGAAATTAGAGCTTAAGTTCCTTTTACCATCTTGGTTTATTAGGAAAATGCAAAGTCTTCTTGGCGAATATGAGGCAAAAAGGCTTTTCGAAGCATTGAATAGGTGTCCTCCTATAAGCATTAGAGTTAATAGGTTAAAGGCGTCGGTTAACGAAGTAATTGAAGAACTTAAGCGTGAAGGTAAAAATGTTAAAGTAAGTCTGGTAGTGCCAACAGTACTAAAGTTTAAGGGGCCCTATGATTTTGATAAGTCTAGATTATATAGGGAGGGCAAGTTTGTTATTCAAGAGGAGGCGGCAGCATTAGCGTCTATAATACTTAATCCTCAACCCAATGAAATCGTTGTTGACATGTGTGCTGCACCAGGTGGCAAGACTATCCACATGGCAGAGCTAATGAATAATAAAGGTGTAATATATGCCTTTGACATTGATAAATTAAGAGTTAAGCGTATGCGTGAGTTAATTAAGAGAACTGGGGTTTCAATAGTAAAAATTTACCTTGAGGATGCTAGGGACGCTCCTAACATTCTAGGAGAAAACATAGCTGATAAAGTAATGCTCGACGCCCCATGTTCCTCGGATGGTACTATGGCTAAAAATCCTGAATTAAGATGGAGAATTCATGAAGAAAAAGTAGAGGAACTAGTTAGACTTCAATATGAACTCTTAGTAGCCGCTATAAGGCTGGTTAAACGTGGAGGCAGGATACTTTATTGTACATGCTCAATGTTTAAAGAGGAAGATGAGGGAATTATAGAAAGGATACTAAAAGCCTATCCTAATGTGAAAATAGTTCCGTTGGAGAAACCTTATTCTCCAGGTTTTATTCAAGGAACAATGAGAGCTTGGCCACATAAGCATCATACAATAGGCTTCTTTTATGCATTACTGGAAAAGAGGTGAAAAATAAAAGGCGGTATAATTTTTAACTACTTCAACTTAAGTAATTAAAGATTTAAACGATACATTAATCACATGTACAATAGGAACGTCGAGGCTTAATTATGCAGACCTCATTAAAGCTCGTTGTCACAACACCTGTTGGTAAAGAAGAGCAGGCTATTAATGAAATAATCGATATATTACTAGCCTTAGATGAAAACATCAAAGTTGAGAAAACCAAGTATCCAGGAGTTATACTAGTTTATAGCTCTCTTAATCCTCATGAGTTAGCAAGAATACTATACACCACGCCTACATCAACTATTATAAGAATAGTCCCTTGTGATATATGTGTCAAAACTAGCTTAGAAAACATCATTAAGGCAGCGGTAACGCTTGCAAATGGAATCTTCAGTAAAGAGACAAAATTCATGGTTGACTGTATTCGTAGAGGGAGGAAGGTAAAATCTAGTGTAGAAGTTGAGCAGTATACAGGGTGGGAGATCATAAAAAGATATGGAAGTAAAGTGTCCCTTCGCAACCCAGACTACATAATAAAAGTTGAAATCGTTGATGAAATAGCCTGTGTGAGTCTTTTAAAACCAAATGAGATATATAGGAAGAAGGCTAGAAGCGGATAACTACAAAATGTTAAATACACACCAGACTGAAACTGATCAATTAGTAATTAACGGGAAACGATAGTAATAGGTGTGACTATTTGCCCTATAGTAAAGGTCTAAAATCTTATGATATTGTTGGAGAAATACTAGATAAGAAGTCTATATTCAAAAATCCTGAAGCATTATACCCTGAGTATATTCCCTCAACTCTACCTTATAGGGAAAACGAATTAATGGAGTTAGCTAAGTACTTCAAACCAGTAATTCTTAATCCTGGTTCAATATGTCAGAAGGTGTTTATTCATAGTTTCGGCAAAGTCGGTGTGGGTAAGACTGTCACTTCAATAGTATTTGGAAGATCCATAGAAATAAAGGCTAGAGAGAAAGGAGTAAATATCAAATATGTTCACGTTAATTGCCATAAAGCTAGAACATTGTATGCCATATTACAAGAGATAGCTAAAGGTTTAAACCTACCAATATCACCTAGAGGATTATCCCCTCTAGAAATATACTCTGCAATAAACGATTTCCTAGAAGACAAGAACATGTACGCTATTATAGCCTTAGATGAATTTGACTACTTCGTAGAATACGCGGGTAGTGATACCGCGTACTTTTTAATAAGAACGTACGATGAAAGTCCTGAAGCAGTAAAGAGGCTTAACTTCATACTAATAGCCCGTAGCATGTCAAGTTTATCTTATCTTGATGCTGCATCTAGAAGTTATCTATTAAGACATACCATACCCTTTAAGCCATATACATCAATAGCGCTAAAGGCTATACTTGAGCATAGAAGAGATGAAGCATTTGTAGAGGGGGTAGTACCAGACGAGGTACTAGAGATCATAGCTGACGCCCACGGATATGATAAGGGTGGTGAGGGCAATGCAAGAGCGGCTATCGAGGCCTTAAGAATTGCTGGGCTTCTAGCTGAAAGTGAGGGTTCAAATGTTGTTACACTAGAACATGCAAGAAAGGGCATAGCCGAAACAGATCCAAACATAGTGTACATTAAAGATGTACTCATAGACCTAAGTCTCCACGAGCTACTAATTTACAGAGCCATAATAGAAGTATTAGAACAGTCTGGAGCTAGATGGGCACGGATGGGTGATGTTGAGGAAGCCTATGAAATGTTATGTGAAGTTTATGGAGAAAAACCTAGAGCTCATACCCAGGTTTACGAGTATATAAAGAACCTTAAACGATTAAACCTTATTGACGCTAAAATTTCAGGGAAAGGTTATCGTGGAAAAACAACTTTAATTGGTGTAAATGCACCATTAAGCGAACTTAAAAGAGAAGTGTCAGAACTTATTGAGAAAATGATGTCATGGGGTAAAATGAGATGAATAAGAATAGAAAGGATAAACAGTATAGAAACTTTTTTGAGGAACTGTTTTCATCTAGAGGTAGGGTTAGAGTTTTAAGAGCGTTATTTAGGCTTGAAGAAGCTAATATAACTAAAATCGTTAAGGAAGTAGACATGCACCATAGGGTTGTACAGAGACACTTAGAGAAATTAGTAAGTTTAGGTATAGTTGAAGAAAGAAGATACGGCAGGTTGAGGTTCTTTCGTTTAAACTTCTCTAACCCTAAGGTTAAATTACTGAAAACACTAATAGAAATTATTGAAGAATAATGTTAGTAAACTGGGTTGTAGGAAAAATTGCCTAAACTATTTCTGAGAGTATTTTATGATGGATCACGTTTTTATGGTTTCCAAAGGCAACCCGATAAGGAGACTGTTGAGGGGACCCTTCTATCAGCTCTAAGAGAAGTATTTTCAATAGCAATAGTAGATCCAAGAGAGGCACAATATGCTTCGGCTAGTAGAACAGATAGGGGAGTGCATGCTCTTGCACAAACAATAGCCTTCAATATAGAGTCCACGTCATTACTAGAGATAGAAGAAAAAATAGGTATCTTGAATAATCTATTACATGATAATGGTATAATTGTTTGGGCTTATACACTACAGAATGCAGAGTATCATCCAAGACATAACGCTCTCTATAGAGAATACTTGTATATTGAGCGCATATCGGGATACGATGAGGAAGTAATAGATGCAAAGAAGCTAAATAGATATGCAAACTTATTTAAAGGACTTCATGATTTCAAACATTTCTCCCTCAAAGATAAAGTTGAGAGAAAAACTACAAGACAAATATATGATATAGTAGTTTATGAAGAGAATGGTTATATTGTGTATAAGTTTGTAGCTAGGAGCTATACGAGAGGATTAGTAAGGATAATAATCTCATGCTTAAAATGCTTGTCAAGAGGAACCTTGACAATAGATGATGTTGAACAAGCTTTCCACGATAACTTAACAAAAAGGCTCATAAAGGCTATTAAACCTGTACCCTCAGACAATCTTATTCTATACAATATAGCCTATCCTTTCTCATTTAAATTACTACGAGAATACTGGCATAATATTATAGAATACTTTAGGATAAACAGTGATAGACCTGTCTTCGATTATCTTTATAGACGTTTTCGAAGGAGTCCTAAAGAGGTATACATGTTACTTTGATCTAGTTCTCCTACGTATAGTAGTCCTCGAAGTTAATGTTTCACCACTTCTAAATCTTTTTAGGTAATCCAAGACTTTCCTGTATCTGTTGCCTGCTAAGTACTTGACCATATTCTCTGTTAGATTTAGCCCTAAAGCTAGTCTCGCAGCGTATCTTGGGTTTGCTTCAAATATCACCTTAAGGTATGGTATTACCTCACTTTTTGCCAGCGCGGAGGATATGTGTAAATGTGATGCAATGACTTTAGCTAAGGCATCTCTTACTTCTCTTACTTCTCTTGTTTTGGCTAGTAGCATTATCTTTTGTGGAAAACTATACTTCACAAACCTGTATGTTGGCTTCTTTTGGGCTATAGCAACCGCTGCCTCCATATCCATAGCATATGCTAATAGATCCCAACTTTGAGTCTTAATTATGCGACCCATGTACTGATCGGCTCGTGCTAAAGCTTCAAATGCTCTCCATAGTTCTTCTGGGTCACTGTACTGGTTTGGTATATTCTCGGCAATCCACTGTTTAATCATATCGTAATCTAGGTTTGATGAGGAGAGAGCTGCTTTTGCTTGCCATAGATATTTTGATGTGAATAGTTTTCTAAGCATCTCAAATGGATTGTACTCTCTATACCTTGAGTATACAACAGCCTTTACTATATTTAGTGTTATTCTCTTTGTTGTTGCTGCTACAGCCTGTAAGTCATTGATAGCTGATCTTAAGTCTCCTTCGGCTCTCTCAGCTATATAGTCTAATGCAGGGTATTCACAAACTAATCTTTCTCTTTGACATATTGTTTTCAAGACGCTTATTATAGCCCTTTTAGGTAACCTTTTGAACCCTATTAGTTTACATTGATCTCTAAGTGTCCTCAGCTTAGGATCCCACGGGTCATTTGCTGTTAGCACTACTGGATGTTTTGTTATTTCTAATAACTCTAGTATTGCATCTAATGCTCCTCTATCAGCAGTTCCGCTTATACCATCAACTTCATCTAATAGTATTATCTTTTTTCGTCCGAAGAGTGACGACTTCGTAGCGGCCACTTTGGCTATTCTATTTATGTCTTCTCTTCGTCTGAAATCACTAGCATTCATTTCAATTAATTCCAATTTATACTCCTTAGCGGTAGCTTCAACAAGTGATGTTTTACCGCATCCTGGTGGTCCATGGAGTAAAGCTGCCTTCTTGTCGGGTCTGCCTGCAAGCCATCTATTAAGCCATGCTATGAACTCGTTTTTTGCCTCCTCCTGATCTACTACATCTGTTATCCTCTTAGGTCTATACTTTATTATCCATGGTACCTCGGGCATAGTTTTATACCTTGAACTTCTTGCCTAATAGTGCAAGTCTGGCAAGGAATGCTGATAACTGTATTTCGTCATCTGCCCCTTCAACTAGTCTAAATTGTACTTCACCTGCATAGTCGGCTATGAGCACTCTTAGATCTTCTGGTAATTTCATTTCTGATGAGAATATCTCTCTATGCACCTGCTTTATTATGTCTAATCCTGAAAGCCCATAATTAATCATTACTTCTCTAAGTTTATCTCGAGCCTCTACAAATTTACCGTCAAGTGCGAGTTTGAGCATTTCTCTAATCTCTCTTGGGTGGGCTCTACCGACAACCTTGTATACCGCTTCAACAGTTATTCTTCCTCCTAAAGCTGATGCGGCTTGTAATATGTTTATGGCCCTTCTTAGGTCTCCTTCGGATATTTCATATATTGTCTTCATTGCCTCTTCGTCATATTTTACGTTCTCTTGGTCAGCAATCCACTTTAATCTAGCAATGATATCCTCTGGTTTTAATGGAGTAAATCTGAAGAATGCTGTTCTAGACTGGATAGGTTCGATGATCTTGCTTGGATAGTTTGCAATCAATATAAACCTACATGTTGTAGTATACATTTCCATAAGTCTACGTAGAGCTTGCTGAGCATCAGCTGTCATGTTGTCTGCTTCATCTAAGACTATAATCTTAAATGGTACTGGTCCAGGAACAATCGATCTAGCGAACTCCTTGACTGTAGTTCTTATAACATCGATACCTCTAGCATCACTAGCGTTAAGCTCAAGGAACCATCTATGATATTCAGGTCCATAGAGGTCTCTCGCTAGACAGTGGGCAGCTGTTGTTTTACCCGTACCCGGTGGTCCAGCGAATAAACAGTGGGGCATATTCTTGGATTTAACGAATTGTTTGAGACGAGAGATTATTTCTTCTTGGTTAACCATTTCATCTAATGTTTTGGGCCTATATTTCTCAGCCCATAATAACTCTGCTTCAACAGACATACTCTGAAACCTCCGTTTCCTCTTATACATTCAAGCTTAAATACTCTATTTAAACATAAGGGTTAATATGAGGAGTGGCACGGTTGAAGCAAATACTACTAAATAACCTAGAGGTAATGTTAAAGGCTATAGAGGAGGAGTATAACTCCTCACTAGTTAGAGTTGAGGTTGTCAGAGACCACGAGCCAATAGTCTATGATAATGAGAAGTACGAGTTAATTAAAGGTACAGAAATAGACTTACCTAGATGGATAGCATACGAGTTAGCATCAAGAAACATTGTTGTAGTTCGTGAGGAACCAGAGATAACCATAGAGGATTTAAGCAAATACCTATTTCTCGAAACCAGATCTATTAAGACACCATCAGCACTACAGAGAATACCAAGGGATTTCTATCCAAAATTACGCTCCCTAATAAAGAAGCTTAAAGATAAATTAGGTAAAGAGTTTAATGTTCAAGCATTAGAGGAGTACCATAAGGTAGAGCGTTACAGTATGGAAATAGTCAGGAGTAGACTTAGTAAGATTGTTGCAGCAGTTCAAAGTCCAAGAGAATTAAGAGATGTTATCGAGAAAATGACTCCTGAGGAGAGAGCTTTATACGTATTTCTACGTGAAACTATAAATTACTGGGTGGAGAGAGTAATAGGTATAAAAGCGTGATAAGCTGTGGTGGAAGACACCATTAACATCATTGAAGGAGAAGAAGCAGACGCAATCGCTGAGGTCTCAGAAGAATCTAGTGCTGTTGACGTTAGAGAGAGGTTTAAGGAATTTATTAGGTCATTTAGAGATAAGAACGGTAGATTAAAGTATAATGAGAGATTAAGAAGCATGATACTTTTAGGGCAGAGATCACTAATTATTGACTTCATAGATTTACTAGTTTATGACCAGTTATTAGCTAAGATGGTTATAGATAACCCAACAATAACACTTAAGGCTGCATCTCAAGCGGTGAAGGAACTCGTACAACAAGAAAACCGAGAATACGCTGAACACATTGGAGAATTCTTCGTTAGATTTAGGAATTTACCTGAGACAATACCCATAAGGAGTCTAAAGTCAGAGTATGTGGGCAAACTTATACAAGTTGAAGGCATACTTGTAAGGTCCACTCCAATACGTCAACAATTAAGAGTTGCTGTATTAAGACTGCCAGATGGTAGAGAGGTTGAAGTATTACAGGAGGGTGATTTCCTAGAAATACCACCCGAAATAGAGAAGATGGGAAGTGAAATAGAAGGAAAGTCAGGTAAGAGAACAGGATCGCCGAAGCTTATACTTGAAAAGTCAAAATTTATAGATTGGCAGAAGGTTGTAGTACAAGAAAGACCTGAGGAAATGCCCCCGGGGCAGCTTCCTCGTAGCATAGAGGTTGTCTTGAAAGGAGATCTTGTCGATGTAGCAAGACCTGGTGATAGAATAGTTCTAACAGGCATACTGAAGGTTAAACAAGATAAACTGGTAAAGAAGGGTTCTAAAATCACATTTGAAATGTATATTGAAGGAAACTATATTGAAGTATTACAGAAGGCACTTGAGGAAGTAGAAATAACTAAGGAGGATGAAAAGAAAATACTTGAATTAGCAAAAGACCCTAACATCCATGAGAAAATAGTACAATCAATAGCACCAGCAATATACGGCTACGAAGACATAAAGAAAGCAATAGCACTAGCACTATTTGGAGGAGTACCAAAAGTACTAAAGGATGGGACAAGAATCAGAGGAGACATACACATACTAATAATAGGAGACCCAGGGACCGCGAAGAGCTTAACCTACAGTGAACCCGTACTCTACATTAATGAGTATGGGGAATTAAAAGTAAAACCCATAGGCGAACTAGTAGACTATTTCATTGAAAAATATAAGGAGTACGTAAAGGTGCAGGGAGAAACTGAAGTTCTAAACCTTAAAGAAGTCAACGTGAAGCTATGGGTTCCATCGATAAATCCTGCAACCTTTGATGTTAAATTGAAGCCTATAAAGGCTTTAATCAGACATAAAGCACCAGACAAAGTAGTTACAGTTGAAACTAGACATGGACGTAGGATAATAGTCACAAAAGATCATAGCCTTATAGGACTTGTAAATAACAGGTTAATACCGATCAGACCAGATGAAGCTTTAAGAATGAATACACCAATACCTATACTTGAAAAGTTACCAATAATTACTAAACCATATAGCTTCTATTATACTGAGGAAAACGTAGTAGATACTTGTACAAATGGCGGCATATGCGATATTGAGAAACTAAGCTCATTAATGACCAAGCAAGTATCATGGGATTACATTGATAGGGTAATAGAAACCCCAATAAACCACGTAGAACCACAACATAATGGATACGTTTATGACATATCTGTTGAAGAATATGAAAACTTCCTAGCAGGAACAGGTTTAATTTTCGTACATAATAGTCAGCTTCTCCAATACGCATCACGTATTGCTCCTCGAGGAGTCTACACCACAGGTAAGGGCTCAACAGCTGCTGGATTGTGTGTTTTACCTGATACATATGTGA
>CAZTBM010000026.1:0-23143 GCA_964611985.1 uncultured Desulfurococcales archaeon | reverse complement strand
AGTATTAGCTCTGGAGAGCCTCCTGGTAAGTCAGTTCTCCCTATGGTTCCTTTGAATATAGTGTCACCTGTAAATAGTTTGTTGTCTACATGAATACATATGCTTCCTGGAGTATGGCCGGGTGTATGGAGTATACTTAGTTTTAGTGTATCCGTCACAGTTATAGTACATTCAGTGTTCAGTATTATGTCTGGCTCTGGAGGGTTCCATTCTTGAGGAGCCCATATTCGAGAATGTTCCATTATTTCAATATCGGCCTTGTGAATTACAAATTTTGAGTTCGTGTATTCCTTAAGTGCAGTGACACCTAATACGTGATCAAAATGGCCATGAGTTGCGATTATGTATTTTACCTCTACGTCTATTTTATTTAAAACCTTAATTATTTTGCTGGGTTCACCACCTGGATCTATGATCACTCCTTGGCCTGAACTTTCATCATATATTATATAACAGTTTGTACGTAGAACACCTACAATTATTTTCTCGAATTTAAGCATTGCTTATTCGCTCCTATTCATTTACTTTCGACTATTGAGTTTAATATTTTCACTATCTCATTGATGTGTTCTTTTATTCTTTCTCTCGCTTCTGGGGGGATACTTGTAATGTTCATGACAAGCTTTCTAAGTGTGTTGACTAATGTTTCTAATCCAAGGTCTCTAGCTAAATCTCCAAGATATCTAATCTTAGTGATAAATTCTTCAACCTCTTGAATATTCTTCTCTAATACTCTTCTTCCTTCATTAGTTAACCTATACACTTTCCTCCTTCCTTCAATTCTTGACTCTACAAGCCCCATGTCCTCTAATAGCTGTAAGGTAGGGTATATTATGCCAGGGCTAGGTATGTAATCACATTTAAGGAGCTCGCTAATCTTCTTCATTATCCCGTATCCATGTAGTGGTTGATCCTTAAGTATATATAGGACTAAGTATCGGAATAGTCCTCTAATTTTCATGAACTCTGTAGGAGTGCTCAATAATGACCCCATCAAGTATATCTACAGATATATTTATAAAACTTTATGACCTCCTAGTGCATAGCATGAACATGGTAGGGCAACCACAAGTATGACAAGAGAGATTATAAAGCTAGAAAACGTTGTCAAGATATATAGGGCAGGATCTATAATAACTTATGGTCTAAGGGGAGTTAACCTTACAGTCTATAAAGGTGAATTCATAGCGATAATGGGTCCTTCGGGATCAGGTAAAACAACACTATTAAATATGATAGGTTTACTGGATAGGCCAACTAAAGGAAAAATATACGTTGATGGTGTTGATACTTCAAAGCTTAATGCCAAACAGTTAGCATACTTTAGAAATATAAAGATAGGCTTTGTCTTCCAACAGTTTAACCTAATTAATAGATTAACTGTTCTCGAAAATATTGAACTTCCATTAATTGCCAGGGGTATACCTAGACCAAAAAGAGTCAAAATGGCTATTGAGGCTTTAAAGGGGGCTGGAGGAGACGCCAGTTGGCTTCATAAAAGGCCGAACCAGCTTAGTGGAGGACAGCAACAGCGTGTCGCCATAGCCAGGGCTATTGTTGGGATGCCAGAAATTATACTTGCTGATGAGCCTACAGGAAATCTTGATAGAGCATCATCTAAAGTAGTTATGCAAACATTTCTTGAGCTTAATAAGAGAGGGCAGACAATAGTTGTGGTTACTCATGATCCTGAAGTTGCAAATTGTGCTGAAAAAATATACATCCTAAGAGATGGAAAAATCGTAGGTGTTAAAGAGCCAGACCCAGAAAAAAGTATAATCAACTTAGTTTAGCTTCCGACTAGTTTTAAGCTAACTTTTGACATTTAGTATAATTGGGCTCCGACGCTAAAATTTATAAGTTATCACTTAGAGCGTGTCTACAGATATATCTACAGATAGGTGAGGGAGATGACACTCTTGAGAAGGGCCGCTAGTTTGCTACTGATATTACTTATTCTACTAGGCTCTCTCTACACTATTACAAGTTATGTGTTAGCTAAACCAGGAGACTTTAAGCTATTATCTTATAGTTATAAGTCTTCAGCAGGTACTGATAAAATATATCCTGGAAGCAGAAACGTTGAGCTTACAGTCGAAGTTCAGTATGTTGGTGGTAGTGATATAACTGGAGTTACTGGTAGACTTCAGCTTCCTGCAGGCTTCACTATTAGTAGGGGTTCTCAGGCTAGCTCACCACCATACATGCCAAATGGAACAACATATACCATTGTCAAACCCGGCGATATTATAATATTCAAGTATAAATTTGATGTCTCTGAAGGTACCTCACCGGGCTCTTACTCGTTCTCAGTTAATGTTACATATAGGCCTGTAAGTGCTCCTACTAATCTTAAAAGTGAAATAATTTCAGGAATAACAATAACCGTTCACTCTTACCCAGTACTTCGCCTAAATGTTGTTGATACATACTGGACTCCAGACGCCTATCCTGGTAGTGAAGGGGTCTCATTGAATGTTATCTTGGAGAATGATGGTGATTCAGCAATAGTAAGCGCTAATATACTAATAAGGTTCCCAAAGATCATAGAGCCTAGAGAGGTTGAAGTAAGTATAGGAGCAATGAATAAGAAGGATAGGGTAACATTAACCTTAAACAACTTAGATGTCTCTGTTGATGCTATACCAGGTTACCATTACCAGGCTACTATGTACATTACCGCAACTGCTAGAACAGACGATGGAGTAACATATGAAAAGTCGACAACAAAGTCTTTTGTGTTTACTATTTCCCAAGCACCTTTAATTAAATTAGAGCTCTTAGACTATGGGCTCACTGCACCCCATAGTGTTAGTGGTTTAAGGTATACAAAGATATATGTAGATTTTCAGAATAAGGATACTGCTACAATTAATGCAATAACGGCGATATTCAATATAACTAATAGTACAATATCATTCATTAATGGAAGTAGAATCTCGGTCACTACCTTACAAGGAGTATACAACTATGGAGATTATATAACATTAGAATCCAAGGAGCTAGTAATAAATGAAAACTTTACTGGAGTACTATCTGTAGAATTAACTTTAACTATCTTCGGCTCCAAGGATGGTGCAGAGTTCTGGTCAACACAAAAATATAATCTAACAATATCCGTCACCAAGCCCCATATAGATGTAGAGTTAGTGAAGGCGTATTGGAGTACACAAAGAGTATACCCTGGCTCTAACGATCAATCTTTAAATGTTGTTGTGGAAAATCTTGACAGTGTTGATTTCATAGATGTAGTTGCTACACTTAAACTCCCTCCAGTATTTACTCCTCCATCCATAACAGCTTCAAACGTAAACATCCATAAAGGGTCAAGAACAACCATAACATTTCAACATATTGATATATCTCGTGAAGCTAAACCCGGAGTTTATAGTGCCACACTTATACTCAACGGTCTAGCTAAAGCTGATGATAACTCATTCTACAAAGTTTTAGTTAAACTTCCTATGTTAATTAATATTTCAAGCCCTGATCTCCCAGTATTTGAGGTAATAGGGTATGGCTGGAGTGAGGGAAGAGCTTATACAACATCATGTAATATTAATGCCTATGTATCCTTAAGGGTGATATCACCTGTAACGGTACAGAATATTCTAGTAAGGGTATTCCTTCCACCACAATTATCATTTATGGATAATAAACGTAGCATGAACATTACGGTATCAGGAAATTATGGTTATGGTCAATCTTTCAGAGTAAACGTAGGCCCTATTAATGTGACTACGGGAACACCTAGCATTGTACCTATAGCCTTAGGTGTTGAGGCACAAGTCAACATTCATGGTGCAACAGCGTGGATCACTAAAAACTACATCATACCATTAATAATAAATAGGCCAAGACTAAATCTAACCTTAATTGATAGCGGATGGTATGAAGGTTACGCTTCAATTGAGAGTTATGGTTTAACAGCTTACACCACCTTCCAAAGTCTCCATATAGATAGAATAAGTACACTCATAATCATAATGAAGCCTAGTATTACAGGGGTTACATTTGAGAGTGGGAAAAATGAGAGTATATGGGTAAGAGAGGAAGCATTAAATTATGGAGACATAGTTACAGCTACCTTTAGAGACATAGATGTGAATGTAAATACAACAAGCTTACTAGTGGTACTTAGAGTTGAATCGATTATAAATATCGGTAATGGATATTACAGGGCTTCTAAGGAGTTTAAAGTAAATTTAACATTGATTGATGATGAGAAAAGCTTCATAGTGGTTGAGTCAACAACGCTATATCAAGGTGCATATGCTCCATTATTGCCGACAGCACATGATATTATATTGAGAGTAACATTGATTAATATAAGACCAGACCCTATTAGCAGTGTTGATGTCAAAGTTCGTCTTCCTCAAGGTTTTAAGTTAAAGGGTATAAGTGGCTCATGTCTTAATGGTGTTGCTGGAGGCTCATCTTGTACATTGGATTTACACTTAGATGTAGAGGATGTAAGTTCAGAAGTATACCAGGCCAGTATAGAGTTAAATTACTTTAAGAGACTTAACAACGCCATTGTAAAGTTTACACAAGTAATAACGCTGAACCTACCAGTAGAACCTATTGAAACTTATCTTCCAAAAATATCTTTAGTTACTTGGTATTGGGGTCGTGACACTCCAACAATAGTGTTTGAGCATGACAAGTATGTCCCACTTACAATAGTCCTTATTAATATTGGTAGATACACTGCGGAAGGTGTTGAAGTAAAAATTGAGAAATTAAACTCTACTGTAAGGTTTATCACAAATTCAAGTTATTGTACTGCAAGGCTCGATCCTGGAACTACATGTAGAGCGACAATACACTTAGACTTGGGTAAGGTCTCAGCTGGAAATGTGTATTTCAGAGTCTACGTTATATACCTCTTTAGAGAGTATGGAGTACATGTACTTAAACATCAAACATTCATAATATCACTTCCTGTAGAAAGATTTGCTGGAGGCAAGGGATTAGAAGTTGTAAGTTCAGATTGGCAGAATGATTGGCCTGTTTATCCGAATACACAAAATGCAACATTCACTATAACACTCGCTAATAAATGGCCTTATAGAATTTCAGGTTTAGAGCTTAAGCTCTTCTTACCGTTCGGATTCATATCTAGAGATGGAAGCTATACTACAACGTATATTAGTGGTCCCATAGATAGTTTAGACGTAGTCACCGCCAGCTTTACCATATCTGTTGGAAACGTTACTCCAGGAAGATACAAGGCTAAGTTAATTGCAGAATATATTGTTGAATGTGGTGGAGCCCAGCTTAAAAGGATAGATGAATTCGAGGTAACAATGATTATACAGAGCCTAGAGGGAGCAATACAATTAATCTCATCATCATGGTATGGTGGATCACCAGAACCCGGAACCTATGGCGCATTCCTTCTTATAACATTAAGAAATAATTATATAACTCGAATTCAGGGCCCGATATTAGAAATTTACTTACCCAAAGGTTTTACATGTGCTATAAATAATGAGACGTATGCTTTAATTTCACCATATACGCGAACACTCACATACATGTATCCTAGCGGTTCTTCTCCACAACAGATAATGCCCCAGATACCTGTAATTTTAAGGTATATTGCTGGTGGTGGAGGAGAAGCAGAATACACTGTTAGCCAGGGAGAGATTCTATCGTTTATAGTGCCTTTGAACATATTAACTGAAAGAGTTGGAGAATATTATGCTAAAGCATATCTTAACTTTATTGATCATTGGGGTAATGTTAGAAGGATAGCACTTAGAATACCTATCAGACTATTCGGTTCAACAAAACTTGTTGAAGTCTACCTACCCAAGAGTATAAGGATAATTAATGGTACAACATCTCTCTCTGTAACCTTAACGAATAAAGGTTACGCACCAGTATATGATGCATATGTCCTCATGATTCCACAAGCTCCTATAGCGATACCTGTACAAAACGTCAAGTACGTCAGCAGGATAGATTCAAACACTAATGTAACCTTATCGTTTAACTTGATATATAATCCAACTAGCATAATAAGTAGAGGAGGAATAACCTTACAATACACATCACTACCTATAATACTAACAATAAGGTATAAGGATATACTTGGATACCAACACATGTTTAACGTCTCAGCAGCAGTATTGATAGAGCCATTTATAGATCTTAGGTTAGGTGGAGACGTTAAGGCAGAGCTTAGAGGCTTTTCTCTCATAGTTAGCGGAACCATAGTTAATTACGGATTAAGTATAGCTAGGAGTGTTGAAGTTAGGGTTATTGCTGAAAATATCAATTCCTCAACATTCATAGGTGATATTGATCCAGCGTCACAATCAGCATTTAGGGTGGAAATGTCATTAAGCAAGAAAGTAGATAGAGTAAAAATCGAGATCATATGTCAAGACGATTATGGTAGGGAACATAAAAAAGAGGCAACATTACCTGTCAAAACAATTACAATAGTAACAGTTACATCAGAACAGAAACCACCTCTCCCTATTACATCTAGTCATATAATAGTAATAGTCATGGTAGCCGTTTTCCTTACTGTAGTGGCATATCTATTACATAGGTTTCTAAAGAGACATACAAGATCACATGAGGAGGGAACTTTAGAAATATGAACTTAACATTCATTTTTGATGCACTACGTATAGCGTTTAAGAGTCTCTCAGATAGAAAGCTTCGATCCATACTCACCATTGTGGGCATAGCTATAGGTCCTCTAGCTCTAGTTATGATGTCTAGTGTTGTAAAAGGTCATTCAGATTACGTTATAAAGCAACTAGAATCTCTAGGACAAAACCTCATAATAGTTAGGCCTCAAGAGCACTTCAAACTCGCAGAAAAAGACTTGGATACTATACGTAATATTCCTGGAGTTAAACGTGCTGAACCATACTACATGACCCAAGCAACAGTCAAAGTAGGCACCAAAGAGAAGAATATCATCGTATATGCTGTACCAGTAGACCTAATTTTTGAGGCCATGTCAAACTTAAAAATACTTGAAGGAAAAGCGCCATCAACCAGTGAAATAGTGAGAGCTGTTATAGGCTATAATATTGCATTTGATGAAGACGGTAATCAAGTTCACTTTCTAGGAGACTCGATAACCATAACGTTATATAAAGTCGAGGCAGGAGGCAAAATTAGGATTAAAAGGGTCACGGTGCTCATCTCAGCAATACTTGATAAATTTGGTGGAGCATTCTTTCTAAGCCCTGACGAAACAATATTCCTAAGTCCCGATGCTGGACCTAAGCTGCTTGGGCTAAATGAATGGTCAGGAATACTTGTACTAGCCGAAAATAGTCAAATAGTTTTGGATGTAGAGAAAGCTATAAAGGAGAAATATCATGATAGTATTTCTGTTATTTCATTCCAGGGCATAGCTAATGTTGTTAGCTCTATCACTGGAGCAATGAACTTTATAACTTTCTCTACAAGCCTTTGCGCATTTGCCGTGGCAGTAGCAGGTGTGGCTGCAACAATGATAACGTCAGTTATTGAAAGGATAAGAGAAATAGGAGTTATGAAAGCTATAGGTTTTACAGATAGCCAAGTATTATTTATGATACTCTCCGAGAGCTTGGTCATGAGCTTAACCGGAGGGTCTATTGGAATAACACTTGGCATTATCGGAGCTTACATCTTAGCATCAAAAGGCTTCGTTATACGAGCTGGTTTATCACAAATTGTTATACAGGCGCCCCCGGCTATTACACCTGAACTCCTATTAGAGACTATAGCAATAACCTTACTTGTCGGTATTTTAGGTGGCGTGTTCCCAGCTTACAAAGCAGCTAAGATACCACCAGCTGTAGCTCTTAGATACGAGTAAAAATCACAATGGGAATAATCTTCTTTACAAATAGTAATAATGAAGAGGGTCAACTAGGGAAGACCACTACATTTTAAAGAGGTCATCACGCTATACGTATTTAGGATATAGGTCAAGTTGCTGGATAAGCACAGCAATACATTAACTACATATTCAGTGACCAAAGAGTAAGTCGAGAATTTGTATTGCCGTGCTTTCATCCCTCAATACTTGTTTACTATAGAATTCAGTGTAACCACACCGCCTACAGGTGATTGCTACATACTCATATGTCTGCCAGTCTAATAATCTAGTGAATCCTGAGCCTGTAAAGGCATGTTCATTGACAATAATGCTTGTAGAACCACATTTAGGACATTTCCATTTACCATTAAATACTTCATACCAGTCTACCATAGGAACTTCACCTAGACTCTTCTTTATTCTTCTTTTACGTAACCCTTTAGTTAAGTTTTAACATAATTCCTTCATGGTAAGATTGTTTAAATCAAAAAGACCTCCGGTGCGGGTCTATGAGTATTATACCGAAAGAGTTTTATTTAAGGGATCCCAAGGAGGTTGCATTAGACCTGCTTGGTAAGGTTATTGTTAGAATGTATAAGGGTACTAGACTCTCCTGTATGATTGTTGAAACTGAAGCATATTATGGTATCGAAGACCCAGCATCTAGAGCTAGAAGAGGAGGCGATCTCGCGAGAACACTTTATGGTGATGTCGGTTTAGCCCTTATCTATGGTATTCATAGACAATGGCTATTTAATATTGTTGCCCATGTTGAGGGATCAGGAGGAGCGGTGTTAATAAGAGCTGCTGAGCCACTTGAAGGTGTTGAGGTAATGATGAAACTAAGAGGAGTTAATAACATTCGATACTTAACTACTGGTCCGGGAAGGTTAACTAAAGCCCTAGCTATAGATAAGAGCTTCCATAAGAAACCTGTTTACTCTAAAGACCATGATTTATGGCTTGAATACTATCGTGATGTAGATTCTGAAAAGATTATTAAAAGCCATAGAGTAGGCGTCAGAAGCGATTTAGAGGAGCCTTTAAGATTTTATATAAAGGATAACCCATTTGTGTCAAAAGTATAGCTAAGATTATTTATTTGATGCTGAACTTAACCATCTTTTAATTATTTTTATGTAGCTCTTTGTAGTCCCTTGGGATCTATAAATAGTGTCCCCACCTGATGTTATATGCGCTAATATTACGGTTAATAGGGCTAAAGGTAGTATTTGAGGGGATCTGGTCATTTCCAAAACCATTACTGTTACTGCAAAAATAGTCTTACTTGCAGCTGCAAAATGAGCTAACATCCCTACTACTATAAATAATGCCATAGATATATTCACATCATGCATTGTTAAAATCGCCATATAACCTACTGTTGCACCTAAAAATGCCCCAATAAATATTCCTGGAGCAAAAACGCCCCCACTACTACCACTACCAACAACTAATGCTGTTGCTAACATCTTAGCGAAAGGTAAAAGCACTAAGGCCAATAGAGGTGGAACATTTACAATAGTACCATGCACAATTAAAGCTTCATTAGGGTTTACAACTAATATTCTTTGTATCCAATCTAAACCTGAGCCCATGATTTGGGGTAAGAATAATGCTATGAGGCTTGCTAGGAATCCTCCTAAGGCTGTTCTAGCATATGGTGGAATATTTAGTTTATGAAGTAATGACGAGATAGTATAGAATGTTTTAATGTATAGTCTAGCCATCAGTCCCGATAATAAGCCTAAAAGGATGAGGAAGGGTATAAGTGAGATGTTTAAAGTAAGCTTCCCTACCATGAGTAAGGGTGAGAAGCCCATTATAGAGCAGAATATGATATACCCAGTAATGCTAGCTATTAGTGCTGGATATAATACTTTAAGTTCAATACCTCTTCTATATAGTACTTCAGCAGCAAATATGGCTCCGCCTAAAGGCGCTTTGAATAGTGCTCCAACACCTGCCCCCATACCTACAATCATGGCTATCTTACTATCCTTTAGTGGGAGCTTCAACATCTTAGCTATCAATGATGCTAAGCCAGCAGTAATATGTGCTATGGGTCCCTGTCTTCCTGCACTTCCTCCTAAACCTATGGTTAATGATGCGGTAATGAGTTTAATTATTGATGTACTTGGCTGAATGTGTTCTCCCTTATGGTAGGCTTTTATTACTGCATCAGCTCCATGCCCTTCTACCTTAAGAGCTAGAATATACGGTATTAGTCCTGAAAGGAGACAACCTAAAGTTATAATTACTGGTGTTAAATATGGGCTACCTATTGTTACAGTATTACTTATTTCAAAGGATCCTCCTATTAGAGGTTTAGGAAGATTGTACTGAAGTATTCCTCTAAGAAAGATGGTCTCTAAGATTTTAATAGTCATATGGAAGATTAAGGCTGCGATACCTGCAACTATGCCTATCGTTATAGCTATTAATGTCCACCTGTATAAGCACTTACCCCAATACGTCATCGCCTATCAGTGAGAGAGTAGTATAGTCTTAACATAAATATAATTTATGTCCCCTGGGGATTAGCACTCAATATGTGTTTTTGTACACGCTTAATGAAGATTACTAGGTTAAACCCTATTATGATTATTGATATTATTGAGCCGGGTAGAACACCCAACCACCCAAGCCATATTGGTACCTCTAAGCCTATAGCCTTCATTAATAGAGGTAAGTAGGAGCCTACAATTAATGTTATGATTAACGTACTAGATGTACAGGCTATTAGTATTCTCATTTTACTTTCTGTTTTGTAAGCTAGCTTGTAAGCAATATATGATGCTATAAAATTCGCTATTGAGCCAAATATTGCATCAATTAATCCTAAGGCTAATGAGCCCCATGGAGCACCAATTATATTTCCTATGAAACAGCCTATAGTCACACCTAAAACAGCAGGTATACCATATACTGTCGATAAAGGTATTAGTGAGTCTGCAATCCTTACCTGCCATATGAAGAATGATATAAATGGTAAGACTATTACTAATGATGCATACAATGCAGCTATTAGGGCAGCTAGTACAACATCACGACTTGTTAATTTCATGTTATCAATCCATTTAATCCTATACTAAGTCTCTTGGGCTGTACTATTAGTTCTTGTTATTTGAGTCTATCTCTATGATAACTTGCTTATATTCTTGTTTAGCATGTTCTTGACTTATTCTTTCTTCAATTAAATCTTTGACTATCTTCCTTCTATCTCTTAGTTCAGGGGGTCCATAGCCCCCTCCCCCCGGCGTGTTTATGTAGACTATGTCTCCTTTACCTAGCACTATCGTATCTTTACTCTTCAAGACTATCTTTGTACCATTAGCTCTAATTACGTAATGATAACCTGGGGCTCCAGGTTTACCTCCCATTAATCCCCATGGTCTAGTTCTCACTCTTTCAGCCATTATTGTTAATACGACGTTATCCTCTAGTACTTTAAACGCTCTAGTTATTCCAAGTCCTCCACGGTATTCTCCTGCCCCACAACTGTCCTGCCTTAAGCTATAAGCCATGAATAATATTGGGTATTCCTTCTCCAGTATCTCTATTGGTGTGTTTAAAGTATTGGTCATATTGGTGTGTACTCCATCAACTCCATCAGCTCCAGGTCTCCCTCCAGACCCTCCACCAACTGTTTCATAGAATGCCCACGTTGTACCCTCAGGATGCACTCCTCCTACCATCACATTATTCATACTGCCACAGCTTGCTGCTGGCACTCGACCAGGAAAACCTTGTGCCAGTGCAAGAAACACAACATCCACAATTCTCTGACTTGTTTCAACATTTCCCCCAGATACTGGTGCTGGTGGTTTAGGATTAACTAATGATCCCAGTGGTGCCCCTATTTTCACCACTCTGTAAAATCCATGATTCATTGGCATTTCCGGATCTATAACACTTTTTAGTGCAAAGGTAGTTGCGGCCACTGTTACCCCGTAAACTGCATTTACTGGTTCATTTACTTGCTTATTTGTACCATTATAGTCAACGATTATAGACTCTTCCTCCACTTTCACTTTAACCTTTATCTTAGCTAACGTATTATCACTTAGCTCTATGTAGTCCTCTGCTTCATATATTCCTGGCTTACCATGTTCTCTAATCTTACTTTTTGTGTACCGTTCCACATAGTCTAATAACTCTCTCCAGGCATTAAGAACTGTATCTTTACCATATTTCATTATCATCTCTTTTATTCTCTTCTCGCCAACATTTAATGATGCTATTTGTGCCCTTAAGTCGCCATGAAGATATTTTGGTGTCCGAACATTAGCTTCTATAAGTCTGATTATGTCCTTTTGGATCCTACCATTCTTAACTATCTTTAACGGAGGTATTACCAAACCCTCTTGTAGCATCTCTCTAGCATTACCACCAATGCTACCTGGTACTATACCACCTATGTCAACATGATGAGCTTTATTTGCTACTATTGCCACCATATCCCCATTGTAGTAGACTGGCTTTAAGAGTAGTATATCGTTAAGGTGAGTGCCAGCAATGTAAGGATCATTGACTATGACAACGTCTCCTTCTTGAAGCTCTTCCTCCATTTTCTTTAAATATTCTATGGTGTTCATTACCCCAATAGCCATACTCCCAAGATGTACTGGTATGTGTTCAGCTTGGGCAACAAGCCCCCCTTGGGGTGATAATATTGCACAGGAGTGATCAAGTCTATCCTTTATGTTAGGGCTATAGGCTGTATTACGGAGTTCTATTCCCATCTCTTCAGCTATGAATATGCTTGTATACTTTATTACTTCAAATGTTACATTCGTACCCAAAACCACATCACCCTCAACTCAACTCTTTGATATATGTAGTGCGTAATATTCATCAGTATATGCTGTATAATTTGGTGGTACCAGTATTGTACTTTCATCTCCCTCTATAACTGCAGGTCCTTCAACTATAGCCCCGGGTTGCAGGAGTTCGTGTTTGTAGATGCATGTCTTAACCCATCCTTCACTTCCAAAGAATACTTCTCTAGCACTTATCGGGTTAGGTTTGTGCTCCTTAGAGGGTTTCCTTGGTAAACTAGGTTTCTCTATGATTCCTATTACCCTAATTCTTACTGTAACTATTTCTACAGGTTCGTCTAATACACTATAACCATACCTCTCCTCATGTATTCTATGGAATTCTTTGATAGATTCACTTAAACAACCATTGTATGGTATTGTTAGCTCATATGCCTGACCCCAATACCTCATATCAAGGAATCTCATTATCTTCACATTTTCTTCAGAAATTCCTTCATCTAACAGAATCTTCATAGCCTTCTTCATTAAACTATCAAACACGTTCTCTATCTCTTCTTCATCTACCTCAGATGCGAGCTTAACAATACTCTGGTGAAGGTCATGCCGGTAATCTGTAACTAGTAATCCGAGAGCTGAAAAGACGCCAGGTAAGGGTGGTATAATTACCTCTTTTACTTCAAGATCCTCAGCTAAGGCGACAGCATGTAATGGTCCTGCTCCACCGAATGCAAATAAATGGAAGTCTCTTGGATCATGCCCACGCTCAATGCTTACTATACGTAAAGCTCTAGACATTATCGTATTAGCTAGCTTAACTATAGCAAAGGCGGTGTCAGTTATATTCATACCTATTTTGTCAGCTACTTTCTTGATCGCCTTTTCAGCTAAATCTCTACGTAAAGTTATTCTTCCTTTAGCCAATATCGGGGGTAACCTGCCTAATATGAGGTTTGCATCAGTTATTGTTGGTTCTGTACCACCTCTACCATAACATGCTGGACCGGGGTCTGCTCCTGCACTTAAGGGTCCAACCCTTAGGGAGCCACCAGCATCCACCCATGCTATTGTTCCTCCACCTGCACTAACCTCTGCAAGGTCTATGTAGGGGTATCTTACAGGATACCCTGAACCACGCAGCAATCGGCCCATGTGCACTTTTCCTCCAACTTCATACTCCATTGTAACCTCTGGTTCACCATTGACTATTGCTGAGGCTTTAGCCGTTGTACCTCCCATATCGAAGCCTAGAGCTTTATTAATACATAAGAGTCTTGAGAAGTAAGCTACTGCTACTGCTCCAGCTGCAGGACCGCTTTCAATAAATGCTGCAGGCTTTTCTATTGCTACTTCAATAGATGCTACACCACCACTACTCTGCATAATGAGGATTATTCCTGTAAACCCTCGTTTATGAAGCTCATCCTTTAATAGTCTAAGATATTCTGAGAGAACAGGCTTCAAGAGAGCATTTACTATTGTTGTACTCATCCTCTCATACTCTTTGGGTTGAGGATCAACTTCATGACTTGTAACGACAATTGCTTCGGGACATACCTCCTGTATAATCCTTTTTACTTCAGCCTCATGGGCGGGATTGATATAGCTATGAAGAAGGCAAATGACAAATACGTTAACTTTACTGGAGTATTTCTTGGCTAAGCTTTTTACCTCAGCTTTATCTATTGGTTCTATTTCCTCGCCGTAGGGACCTATGCGTCCTTTAATCTCTATCCTCATGTATCTAGGAATTAATGGTGCAGGTTTAGTGAAGAAAAGGTTGTAGAGTTCTGGCCTATTTTGTCTCCCTATTTCAATTATGTCTTTAAAGCCTCTATTAGTAATTAGGATTGCCTTTGGCCGTTTGAGCCCCACTTGCCCTAAGAATAGGTTGGTACCTAGTGTTGTAGCATGAATTATAGTATTAATGCTTTTAATGTCCCTGTTTAATGCCTCAAGGGAAGCTAATATACCTTCCACAGGCCGTCTTGGAGTTGATAGTACTTTGACATGGACTAATGTTTTAGATGATCCATCATAGGCTACTAAGTCGGTGAATGTACCACCTACGTCAATGCCCACACGTAGGTCTTTCAAAACGACACCTACATTTTGGAAGACAGGTAGACATATTTATACTAATGTATCATTTGAAGCCGAGGATATGGTCATACTTTTGAATATCAGAGTATATGATTCTAGAGAGGTAGCTTGAGTATGTATGGTTGGAGAGGAAGAATAGGCTTAATAGTGCCATCATCAAATACTACCATGGAGCCTGAATTCTATAAGATGATACCAGCTGGTGTAAGCGTACATACAGCTAGGGTTCACTTGGAGAATGTCACAATAAAAGAGCTTGAAAGAATGGAAGAAGAGTTACTCTATGCGGCAAGACTTTTAGCAACAGCCAAGGTAGACATAATAGTCTTTGGTTGTACTACTGGCAGTTTAATTAAGGGTTTAGGATATGATACTAAACTTTCCAATATGATAAGAGAAACTGTAGGAATCAAGGCAATTACGACAGCTACAGCGGTAGTGGAGGCACTTAAACAACTTAATGCTAAGAACATAGCCTTAGCAACACCGTACATTGAGGAAGTAACTAAAAGAGAAGAAGCATTCCTAGAAGGTAATGGATTTAATGTAGTCGACTCGAGATCTCTAGGTATAAAGGAGAATATTGTTATAGGCATGCAACATCCAATAATAGTATACAGGTTAGTGAAAGAACTTAAAACAAACGAGGCCGATGTAGTATTCATAAGTTGCACAAATCTAAGGACAATAGAGATAATACGGAAACTCGAACTAGATCTTAAGAAGCCTGTTATTTCAAGTAATACTGCCACACTATGGTATACACTTAAACAACTTAATATAAAGGATGTTCAAGGAGACTATGGCATAATATTCTCTTACCTCTAATGAATATGCCATCAAAATGAAGAGTGTTAAATATAAGTATCCTCCTCTATATGAACAGTTAATACTAATGTATAATTTAATTGGTGACGTGCTTGAGAATAATTCAAATAAGAAAAGTTGACGCCTTTACAGATAAACCACTACTTGGTAATCCTGCGGGAGTGGTATTTGGCGCTGACCAGCTAACTAAAGAAGACATGTTGAGAATTGCTAGTGAGTTAAATATTTCAGAAACAGTATTCATACTTAGCCCTACATCCAAAGAGGCTAACTTTAAGCTAAAATTCTATACCCCTACATGCGAGGTAGACCTATGCGGTCATGCAACTATCGCCGCAAGTCACTACCTTGTAGAGGAAGATATAGTACCCACTATAGAGCCTGTTACTATAATAAACTACGAGACTAACGTAGGAGTATTACCCGTAGAAGTCTATGTAAAGGAGAGTAAACCAGAAATAATCTACATGACCCAAGCTAAACCTAAACTAAAGGACAATACTATTAGCATTAACGAAGTCGCCAAAGCATTAAGGATAGACGAAAAGGAAATACTCGATACCAAGCTTCCATTGCAAATAGCATCAACAGGACTACCATTCTTAATTATCCCACTACGTAGATTAAGCACACTCCTCAATCTAAAACCGAACTTACTAAAGATACATGACATTTCAAGTAACTTAAATGTGACTGGTTTTCACATATTCACCTTTGAAACCGTAGATAAAGATTCAACAGTACATACGAGGTGCTTTGCACCATACGTTGGAGTTAATGAAGACCCTGTAACAGGAACAGCCAATGGAGCCTTAGGTGCCTATCTTGTTCAGAATAGGATAATTGAAGTGAAGGAGCCATATACTACGATAATTTCAGAACAGGGTTATGCTATGAAGAGACCTGGAAAAGTCCATGTAAAGATCGAGGTACAACAAGGAAGAATAGAAAGGGTTAAAGTGGGAGGTAGAGCGGTAACCTCCCTTAAAGGATGGATGAGGCTAGACTGAGAAGAGCGTAAAGACGGAATAATCTAGAGTTATATCATAGTTTAAACAATATTAAAGTACCGTTGAAGACCAGATAGATTTAATAATATCCTCTAGGAGAGTAACCTAGGAGGGATGTGAGACTCTAGTGTTTGAATGGGATCCCTTTAGGAAATTGATAAAGAGACTTCTAGATGAACTTGAAAGAATGAGAAAAGAGCTAGAATTAGAGGAAGAAAAATACACGAATAAAACAGAAGATTACAATGATCTTAAAGATTATGGTATATACTTTTACGGATATTCTGTCACAATAGGTCCCGACGGTAAACCTATCATTAGAGAATTCGGAAATATAGGTTCTGGTATGAGAGAATTCTACGAGGCTATAGAGAGCATAATGAGAGGAGAAACAGTAAATGAAGAAAGTCGCATTGAACATCGGGTTCACAATAAGCTTTGGGAGCCATTAATAGAAGTAATCGAAGACGATGACAACATAACCATAGTAGCAGAGGCTCCAGGAGCATCAAAAGAGAACATTATTATTAAGCTTTCTAGTAATAGAAGGAGCCTTTACATACACATTAAAGGGCTATATAGAAAGGAAATAAAGTTACCATCACCCGTAGATCCCAAGTCAGCAAAGGTAAAATATAAACATAATGTTCTAAGGATTACATTTAGTAAAGCTAAATAAGCTATACCGTTTAATAACCCATACTATAAAGTATCATCAAAGAAACTTTAGGTTATAACACAATTTATAAAACTAAAGTAAGTAAAGTAAATAATGTAATACGCTCTTTAAGAATACTAAGCACATTAGATGTTGTGGGTAAACATTTAAACACTAGTAAATCGAAGTCACTAACAATAGAGGGAACTCAGTCTCTACATTAGGAGACTTAACTTGTGAGGCGCATCCTCATGAAGATTAAGTCAAAGACCTTGTTTAAAGCTCGATTACTGAATGAGTATATTAATGTACTAAAGAATCAAGGAGAAATTTTAGAATACCATATTGTTGGAAGATTTGCCTTAATAAAAAATAATAACGGTGTTAAATTACTCTTTGAGAAATATAAGGGTAATAAGGTAATAATTGATGAAATAGAGTTAACAACAAGTGATGTAGAGGCTTTGTGGATTTTAGCAATGAACTATCTAAGTCATAATAGTTTTGAACCTCTACAAACACTATAAGCCTATTCACTATTCTACTAACTATTTTCTGATATACAGTAGGTTTATGCATTCTATATGTCAATGACTTTGATTACTACTTAATCCTAGATAGACTAATAATGTTCTTAAAAACTAAGAATATATTGATAGATGCGAGTCGACATTTCTTCAGTCTTTACAAGAGATCTAGTATTTGAAGTAGGCGAAGTACAGTCGAAAATGTAACATTTTTATAATCACTAAATATTTCCAATAGAAAATATTTAAATAGACCTCAATTGCTCTTTCTTTACGATTATGTGGTTGGCTGGGGTGAATAAATATAAAGGGTTTATCCAAACATAAGGCTATATCCAAAACATTAGCCATAATATTAGTTGCTATAGTTATTATCGCTGCTATCGGGGCTTATATAGCCTTTGTGGGATTACCTGGAGCTAAAAAGGAAGTAGTCATCGTTATTGGCACCATTGATCCAGTGATTCATTTAGATCCAGCAGTAGCCTACGAGTTCATGTCATGTGAAGTATGTTACAACATCTTCGACACACTGGTTAAAATTGACCCTAAGACCGGTAAGATCGTACCATGCTTAGCTGAGAAATGGGAAATTAGCCCTGACGGTAAGGTGTGGACTTTCTACCTTAGGAAAGGTGTCAAATTCCATGACGGTAGAGAGCTCACAGCCGAAGATGTAAAGTACAGCATCTGGAATAGAGCTATCGTCGCTAAGACCGAGCCTTCATGGATGATTGCTGATCTTGTAGAGAAAATCGAGGTTGCCGATAAGTATACTGTTAAATTCTATCTCAAAGCACCATACGCTATGTTCTTACCAGTACTAGCATTTACAGTATGTGCTCCAGTTAGCTCCGAGGCAGCTAAGAGTCTTGGAGAGAAATTTGATATGCAACCTGTCGGTACAGGCCCATTTAAAGTAGTAAAGTTCGTACCTGACCAATACTTAATTCTTGAGAAGTTTAAGGACTATTGGGGTGAGAAGCCTAAAGTAGACAAGATCATCATTAAATTCTATAAGGATGCTGCTGCATTAAAGATAGCTTTAGAGAAGAGAGAAGTAGACATAGCGTTTAGACACATAGAGATTGAAGATCTAATAGACTTAGCCAAGAACCCCAATTATAAGATTATTAAGGGTGACCCGCCCTTCATAAGATATCTAGTAATAAACACTAAACACATACCAGACAAGACTATACGTCAAGCCATAGCATACGCCATAGACAAGGACACTATAGTCAATGAAATATTCAAGGGTTACGCTAAGAAACTATATAGCCTAATAACACCATCACTGGCAGAGTACTATAAGCCAGTATTCAAAAAGTATGATTTAGACAGGTCTGAAGAAATCGCTAAGGCAAAGGAGCTTATGGCTAAAGCAGGCTATAGCGAAACAAAGAAGTTTAAGGTAACATTATGGTATACACCATCACACTATGGGTCACGTGAAGCTTACGTTGCCGATGCCATAAAGAAGGCCCTTGAAGAAACTGGCGTCTTCGAAGTTGAAGTTAAATATGCCGAGTGGGGTACTTACAGAAAACAAACCGTTGAAGGCCTATATGACATGAGCCTCTATGGATGGTATCCAGATTACATGGACCCAGATGACTACATATTCCCATTCCTACACTCAACGCAAACCAAGTGGTTAGGATGTTTCTATAGTAATAGCAAAATGGATAAGTTAATAGAGAAGGCTAAGACTCTACTAGATCCTGCTGAGAGAAAGAAGGTATATGATGAAATACAGGATATTCTAGCCGAGGACTGTCCAATAATACCATTATGGGTACCAGTGTACGAGTATGTTGTAGTATATTGGAAAGATGTCGAAGGAGTAAACTTAACACCAGAAGGTATAATGTGGTTTAACCAGCTATATAAGCCTCCAAGTTAAAATGGTTAAGTTAAAAATAAAACTTATTTCTTTCTTTTTTAACTTTACGAATTGTGGATAAACAAGCATCAAAGTAATTAAGGTGAGGGAGCGGCTACGGCAACATTAAAAACATACATTATTGCTAGGCTTCTCTTAATGCCAGTTATGGTATTCATATTACTAACAATAGTCTTCTTAATATTACGTGTTCTACCAGGTAACCCTGTCGAAGTAATCTTAGGCCCTAAGGCCACACCCGAGATAAAAGAGGCATTAATGAAACAGTGGGGTCTTGATAAACCATGGTATATTCAATACATCGACTTCATATCTAGAATGCTTAGAGGAGATTTTGGACTCTCATACTACTGGAAGTTACCAATAAATACTCTCATTTGGCCTAGGTTCTTCGCAACTGTGGAGCTTGCAATACTCTCAATGATCGTAGCCATAATCTTAGGATTGACTCTAGGATCTCTTGGTGCTTTAAAAAGAAACACTATATTGGATCATGTTTCTAGGTTCTTTGGAGTGGCAGCTTACGCTATACCAGTATTCTGGCTTGGGCTAATACTTCAATTGGTTTTCGGTGTTTACTTACATTTATTTCCAACATCTGGTAGAATATCAACAATCATTGAATATAGGATAAAAACTATTACTGGCCTCTACCTTATTGATACATTACTACAAGGAGATATAGAGGCATTCCTAGATGTACTATCTCATATGGCCCTTCCATCATTGGCACTAGGCTTTATAATATCAGGTGTCATAAATAGAATGACCCGTCAAAATCTAAGTGAAGTACTTCAGCAGGACTTCATTGTAGCTGCTAAAGCTAGAGGACTACCTGAGAAACTTATATTCTTTAGATATGCTCTTAAGAACGCATTAATACCTATAATTACTATTGCAGGTATGCAGTTTGCACTCTTAATGGCTGGTGCAGTATTAACCGAGAGCACATTTAGTTATCCAGGTTTAGGCACATTCCTTATGGAAAGCATATACTATAGAGATTATAATGCTATTCAAGCAGCAGTAGTAGTCTACGCTATAGTAGTCGTCATAGTTAACACTATAGTTGATATAATCTACGCCTACATAGATCCAAGAATAAGATACTAGTCAGGAAGGGGTGTAATGTATGGCTGGCTTTTTAGATAAAATGATCTTAGGGAGAAAAGAAGTAAGAGCCACAATAGAGGGTAAAATGTTAATTACAGGCTTCATCATTGTAATGGTTCTAACCTTCTTAGCCATCTTCGCTCCATATATAGTGCCTCATGACCCCTATAAAGCTGTTGCTAAGCCATATATACCCCCATTTACGGATTTATCTCATCCACTAGGATCAAACTTTCTAGGCTATGACGTTCTCAGTAGGGTGATATGGGGTACGAGAAATTCTCTCATGGTTGCAGCATTAGCTGTAGTAATAGCCTCTATAGGGATACCTTTAGGACTAATTTCAGGCTATGTGGGAGGGATAGTGGATAGAGTGTTATCATTGCTCATGGACAGCTTATACGCATTTCCTGGAATAGTTCTTGCAGTAGCTATCTCATTCATGTTAGGCCCTGGCTTATTCAATGTAGCCTTAGCAATAGCAGTCATATATATTCCAACTTATTTTAGAGTTGTCCGAGCTCAGACACTTAGTGTTAGAGAAAACTTATATGTTGAAGCAGCAAAAGCCATAGGGGCCTCTAGCTTAACGATTATAAGGTCCTATGTTGCACCTAATGTCCTTCTTGTAGCAATACCAGTTCTATCACTAAACTTTGCCGATGCTATACTAACTGAGGCTGGATTAAGCTTCCTAGGAGTAGGATTACCGCCCACTGAGCCGGACTGGGGTGTTGATATCTCTGGCAGTAGAGGGGACGTAACTAGAGGTATTTGGTGGACTACTATGTTTCCAGGATTAATGATATTCTTGGCGACATTAGGCTTCATGTTAATTAGTGAAGGATTGAATGCATTACTGAATCCTAAGAGTAGGATGAGACAATGAAGCCAATATTATCAATACGGAATCTACAAGTATATTACCCCCTTATCACAGGTGTGGTTAAAGCTGTTGATAATGTATCTTTAGATATCTATGAAGGTGAAGTACTAGGTTTAATTGGAGAGTCTGGTAGTGGAAAGAGTACTCTAGGTTTAAGCATATTGAAACTTGTCCCTCCCCCTGGGAGAATAGTTAACGGTAGTATTATCTTTGAGGGAACAGACCTAGTAAAGTTGCCCGAAACTGAGATGAGAAAGGTTAGGGGAAGAAAGATCTCAATGATATTTCAAGACCCATCAGCAGCATTAAACCCGTTAATAAAGGTTGGTGAACATATAGTTGAAATGCTTATCTCACACACTGGTGCTGATGTAAAGAAGGCTTGGAAGATTGCAGAGGAGACCCTAGAGTCACTGGGCATACCTAAGGCTAGAGCGTATGATTATCCTCATCAGCTAAGTGGTGGAATGAAGCAAAGGGTTATGATAGCTACGGCTATAGTTTTAAAGCCTAAACTAATAATTGCTGATGAACCTACAACAGCACTAGATGTTATAGTTCAAGACCAAATATTAGATATATTCAAATACTTGAAGAGTAAGTTCAAGCTCTCAATAATGCTTATAACCCATGACTTAAGTATCGTTGCTGATTTAGCTGATAAGACCGCCATAATGTATGCTGGTAAAATAGTCGAGTATGGCACTGTAGACCAAATATACTATGATCCATTACATCCTTATACTAGAGGGCTTTTAGCTAGTATACCACAGTTAGGCAAAAAGAAGGAGCTATACGTAATTCCTGGAGAGCCTCCTGATCTACGGAATCCCCCTTCAGGTTGTAGGTTTCATCCGAGATGCTCTAAAGCCATGGATATTTGCCGTAAAAAGGAGCCTCCCGAGGTAGTATTAGAGGATGGCCGTAGAGTTTTATGTTGGCTATATGCTAAGAGGTGATAGTGCATATGAAGAATATACTATTAGAGGTAAGAAACCTTAAGAAGTACTTCCCTGTCGAGAGAAGCCTTATAGAGAGATTTCTCGCCTCAGTTAAGGGTAAAAGAGAGTTTGTTCATGCCGTAGACGACATCTCGTTCGATATTATTGGGGGTGAAACATTCTGTCTTGTCGGTGAAAGTGGTTGCGGTAAGACAACGACAGGTAGACTTGTTGTGAGATTACTTAAACCCACATCAGGTTCAATACTATTTGAAGGAAACGACATATCATATCTTCCTGAGAAAAAACTTAGACCATATAGAAGGAGAATGCAGATAATATTCCAAGATCCATATACGTCACTTAATCCAAGGATGCGAGTAGGTAAAATTGTAAGTCATCCTCTTGAAATACATGGCATAGCAAGCGGAAAAGAGATAAAAGAACTAGTACTTGAAATGCTGTCAAAGGTCGGTCTATCGCCTCCGGACTATTTTTACGAAAAATACCCTCATGAGCTTAGTGGTGGTCAGAGGCAGCGTGTTGCTAT
>CAZTBM010000025.1:0-23427 GCA_964611985.1 uncultured Desulfurococcales archaeon | reverse complement strand
TTTTAAACTTAGCTTTTACATTTCATATCACTCTTTAAGGAAATTACAGTGAAGTTCCTAGTGGGTCAAAATATTTTTATTCCTGCTTTTTTAATAATTTAACTAAGGTATGGGGCTTAGCCTCATGCAGAATAGGGTAAAGATTAAGAGGGCTAGGCTCATCGGGTTTTCAGGGGTACCTCACGAAGTTGAAGTAGCAGAATATAAAGGTAAGAAGTACATAGTCATTAAGGTGGGAGATGATACTATCAATCCATGGCCCGATCTTCTCGTGAAGACCTTAATATGTATCGATGTAAATATGCCTCCACTAGTCTTTACACCACTTGGGAAAAGTATACCAGAAAACATAAGACAAGTTATCAACGGACAGGGAGGCATGATAATGAAGTACGAGAACTACAATAGTTTATAATAAATGTGCTAAACATGGTAATGTATGATCAAATCTGGTAAATACTTCATGATCGTATATCTCATTCTATCTTAATCTATCCTTAACGTAAGATTTGAAGATACAAAAATGTTATTTTATTCCCCGAGTACTACTCTATGTTGGTGATGTCAATGAGTAAAGTTAAGATCAAGATATACACGGATGCTACAGGTTATGTTGAAGCAGAGTTAACTGATGAGTATAATCCAGAAACATTTAAGGCTATAGTTCGTGCTTTGCCTATAGAGTCTACTGCCTACCGCTGGGGTGACGAGGTTTACTTTAGAACACCGGTTCATGTTGATGAAGAAAATGCTAAAGAAACAGTTGAGAAGGGCACTATAGCCTTTTGGCCTCCTGGTGACGCATTATGTATATTCTGGGGTCCAACACCTGCAAGTAGAAGTCCAGATGAGATTAGGCCTGCAAGTCCAGTGAATATTGTTGGAAGAATACTTGGGGATCCCTCAGTGTTCTCTAAGGTGAAGAGTGGTTCAAAGATTAAAGTGGAGTTATCGCAATAAATACTTTAAAAGTTATGAAAGAGTGAGTGAAAAATCGAAATATACTACTTTATTTATAAGGTTGATGCTATTTCTTTAATTGCCTTTATCACTTTGTCGCGGAACTTTAGGTAAGCGTTTGTGAACTCTCTTAATGTCTTAGCGCATGGGCCGTAGCTTGGCCACTCTTCTAGTTTTAATCCTCTAGTGCCGTAGTCTCCTGTTATACCTACCTTCTTTAGTAACTCGTTTACTTCTGGTGATGCCTCATATGCTTTTACGAAGTCCTCTAGCTTCATTAATACTTTTAATGGCTCCTCTTCTAGTGGTTGCATTATTGATTCTCTGTAGTCTTCTAGGTTGCTACTCATGGCCTCCTTTAGTACTGCTAGCTGGTGGTTCGGGAACTCAGTGTTTGTCATGTTCTTACATCCTAATGTTAGTAGTGTGTCCATTGGTTTTCTCTTTGATGCTGGTAGTAGGTCTATACGGTCTAGTATTATTTCTGCCTCTTCAAGTGAGATATCATATTCTTTTGTTAAGTGTTCAACCCACTTAACCTTATTCCATGGGGCAAATAGTATTTCGTAGACTCTGTGTGCTACGTAGGTTCCAGATAGCTTTATGGCGTTTTCTAATGGTGTTAGCATTTTGAGTACTTCTTCCTTACTACCGTAAGCTCCTGTCTCAACTAGTGCCTCTACATATGCGTCTCTTAGCATGTTTCTTCCTAGAACCCTCTTGCCCATTAAGAAGTCTACTCTCTCCTTTAATGGTTTCTTCTTCATCTCAGCCCATACTTCTTCCTTAACTCCTAGGCCTTTTGCTAGTTTGTCTATTATCTCTTCTCTCTTCTTCTCATCAACCTTCTCTAAACCTTTGAGTAGTAGTTCTGCTGCTGTACTCTCTCTTAGGTGATCCTCTAGTCTGCCACCCATGTTGGTGTCATATGTCTGTGTTGGTAGGATACTCTTCCTTATAGCCTTGGCCATACCCTTCATTGCACCATAAGCTACTAGTACCTCTTGAGCGACTGTATAGCTTACTGTGATGTTCTGTCCTATGCCCATCTCGTTTAGTTTCTCAGCAATCTCTATTGATGCTGGGTAGCCTGCTGCAACCTTGATTACTAGGTTTGGTCTACCCTTCTCTACTAGTGTACTATAGCCCCACCATAGGTACGCATCGTAGACCGTTAGGTCTCTTTCTAGCCTTCTAGCGAACTCTCTAGCGGCCTTAACGCTTTCGTCAACCTTATCCGCTATTAATGGGTTGAGTTGGTAGCTTACAAGTCCATCATGATACTTGGATAGTGCAAATGGGACTCTGAATACGTAGAAGTTGTCTAGTAGACCAAATCTTGTAGCCTCCATTGCTATGTCATCAGCGTATTTCTCGGGCTCCTTAAACCACTCTGGATACTCTTTTGTTAGAACTTCCTTAGCGTACTCCTTGAATGCTTCCCATAATTCTGGGTCGTCATCGTATGCTCTAGCTGCAAGGGCAGGATTTGTTGAGACTTGTACATATCCTAAGTGACGTAGCCATCTTAATCCTAGAGCGTAATCGTTACCGTACTTACACATACCCTTCTCGTATGTTATGTAGTAGAAGTTTGTTGTGATAAGTTTGCTCATAGCTTTTACATAGCTTTCTGCTAAGTTGTCCTCTTTTAGCTCTTTCTCGGCCTCCTCAGCCATCCATGCTAGCATGCTGTTGCCTTTGTTAACTAACTTCATTCCTCTAAGTTGCTCATCAATAACAGACTTCAGTATAACTGGGCTTCCAAGCTCCTTTCTCTCTAGCTCCTCCCATTCCTTCAGGGCATTAAGTATAGCACTTATAGCCTTCTCTACTTCCTCTCTACTAAAGCCAGCCCACTTCTTCTCCATACCTACTAGGTTCCATATCATCTCTAGTAGTGTATCGTAGATTCTGTACCTAGCTACAATTATCTTCTTTATCTCATCCTCTGATATTCCTTCTTTAAGAGGCTTCTCAAGTATCATTATGTTGAGTCTACGTATAACTGAGCCTATAACGTCGAGTAATTTACCTTTCATCTCTGGATGTATAATATGGTCTGCAGCTAACTTGGTATGGCCATCAAGTGCGGTTTTTATGATATGGTCTGCATGGTCAACACGTGGTGGAACAGGTAGTGTTAGTTTAGTTGGTTTTGTGCTTTTAACAGTATTCTTTACATAATCTGTAGATATTGATAGAGGCGTTTATAACCACCTCATGCTTCATGAGCTATCATTACTTGTTCTACATTGTACACATTATTAAATCTAACCCTTAACAAGCTAAAACCATACCATAATACTTCCCCTTTAAATTAATATTCTCAGAGAGTGTTACAAGGAGATTATAATCAAGCAGTAATATATTAGGGAAGAGGGGCAAAAAGTTAAAATTATTTAACTAAAAGAGGGCCACTTTTACGTCTCTCTCACAGTATCTATCTATTATTAAATACATACATATGTATATTTAATTATAGTGTAGTTTGTCTATAGCTCTATTTTTATTGGTTTTTCTTCTTTTATTGATTTCCATGCTGCCTCAGCTATCTGAACAGCCCTTAAGCCGTCGATTACTCCTACTAATGGCTTTTTACCTTCAAGGATACATTCTATGAAATGTTTATCCTCAGCAACATAGGCATCATAGAATCTCTTCTGGAACCATGGGTGCCCCCTATATGTTATTCCTTGAGGCGAGCCTAGGGCGAACATTGGGTCCAAGCTGCTGCCTATGAAGAGTGTACCATCAGTACCGTATACTTCTGTTCTAATATCGTAACCGTAAACTGACTTACGAGTTCCATGAACTATTCCTACACCACCATTAGCAAACTTTAGAAAAACCGTTGCTACATCAATATCCCCCTTAGCTCTGACTTCATCGTAGATGTATGCTTCTCCATAAGCATAGACCTCGGTTACTTCACTCCCCATAAGCCATCTTACAGCATCAAAGTCGTGTGACATGAGATCTAAGAATATTCCACCACTGAGCTTGGGATCTGCTACCCAGCCTGGTGGTGGTGCTGGATCTCTTGAAATCGCTGAAATGAATACTGGTCTACCTATCTTTCCTTCATCTATAGCCTTCTTTGCCTCACTATATGAGTACTCGAATCGCCTCATATACCCTACTTGACATATTACGCTCGCTTTACTTGCGGCTTTAACCACTCTCTCCGCATCAGCTACGGTAACTGTTAAAGGCTTCTCAACGAACACATGTTTACCTGCTTCTAAAGCCTTTATTATCATGTCTGCATGGAGGAATGTTGGCGTACATATGGCTACTGCTTCAACATCTTTATCTTTAAGCATGTCCTCATAATTTGTATACCATTTTGCACCAAACTGTGAAGCAACAGACTTTGCTTTACTTTCACTCCTACTACAGACTGCAACTAATTTAGATCCTTCAACTTTACTAGCAAATATTTCTGAATGCACTATTCCTATTCTTCCTAAGCCTACTACACCTACACCAACAACCCTACCCACAAGAAACCACCAAGAATTTAAATCTATATAAACTAAAGTTTATACATTTTCTCATAATCACTCATAGGATAACACGAATACTTGAATGGAGTATTAGAGTAGTATAAAAATTTAAAAATTTTAGACAATTGTTGAATCCCTCAAAAGGAACACTTAGTCTATTTATGGTTATATAATGTCAATTGAAAAACAGGTTTCTTGGGTTATACTTTCAGAGAACGCTGACTGTAAACTTCCTTATCCTTTAAAATATACTAAACCTTTTAAATAACACTTTTTATCATGAAGTTTTTAACAAAAAGCTAAAATAAGGGTTAGTCAATCCATTCAAAGATTGGGTGAGTTATTAGTGTCTGCCTCCATCTCGAAAAACACAGCTATAATTATGGCTGTTGTCTTACTTATTGTGGGTCTAATTATAGGTTATGGCATAGGTGCAGTAGCAGTAAAACCAGCCACAGTTACACAGACTGTTACAACTACAGTTGCAGGTGCTCCACAAACAGTTATCCAGACTAAGACTGTAACGGTTACTGCAACACCAAAAGTTGAGAAGAAATGGACCGTCTACTTCATACCACATGCTGGTCCAGCAGACCCATTCTGGGCATGCCAGATGAAGGCAGCTCAAGCAGCTGCTAGCGTACTACCCGGGGTTGACTTAAAGTTCGTTGCTCCAGAGAAGTATGGTATTAAGGAGCAGGTTGAGCTTATTGAGGCAGCTATTGCTAAGAAGCCAGACTTCCTAATTGTAACAATATCCGATCCTGAGGCTATGGACCCGGTACTAAGGAAGGCTATTGAGAAGGGTATACCAGTACTAGCAGTCAACATTGAGGACTACAGGCCAGAAGATAAGAGAATACCATACCTAGGATATGTAGGTATGGATGAAAGGATCTCCGGTGAGGTACTAGCTAAGGAGGCTATTAAGAGATTTAAGGGCATTACCGGCAGACTACCAAAGAGAGCTGTTGTAGGCATTCACCAGCCAGGTCTAATATGTCTGGAGATGAGAACTGACGGTATCCTAAAGGTATGTAAGGAGATGGGTGTACCCTGTGAGAGACTAGATATAACAATGGATCCAACAAAGGCTATGGAGATATTAAAGTCCTATCTAGCAAAACACCCTGACACTGAGATAATATTCACACTAGGACCATGTGGTAGCCATCCAGCAATCAAGTTAATTAAGGAGCAAGGACTAAAGGGCAAAGTATTCCATGCATGTATTGACCTAAGCCCCAAGATACTAGACGGTATCAAAGAGGGTGTAACATTATGTGCTGTTAGCCAACAGCCAGCGGCACAAGCATTCTACTCGGTATTCACAGCATACCTATATCTAAAGTATGGTATATTACCACCAATGAAGATACCAACAGGACCAACCGTAGTAGACAAAGCCAACTTAGACGTCATCTTAAAGCAGATTGAGAAGACTGGTGGAGCCTAAGTAGGAAACCTAATTAAGGCAAATCCCTAAAAATTTAATATTTTTTCTTCTTCTTGTAGTAATGTAACGCTCATTTAACGCTTTACTCGTCCGACTAAGTGAATGATGAAACTTCAATAAGATTAACCTAGAGAGGATGAAATATGCCTCATCTCCCTAAAATCCTATACAGACCTGAAATTGGAGCAGTTGTTGGTGCAATTCTGGTTATATCCGCATTCTCGTATCTAACTGAGGCATTTTTAACCACTGATAACCTTATAGCCATACTTACTATTGGAGCAGAGCTAGGTATTGTAGTCGTTGGTGTGGCCTTTCTCATGATTAGTGGTGAATTTAATCTATCAGTGGGAGCGGTTTTCGCACTTGCCCCCCTTACAGTTATAACCTTAACTAATTTAGGTTTAGATATGACACTAAGCTTTATAATAGCCATGTTGCTAAGTGGAATAATAGGCTACATTAATGCACTCATAACCTTAAGGACGCATATACCCTCATTTATTGCAACCCTTGGTGTAATGTTTGCACTTAGAGGAATACTCCTAATGGCTACTGGGGGGTTCCCTGTAAAATACCGTGGTCCTCCACATCCACTTATGCTCACTTTAGGTGGTAGAACACCCTTCGGCTTTAGGGCTTCAATAATATGGTTTATACTCTTCGTAATCATCTTCACTATAATCCTTGAGCTCACCCCCTACGGCAATCACGTATTTGCTGTTGGACGCGACGTTAGAATAGCCGAAGCACTAGGTATCAACGCTAGAAGAGTAAAGACAATAAACTTCATCCTCTCTAGCCTCCTAGCTGGTCTTGGAGGCTGCCTCACATTAGATCGTTTAAAAATGGTTGACCCTCTATTAGGTTATGGTTTAGAACTAGAGGCTATTGCTGCAGCTGTTGTTGGTGGATGCTCACTATTTGGGGGTTATGGAAGCATTATAGGAGCAGCAATAGGAGCTACTATAATCGCTATGGTTAGGTGTGGTCTGGTTCTAGTTGGTATTTCAGCTTACTGGTATACAGCCTTCATTGGTATAATCCTCGTAATAGCTTCCCTCATAAACAAGTATATAGGTGAATGGATCCTTAAGAGGAGGTAGATTAGCTATGGTAAAAGCAGCTGTAATGGTTAAACCAGGAGTAATAGAGATTCAAGAGTTCCCTAAACCAGAGATATCTAAGAATGAAGCTTTAATGAAGGTTGAGTACTCAGGTATCTGTGGTACTGATAAACATATGTTTCTTGGGGAGTTCATTCATCCAGGTGGAGTAATAACACCATTTCCGATAATACCAGGACATGAGATCGTGGGCAAGATAACCGAAATAGGCGAGGAGGCTAGTGTTAAGCTTGAAGCCGCAGGCAAAGAGCTTAAACCAGGCGATAGAGTAGTACCAGTATGCGACGTACCATGTGGTACATGCTATACCTGTAGGTTCACTTATGGCTATGTAGCTTGGTGTGAACGAGCTTTCTGCTATGGTACGACAAGATCATGTAAAGAGCCGCCACACCTCTATGGTGGATGGTCCCAGCTAATGTACATTCATCCCAGTACGTTACTATTTAAAGTGCCCGATGGAATACCTCCAGAAATGGCTGTTCTAACAGAGCCTTTCGCTGTAGCTTATGGTGCTTACATGAAGGCTATGCAACCATGCTCACCGGTTCTCGATATTCATGGTTACAGTCCTGGAGATAACGTGGTAATACTAGGCCCTGGCCCCATAGGTCTCATACACGCTATCATGGCTAGAATTGTTGGTGCAGGAGACGTAATAGTTGTTGGTGCGGGCTCTGAAGCTGACGAATGGAGAGTTAGCTACATAGAGAAGGAGTTCAAGAATGTAGTAGACTATACAGTAAACTTACGTAACCCTGAAGAACGTGTAAGAGAGGTATTCAAGCTAACTGGCGGCAGAGGGGCGGATTTAGTAGTTGAATGTGCTGGAGTACCAGAGGCAATAGTTGATGGTCTTAAAATGCTAAAGGAAAAAGGTGGTACACTCTTAGTTGTAGGAGTATTCATTGACGTAGGTAGGGACATAAAGTTCAATCCTGCCGTCCTAATATCCCATAAGAACGCACGTATAATAGGTATATCCAATCATCCGTTACAAGGTTATGAGAAAGCGTTTAGGCTCATGAGAAAGTATGGTGAAAAGCTCTCATTCCGTAAGATTGTAACACATATATTCCCATTAGAGAGGGCCCGAGAAGCCATGGACACGGCTATTAAAGGTAAGGCAATGAAGGTTGTAATTAAGCCAAACTAAGGGGTGATTAAACCATGAGGTCGCATGAAGCTATAAAGGAAAGAAATGAAACAATCAGATCAATAATACTTAGTAGACCAGAGTTAGGCATACTTGTAGGAGCAGTAGCCCTAATAGTGGTCTTCACAATACTTAATCCATTCTTCCTAGCACCATCAACCGTTGCAGGAATACTGTCCATAGCCTCTGAGCTAGGAGTCATAACAATAGGTGTAGCATTATTAATGATCAGTGGTGAGTTTAATCTAGCAGTTAGCTCAATATACGTGCTAGCACCTGTACTTGCAGTAATACTTGTTAACAATGGCACAAGTACACCAGTAGCATTCCTAACAAGCCTTCTTATAGCAGCCTGTATAGGCGGCATAATAGGGGTTACAGTAGTCAAAACGCAATTACACTCATTCATAGTAAGCCTTGGATTCATGATGCTACTTAGAGGTGTAACATTATTCATTACAGGAGGATTCCCCCAAGAGTACCAGGGAGACCCACACTACCTATACATCCTGAATGGTAGAATAGTGGGTGACTTCAGAACCTCAGCATTCTGGTTTGTAGGAGTACTACTCTTATTCACAGTACTACTGGAATATACAAGATATGGTAATTGGTGTTTTGCTGCTGGAGGAAACCCGCTAGTAGCACATCGTGTAGGAGTTTCAGTAGGTAAAGTTAAGATACTTAACTTCGTAATATCATCAGTACTAGCTGGCTTCGCAGGATTCTTCAGCATGAGTAGACTGGGATTAGTAGACCCAAGCTGGGGTTATGGTTTAGAACTAGAGGCTATTGCTGCAGCTGTTGTTGGTGGATGCTCACTATTTGGGGGTTATGGAAGCATTATAGGAGCAGCAATAGGAGCAATAACACTATCAATGTTCAGAGTAGGACTCGTCCTAGCTGGTGCTCCACCATACTGGTATAAGGCTTTCGTAGGACCCATACTCATAGCTGCAACAATAGTTAACTACCGTATGATGAGAAGGGTGTTAACTAGGAGGAAGTGAGATGTATTTATTAGTTTGTTATGATTAAAAACTATGGGGGTATCTGTCCCTATGCCCGAGCCTCTCCTAAAAGTTGTAGATGTGTGGAAGTCCTTTGGCACCGTAATGGCCTTAAAAGGCGTAAGTTTCGAAATGGATAGAGGAGAAGTTGTAGGACTACTAGGAGACAACGGTGCTGGAAAGTCAACAATGGCCAAGATTATAGCTGGAGTGTATCAGCCAGACAAAGGAGAAATATGGTTTGATGGACGTAAAGTTAGATGGAACTCACCTAAAGAAGCTAGAGAGGCAGGAATAGAAATAGTCTACCAAGACCTAGCATTAATAGATTTACTTAGCGTTGCAAGAAACTTCTTCCTAGGAAGAGAGCCGGTAAAGAAAGTTGGTCCCTTCAAATTCTTAGACCTAAAGAAGATGACACTAGAGTCTCTTAAAAAGGTTAGAGAAATAGGAGTTAAAATTAGAGACTCTAGTGTTAGAGTTTCAGCTCTCTCTGGTGGTGAAAGACAAGCAGTAGCAATAGCAAGAGCAGTATACTTCAAAGCAAAACTCGTAATACTTGACGAGCCAACGGCAAGCCTATCAGTTAGAGAAACTCATAAAGTACTCGAGTTAGTTAAGGAGCTAAAGAATAGCGGTATAGGAGTAATATTCATCACACACAACGTATACCACGTCTACGAAGTTGCAGACAAATTCGTAATACTAGATAGAGGAGTAAAAATAGCAACATATAGTAAAGAGGAGGTAAGTCCAGAGGACATAATAGAAACGATAAGACTAGGAAAACCAGTAAAGGCCGCTAAGCAACAGGAAGAGGTAGCTGCTGAAGCCTAAAGCTCAATGCATTTTAGAATGAAGATTCATTCTTCTAAACCACTAATCAAACTTTAATGTAAACAAACTAAGAATTAAATCGAACATCCCTATTATACTAAATCAAAGTATATTGGTAGTTGGTTCTACAGTAGCTGAGTTCATAAGGGTATTAAGAGTGCATTCTATTCGCTCTCTGCCCTAGCCTCCTTTATGACTGCTCTGAATATTGCATGAGCCGTTAGTACGCCCTTGGCCCTACCCTTCTCATCAACTATTACTGCATGGTACGTATGATCCCGACTCATAGCATCTATCGCATCTTCGACGGTGTTAGTAAGTTTTACATGATGTGGGTGTCTCTCCATAATACGTTTTACAAGAACCTTGGGAAGAACCTCTGATGAAAGTTTGATTTTTCTGAGAGAGGAAGCCATACTTGCAAGGGGCATAAATGCTGCTACAGCCTTAGGTGGTCCACCTAATGCTAATAATAGGTCAAGATAGGTTACTATACCCCTAACTCTACCACGTTTATCAACAACTATTATGTAGTGTTTACCTCCCTTAACCATGTCTAATACTTTTTCGACACTCTCATCCTCTGTTATTATACCATATGGTGGTAGTAGATCACTATACTTTTCGATGAAGTCTCTTATACGCATCGATAAAACGTTTTTAGCTGCTTTCATAAACATATCTATATCCACCTAACGTTTTCCCCACTAGTACTACTTATGTTGAGTATATTTAACGCTCTTTCTTATTTTGAAACGTGGTGTTATCGTTTTAACTTCCGGGCCCCTAAGGTACACTGCTTTTAATAGTGCTGGTGTTAGGAAGTTTGTAACTAGGACTATTGTTATTGCTGCTAAATATGCTTCTGGGCTAAGAATTCCACCTCTGACAGCAAAGTATGCTGCAACAATGCAGAATTCTGCACGTGGAAAGAGCCCTACGGCCACTCTTATTGCTGACCATGCAGGATAGCCTATAATGTATGAGGTAAGTCCTCCACCGAGCATTTTACCTGTGAAGGCGGCCGCCACCATAGCCAAGTAGAATGGGGCATACTGTGGGCTCATGACAACCTTTATATCTATGGCAGCAGCTGTTGTAATAAAGAATAGTGCTGAAAATGGTATTGCTATAGATCTTATACTCTCAGCTACCCTCTTGACACCATAGGCTTCTGAAAATGCTAAACCAGTAGCATAGGCTACTATAAGATATGATATTCCAACATATTTCACAAGATAAGCTAATAATGCAAATATTCCCAGTACTATTGCAAATAGTGATCCTTCAACGTGTAATCTACTTGCAAACCTAGCTATATAATAGCTAGCTCTATGAACTAAGACTACTGTAAGTAACCAAGCTGCAAATGCTATTAAAGCTGTCCTAACAAGACTAAATATATCAAACGTCCCAGTTTGAGCAAGTGATGCCCCAGCTACAATGATAATTAATGCAGCAAGATCGTCAAGCACAGCTATACCTAAAGTTGTTTTACCCTCAATTGTTGTTAACTTATTTATCTCTATTAATGTCCTAACAGATAGGCTGACACTTGTAGCAACAAGAATTGTTCCAACGAAGTAAGCTTTTTCAGGAGTATAACCAAAACTTACACCAACAATATAGCCTATTAAGAAGGCACTAAAGACCTCACCAATAGTTATTACACCGTATGTTGGCATATGTCTCATAAATTCTCCATACCTAGTTTCTAATCCTGCATAAAAGAGGAGCAAGCTTATACCAAACCATGAGAATGTTTCAACAACATCAGTAGTTGGAAATATACTCAATAATGTCTTCCCTAAAATTAGCCCTAACAAAAGATCACCAATTACAGGGGGAAATCCTAACCTGGCAAATGCTTCCTCGAAGAGCTTGCCAAAGACGAGAGCTAATCCTAACGCTAAAAACACTTCATATATTAATTCTTCAGCACCAGGCATAGTATCTTCCTCTGGCCTCGACACGACCTCATATACTCTATGACATGGTTTAATATGTACGTATTATTTATAAGGTTTAAGTATACTACTATCATAGTCACGTAGAATGCTGAAATACTTTGAAACATAGCTTATGGTGTTTATGATTGTATGTTGATAAAGTAATCAAAAACACATTTACAATAGATATTAATGGGGTGGAAATTAGAGTATATGATTCAAGTAGGGAAGTAGGAGAGTACCTTACTCCAATAACCCTAGTTTTTCTTCATGGCTCTCCAAGTCAAATAAGTAATTAGAAGTACCAGTTAGAATACTTTAAGAAATACTATAGGGTCATAGCCTATGACCAACGCGGTTATGGAATGTCTGATAAACCGAAAAGGGTGAGTATAAACGATTACATAAGAGATCTGGCCAAGGTATTAAAAACATTGAACATAGAGGAATCAAACACTATACTCATAGGTCATAGTTTTGGAGGTATGATAGCACAAACCTATGCTAGCGAACATGGTATTAAGGGACTAGTCTTAATAGGTTCACTAGTCAAGCTCAAGGTATCATTACTAGACAAATTCATCCGGAACACCCCACCAATACTATGGAGGAAATTATTATTCACAGACAATCCGATTACAAGACGACTATATCGGGATCTCTTCTTTAGTTCAGCATCACCAGAGAATGTTTTCAAGGAGTTTATGGAAGACAACCGTGAGTATATTGAAAGCCTGCCTGGATATGTATTCCAATATGAGAAGCATTTCAAAGATTACGATGCAACAAGCATATTACCTAAGATTAAATGTCCGACATTAATAATTGTAGGTAAAGATGATAAGGTAACGCCAGTAGAGCAGTCAAAACAGATACATAAGCTAATAACAAACTCTAAACTAATAGTAATAGAAAATGCAGGTCACCTAGTATTATACGAGAAGCCTGAGGAAGTTAATAAACTGATACATGAGTTTATAGAGCAGTTGGAGAAGAAACAAGCAAAATAATGTTTTTCAAGAGTTTAGATGCTAACTGTTAGTTTCTCTAATGAATCTAATTAAGTCTTTTACATCTATATTCATTCTCTTTAACACTCGGGCAAATACTGGTAGAGGGAGATTTACCTCCTTTATTACCTCATCGTCTAATAACTCATACACTCTACATCTCCTCTTGATCTCTCCATCACACATGACATATATGACGTCTGCTACCTGAACCACAAACCCTATATCGTGTAACGCAATAATCACAGTCTTTCGTTCATCTTTGGCATTCAGTATAGTATTTTTGACGACACTTACACTATGACCATCAAGGTTGGCCGTAGGCTCATCAAGGAGAAGTACGTTAGGGTCATATACGAGAATCGACGCTAAAGCTACCTTTTTCTTTTCTCCAACACTAAGTCTAAATGGGGGTCTATGAAGCAATTTACGTAAGCCCAGGTTTGTAGCTATTGAAAGAGCTTTTGCTCTAACTTCTTCTTTCCATCCTAAAGATCTTAATGCGTATGCTATTTCATCGTAAACTGTTGAGTTAAATAATTGTGCATCGGGGTCTTGAAAAAGCAATCCTATATATCTTCTAATGTTGGGTAGTATGCTACTAAGAGGATTACCATTGTAGTATACCTCACCCTTCAATGGTTTTAATAATCCAGCTATAATCAGGAGTAATGTAGATTTACCACATCCTGTTGGCCCTACGAGTGCTGTTATCTCTCCTGGTTTGGCCTCGAAATTAGTTCCCTTTAAAACATATTCTCCTTTAATATAGCTAAACCATAAGTCTTTGACTTCTATATGCCATTCCATAAACACAATTTAACCTCCACTAATAATAATACTATAGCCACTGTCAGTAACATAATATCATAGGAGGATATGAACTTTCTATTACTTTTCAAAGAAGGATTAGACTTTATTGTTCTAGCCTCTAATGCCATGCTTAAGGTCCAAGCCCTATAATGAGATTTTAAAATTATATCAGCAACTATAGAAGCAAGTACCTTCCAGATATTCCATTTAGATATTTTACCTAAGAGTCTTGCTTCTCTTGCAGCAAGCATGTATAATGTGTCGTTTATGAATAATGGAATAAACCTTATCATATGATTTATTGTTTTTATAAGTTCCTCTGGTACTTTAAGATAGTAGAGTCCGGTAATTATTTTTGGCCAGCCTATAAGACGTAAAGTGATAATAAACGTGGTAGTTGATGCTATAACTCTAATTATAAACGTGAAAAACATCAGTTCTTGACCCCATTAAGAGTAGTGGGGATGAAACTATAAACACCATTATCGCAATGAATAATATCGGCTTACCTAATGCTCTTAACTCCTTAACTGCACTACTCTTATACACTATAGTCAAAATGGTTAGAGAAAGAAGTATTGCCAATAGAGGCGTTATTATTGTAGCGCTTGTAGCTACTGTGAGTACTAGTATAAGCCATGGTATTATAGCGTATGGTGTAAAGTACTCTACTTTCGAATAGGTAAGTATACATCCCATAGCTTCTCTAAGTTCATTAAGATAGCTTTGTGCTAGTGTATGTTTCATCTCTTACTACCAGTAGTGAAGACTTTAACCAGGTAGCATATTCCCAGTATTACTGCTACACCTATAAATCCTGAGATAATGTATCCTATTACATCTGGTAAACCTGGCACCGTATAGTCAAGGAATGGTGTCCAGTTAATTTTATCAGTTATATCCTCTAATCCTAGCTTCTCTGCAGCAACATCCAGCGGCTCATGATAGCCTACCATATCAGCTAACATAACCCCGAATACCGGGCTGATCAATGCTAGAACAACTATTAAAATTAGAGCTTTCTTACTTATCATAGCTCCTTCACCCCTTTTGAGACTTCATGGTTATGAATGCTGATGGAGCTTTAGTGTACAAGTACTCCACTACCATAGCAGTTATAACTCCCTCAATAACACCTAATACTGCATGCCAAAAGCCCATAATAGGTACTGTTACAGCCACCCCATATGGGAATGCGGGCGAATACCCGATCTCTAAGCCACAAGCTACACCAGCTAATGTGATTCCAAGCTAACCCCCGATAAGTGCTCCCAACAATCTAGCACTTTTAGTATTGCCTAGTATCTTCAGCATTAACCTATAACACCCGTAGCCTATGAGAACATCGTTTATCGCCATATTCAAGACGTTAGCTCCTAGTGCTGTAATGCCGCCATCATGGAATACTAGACACTGTACTAATAGTACAAGGAATATAACTAGAAATCCTAAGTATGGTCCTGATAGTATTTCTGCAAGAGCTCCTCCAACAAAGTGCAGACTAGTACCACCTGGAATGGGCCAATTGAGCATTTGTGCAACAAATATACCAGCAGCTAATGCCGAGACTAATGAAATCTTCTCATTAAGCGGTTCTTTAATACTCCTAATTTTTGTTAATGAAAGCCCAAGATATATCAAGAATATTATGTATGTCACAGCTCCTGTTACTGGATCTAGGAAGCCGTCTGGAATATGCATTTCCTCCGGTCACCTCAAACCATTAGTACACCGTATGAAAGAATTTGGTGCACCATTATAAGTTTTTCGTAAAGAGAAATAGAAGCTAGAACTTAAAAACATTATTTAATCCTTATAAACGATAATATGTACTACTTACACGGTAAGGATGCATAGGGTTTGCCGACATGATACAGTATGATAAACGTAAAATTATAAAGGTCGGAGAGAAATCATATGCGGTAACTTTACCTAAAAAGTGGATTCTAGACTTAAAGCTAAATACAGGGTCAACCGTTGACCTCATATACGATGGTAGGGTTATAACAATAAAGCCTCCTATACCCTCACAAACAAAACCTGATACATCCTTTTACTACTTAATGTTAGACCTCACTAGAGGACATGAGAGGCTTGCTAGAGAGGTAACAGTAGCTTACATTGAAGGTATAAAGAGTATTAGGATTGTAGGAAATAAGAGTAAAGTAAATGAGGTAATTCGTGAGCTACAAAGTAAACTTGTGGGTGTTGTAACAGTTGAAAACAAGTTATATGATAGAGAGACAAGCATAATATTCCTAGATGCAGATCTTGACATTAGAAGTGTTATTATCAGAATAGCATCATTCATTTGTGAAATATTAGATCATATATTAGAGTATATTAATACACAAAAAGAGGACTATCTAGGGAGAATTAAGGCACTAATAGGTGATGTTGAACGCCTATACTACTTAGGCTTAAGGTTATGTAAAGGTAAGGTTGCCTCATCAATAGGTGAAGAAACATTAAATATAGTTGATCACATGCTCTACTTAAAGAATGTTAAATACTTACTTGGTACCATAGAGAAACTCATGCTCATAGTAAGAGAGCAATATGGTAAGTTACCTGAAAAGGTCAAGAAACGTTACATTTACTCAAAAAAGGTTGTCCTAGACTCATTAAAAGCTTACATAGAGAACGATATCGGTCTAGCCTTAAACACATTTAAAGTTAAAGGTGAGATAGCAAAAGAGTTCCAAGAGGGAGAATCACTCCTACATAGTATTATAAACCATCTAATGGAGATAGCCTTAGAGATAACAGAAATAACTGTTGCAAAGTGTATAAGGGATAAAGCTTGTAGAATAAAGTATATTGTACCAAGAAAGGAGGCCACGTAAGCACTAGTTTGATTCATTGTTAACTATTTAATCATTATTACGGTTAAATGAAAGTATAAGTATCTTAGTTAATAATGTTACTTACGTGTCAGTACTTTATCACCAAAAGTAACATTATATTATATCCTTATTCTGTATTTGGTGGTGTTTTTCCTTGGCTTATGAGAGACTTTTTGAACCTTTCTATATAGGTTCCTTAAAAGTACGTAACAGAATAGTTATGCCGCCTATGGTTATAGGGTTTGCAGGGCCTAGAGGTGAGGTTACAGAGCAACTTCTAGCATACTATGAGACTCGTGCCCGTGGCGGAGTAGGCCTCATAATTGTTGAGGCAAGCTACATACGTGAAGACGGTAAGCTTGTTGAGGGAGAACTAGGGATCTACGATGACAGCTTGATACCTGGACTTACAAGACTAACTGATCTAATTAAGATTCATGGTGCAGCTGCTGCAATACAGTTAGTTCATGGCGGAATACAGGCTAAGGTACCACAGCCTGTTGGACCCACAGCTATGGGTAGAAAGATTGTTCCACCACCTAAAACACCAAGAGAGTTAACAACTGAAGAGGTTGAACAGCTTGTTGAAGACTTCGCTAAAGCAGCTCAACGTGCAAAAATGGCCGGATTCGATGCTGTCGAAGTACATGGTACACACGGTTATCTGGTATGCCAGTTCCTCTCACCATTAACTAACAAGCGTACAGACAAGTATGGTGCAGATAAAGCATTATTCGCTGTAGAGATAGTCCAAAGGATTAAGGAGCTCTGTGGCAAAAACTATCCCGTTATCTTTAGACTTTGCACTAATGAGTTCTTAGAGGGCGGTATAACAGTCGAGTATGCTAAGCAGATTGCTAAGAGACTAGAGGAGGCTGGTGTAGACGCATTCGACATCACTGGTGGAAACTATGACACCATGGATATGTTGTTAATGCCATACTACTACTCCGAAGAGGAGGGATGGTTCTTCAAGCTAGCTAAGGAAATAAAGAGCGTAGTCAACGTACCCGTGATAAGTGGTGGACTAATAGTAGACCCCAAGATCGCTGTAGATGCAATAGAGAAAGGCTATGTTGACGCAGTATTCATAGGTAGACAGTTAATTGCTGATCCAGAGTGGCCAAGGAAGGTTATGGAAGGAAGAATAGAAGATATAAGACCATGCCAAGCATGCAATGACGGGTGTGTCGGTGGAAGACTATTCCTAGATAAGCCAAGCTGGTGTGCTGTAAACCCACTATGTGGATTCGAGTACAAATGGCCCAGTGAAGAATACTTACCCAAGGCCCCAGTAAAGTACAAGGTCCTAATTATTGGTGGTGGACCAGCAGGCCTCGAGGCAGCTAGAATAGCTGCAATAAGAGGACATGATGTAGTCCTTGTGGAGAAGGAGAAAGAGCTTGGTGGAACAGCTAAAGTCGCAGCAGTACCAAGATTCAAGAAGAGAGTAGCAAAGCTAATCAAATGGTATGAAACACAACTATCCAAGCTAGGAGTAAAGGTAATCACCGGTAAAGAGGTGGATGAAAAATTCATAGAGGAAATAAAGCCGGACGTTGTAGTAATCGCTACAGGATCTAAACCACTAATACCCAGTATACCTGGCGTAGGGAACGCTGTTATAGCAGACGACGTACTTCTAGGTAAGGCCAAAGTTGGAAACAAAGTTATAATAGTGGGTGGAGGCCTTGTAGGCGTCGAAACAGCACTATACCTTGCACAGCAAGATAAGGAAGTTACAATTGTAGAGTTACAGCCTGAACTAGCACCAGACCTAGAGCCAGCATCAAAGATAGCCCTAGTAAGACCTGGAGGCTTACTAGAGAAGTACAAGATAAAAGCACTAACATGCACACCAGTCATAGAGATAGAGAAAGACAAAGTAGTAATCTTCAAGCCTCCAGCCAAGAAGGAAGCAATAACGGCTGACACGGTAATCCTAGCAGTTGGCCGTGAGCCAGTGCTAGATAATAAGATCGTTGAAGCAGCAAGGAAGATAGCAAAGAGAGTATACATAATAGGCGATGCAAAAGAGCCAAGAAAGATCATTGATGCAATACATGAAGGATTCTTTACAGCATTATACATCTAAAGAACATCATTTAATCTATACATTCCTTTTTCTTACTCTAATGGATTAAATAGAATTAGAGGGTTAGTGTCCCTCGACAGCCATAAAGTTTACTTTACTTCAGGTATCCCAGCCATCATCATGTATTTTTATCAGAAGTTCCAGCGGTCATCATATTGAACTCTCTGGCATAGTTATATGTCAGAAATAACTTATAAGCTTACATCATTACATGATACTTTAAGTAAAACCTGCTATCTGTTTGTTATCTTTATACTTTAATTCCAAGTTTAAATTATCATAATTAATAAATGTAGATTATTCGTATCATCTTGACTTTAGTGTTATACCATTATACCATAATGTTTTACTATAGCAAGTAGAAGATGTCTATGAGTTTATCTCTAAATTCTCTCATAGATAGTCTATCCTCAGGAGCCATCCTAGTTTACCCACTAATTAGCTCCTCTAACACATTAGCTACATAATTACTGTAGCCCAATGAGCTTATATTTCATTTAGCCTCTCTTACAGCATTCTCATAGCTTATATTGTATTCATTAACCAGTTTTAACAATGGATTATTACCAGCTATCATTTCATATAGTATAATGGCTAATGCAAATACATCACTTTTTCACTCACTTCTCCTAAGTATGGGTCAAATTGCTCCGAAGCAGAACAACCATAAGTTCCTACTATCGATTGGATTCGACTAACTGTTGACATTATTTTAGATACATAGAAATCTGATACTCTGAGTATACGATTACCCGTAAACAGGATATTGCTAGGCTTAAGGTCTCTAGGAGCAATAAGTTCCATCCTTTCATACGCTTCTATTAATGCATCAGCTATTTGTAATGCTATTACTATGCTTGCTTAAGTGGGGTCTTCCCTTCCCTCATGGCTAGTGAGCCATAACTACAATACTCGAATACTAAAGCTGGTATACCATTTAATGTACCATAGAATCTTATGATATGGGGATGGTTTAGTTTCCTCGATTCACTTAAAATTTCAGCTTCTCTTAAAAACTACTTTAGTTACTTCAACAGTTTCTAATGATACTCTCCCTAGTAGAATGTTTACTCCATAATCTACTGGTACCTTAAGTACGTAACGTCTACCTTAACCTAATAGTCCCCACGAATATAGCCTCACTCACACGTACTAAGTAGGATGATGTGAAAAAGAGAATTAAATCTATCCTAACATTAACAAATTATGTTCATCACAAAACCTACTATATAATTAAAATATATAATTAAACCCTATAGTACTTATTCTCAGAAAAATTTATATTACCCGATTTAATAAATATTCACAACTGGGATATATTGTTACAGATTGTTGCTGGCGGATTCTTTGGTGATGAAGGTAAAGGTAAGATAGTTAGTTATCTTGCAATTAAGGATAATATTGACATAGCCGTGAGAACAGGAGCTGTAAATGCAGGACATACAGTAGTATATAACGGTAAGACATATAAGCTTAGAATAATTCCATCAGCATTTGTGAATCCTAAAACCAGGCTTCTTGTAGCACCTGGAGCACTGATTAGACTTGACATACTCTATCAAGAGCTAGAGGAAACAAGAAGCCATAATAGACTATTCATAGACTACAATACTGGTGTAATAACAGCAGAACATGTAGAATTTGAAGTCAAAAACTCATACCTTTCAAGGACTATAGGGTCTACAAGACAAGGTGTAGGAGCCGCTATGGTTGATAGAGTTTTACGTAAACTTAAGTTAGCAAGGGATTATAAAGAGCTTAAAAAGTACTTAACAGATGTACCATTAATGGTGAATGAGGGATTGGATAAGGGACTTAATGTACTTATAGAAGGTACTCAAGGAACATTTCTTTCATTATACCATGGAACTTATCCTTATGTTACATCAAAGGATACTACAGCTTCAAGCGTTCTTGGCGAAGTAGGTGTTGGACCAAGGAAAGTAGATGAGGTGATACTTGTGTTTAAAAGCTATGTAACTAGAGTTGGAGCAGGCCCTCTAAATGGCGAATTACCAAAAGAAGAAGCTGAGAAACTAAGATTAATAGAGTATGCTACGGTAACAGGTAGGCTTAGGAGGGTTGCACCATTCAACATAGACTATGCTAAAAGGGCTATACTACTTAACTCACCTACACAGATAGCCATAACTAAAATTGACGTATTATACCCTCAAGCTAAAGGTGTAAGAGAGTACTCAAAACTACCAAGAGAGGCTAAGGAGTTTATTGAGAATTTAGAAGATCAAATGAGGATTCCGATAACACTCATAGGAACTGGTCCTGAAACGATGGATATCATTGATTTGAGGGGTGAAAAGCTTGGTCCAAGCTAGACTTACAACAGAAAGTAAAATGGATAGTTTGAAGGCTTTACAACAAGATATATTCCTTAAAGAGATAGTTAATGTACTAAAAAGTGCACAAATAGTTAAGTTTAAACAGCTTGATGGTGGGGTCTACGAGTACATCATGTCACCTATAACTGATGGTAATATTCTTTCACCAAGATTACTATGGGGTATGGGATTAGCATTACTAAGGATATTGAATGTCGAGGAAGCAGATTATATACTAGTACCTGAAGCTATGGGCATACATTTAGGAGCCGTAATGAGCATTCTTTCAGGCAAGCCTCTAGTTATAGCCCGTAAAAGAAGATATGGTGTGAAGGGGGAAATAGAGGTTGTAAAGAAGACAGCCTATGGAGAATCTAAACTCTACATAAACGGCTTAAATCCTGGTGATAGAGTTGTAATAGCAGATGCAATAATAGCCACTGGAGGCACATTAGCTGCAATAATCAAGACACTATTAAGTAAAAGTATACGTATAGTCGATGTAGGTGTTCTTGTAGAAAAAGAGGGATTAGGCGGAGTAGAACGAGTCTTGAAGGAAACAGGGTATAGAGTCAAATCAGTATTAAAAGTTAGAATACAAGACGGTGAAGTAATTGTCAACTATTGAAATCTGTCCTTTCCACTGGAGATACTCCAGCAAGAAGATGAGAGAGATCTTTTCAGAAGAGAATAGATTAAAAACTATGGTCAAGGTGGAACTAGCTCTACTTGAAGGGTTAGCCCATGCAGGATTGATACCTAGCAGTGCTATTAGAAACTTAAATGTTACATTTAACAAAGATGACATTGTTAGAGTTAGAGAAGTTGAGAAAGAAATAAAGCATGAGACAGCGGCTTTAGTAAAAGTATTAAGTGAGAAAATTGGTAAAGCAGGTAAGTTTATTCACCTTGGAGCTACAAGTAATGATATAATCGATACTACATGGTCACTAATTATTAAAGAGGCATTACAAGTAATAGAAAATAAGATTGTTACACTACTACGATACCTTCTTGAACTTGCAGATAAACACCTCGATACAATAATGATTGGAAGAACTCATGGGCAACATGCACTCCCAATAACACTTGGTTTTAAAATTATGAATCACGCATATGAAATAGCTCAATGTCTTGAAAGGTTAATTGAGAGTCATAAGAGATTATTTGTCCTTAAAATGTCTGGTGCTGTAGGAACTATGGCAGCATGGGGTAATAAGGGATTACTCATAGAGGAATATGTGGCTAAGAAGTTAGGATTAGCTTCTATAAAGATTACTACACAAGTTTACTCTCGAGATAGATTTGCTGAATTACTTTGTAATTTGGCGATTCTGGGATCAGTATTAGATAGATTAGCTACTGAAATAAGGAATCTTCAGAGACCCGAAATCATGGAATTATCTGAACCCTTCAAGGAAAAGCAGGTTGGCAGTAGTACTATGCCCCATAAAGCTAACCCAGTACAATGTGAGAAAGTTACTGGACTGGCTAGATTCCTAAGAGGTTTATGCTCATCCTCTTTAGAGAATATAGTATTATGGCATGAACGTGATCTCTCAAACTCCTCCTATGAGAGAGTCACTATACCTCACGCATTTCTAGCTATAGATGAAATATTAGAGACCATGACAAGCGTTATTAAAGATCTTAAGGTTTATGCTGAAAATATGCGTAGAAACTTAGAGTTAAGTAAAGATAAAATTATGGCTGAAGCGTTAATGGTTAAGCTTACGTTAAAAGGTGTTCCTAGGAATAGAGCTTACACTCACTTAAGAGAGCTCACTAGGAAAAGTATTGAAACAGGAAAAACTCTTAAAGAAATAGCCCTCGAAGACCCCTATATAACTAGTATTCTAAGCCGTAATGAAATAATGGAATGCTTTGATTATGAGAAGTATCTAGGGGCTTATAGGGAGATATGTAGAAGAACAAAAGACTACATCTTAGAATTAATTAATAAATACTCTAACTGCTGGCAAATGAATTAAGTAAAGAACAGGAGTATAGTATGTAATGCATACTTTCTATCCACTTAATCTATATCTATCTTACTCCTTAAGAGTATGTGAAGTCAATTTTGTATATGAGGCAGGGTGAACTTAGTAATGCGAAGACTAATTATAATAGCTCATGGTGATGCTGATGGAATATGTTCGGCTGCATTAGTATATGCTGCTTTATCTAAGAACTATCATGTATACTTTTCTCACCCAGCTGATTTACATAAAGACTTACTTGAAGTTATAAGGGGCAGGAATCTTTATTAGGATGTTTTAGGGTGGATTGGTATGTGTTGAAGCCCTATGAGGGTGATGGG
>CAZTBM010000024.1:0-25528 GCA_964611985.1 uncultured Desulfurococcales archaeon | reverse complement strand
CTATGAGGATAACAGCTACTTGGTTTTGTGGAGTACTAGCTAGAAACGTAAAGTATACTGCTAAATCATACTATACAGAATTTGAACAAAGTTATAGATTAATGTACTCTCTTCGGAAGGTGCTATATGAGAAAATAGTGAACCCCTTAATGCGAGCATACCCCACGGTTACACGTAGATATGATAAAATTCAATGGGAATATGCTTTCTCATTTATACTAGCACTATATGCATTATCAATAATACTTATGCTACTATTCATTCGGGTGATGCTTGGATGGTAGAACTTGAGCTTACATTATTAGGTGTAATAGTATCACTCTTTTACTCTCTCATCCTTGATGGTTTGGAGAGAAAGATTAGAGCAAAAATTCAAAGTAGAAAAGGTCCGCCAATAACTCAAACATTATATGATGTTATTAAGCTATTTAGAAAGGAGCTCTTAATACCTTCAACTGCTCCATCGATGTTCATGTTTGCGCCGATAGTATCCTTTTCAATGATCATAATAGCTTACCTAATATTACCTTACGGCTTTCCTAATCCAATGGGTTTTTATGGGGATCTTATACTTTTAGTATATCTGATAGTTGCATCAACAATACTACTATTATACGGTGGCTCATCATCAGGTAACCCGTATGCTGAAATAGGCTGTAGTAGGGAAATATCTTTACTCATGGCTAATGAGCTAATAATAGCATTAGTAATAGCAACGATAGCTATAAGATATCATGCGTTGTCATTGAATACTGTATTAGCCTCACTTACTATATCTCCTTCATCAATACTGATTGTACTCACACTACTACTCTACATATACATTGAGTCAGCTAGACTACCCTTTGATATTGGTGAGGCAGAACCAGAAATTGCATCAGGTTATCTGATAGAGTATAGTGGGCCACTACTAGGATTAACAATTTATACCCATATCTTGAAGCGGACATTGCTATACCTATTTACATCAGTAGTTATATTGGGTTTAGTAGATAACGTTATACAATTAAGTGATATTATCTCACGCTTTGTAACAATACTTTTGTTCGTAACTTTACTGTCCATACTGTATAGTATTATCTCCAATATCTGTGGCAGGTTCAGAGTTCGACACGCAGTAAATGCTGTAAGAGCGATAATACCACTACCAGTATTGGCCTTAATCCTTTCATTTTTGGGCTTATGAGGTAAGAGTAATGACAGTAAATAATGATATATTAAAAATATTTGGCGACTATGTCATTAAAGCTATTACGATTGATAACATAGACTATATTGAAGTCTCAAAGGATAAGCTTAAGGAGACCATAGAGTATCTTACTAAAGAATACAATTTACACTACATTACCTCTATAGGCGTAGATGATAGACCTCTAACGAGGACTTTAAGAGTATATCACGTGTTTAGTAGAGTAGTTGAGGATAAGTTTATAGTCATTGGCTGCTCTACTGATCCTCACTATCCACATGTTGACTCTATAACACCTGTAGTTCCAGCGGCAAATTGGGCTGAACGTGAAATAAGGGATCTTCTAGGTATAAAATTTAGAGGACATCCTAATTTAGAAAGACTGGTCTTACCTGATGATTGGCCTGAGGATATCCATCCCTTACGTAAGGATGTACCATATAATTTAAGGAGCGTAGTAGAAGTTAAGGTTACATATCCTTTGAAAAGACCAAGGGAACATACTGTTCTACCCGTAGGACCATACCACCCCCTACTTCATGAACCAGAATATTTTGAGCTATATGTTGATGGTGAAAAAGTAGTTGACGTAGAGTATAGAGGCTTTCATGTTCACAGGGGTATAGAAAAACTTGGTGAGTCGAGACTAACATATAATCAAGTACCTTTTGTAGCGGAACGTATATGTGGTATTTGCGGATTTACCCACTCCACATGCTACTGTCAGGCTGTTGAGAAAGCTATGAAAATACACGTTCCTGAGCGAGCAGGGTATATCAGGTCAATACTATTAGAGTTAGAGAGGATGCATAGTCACCTCTTATGGATTGGTGTAGCATGCCACCTACTAGGCTTTGATACGGGGTTTATGCATTCATGGAGAATAAGAGAGCATATTATGAGATTATGTGAGAGACTAACAGGTAATAGGAAAACATACGGACTAAATCTAATTGGTGGCGTCAGAAGGGACATAAATAAGGATGGTGTAAAGAAGGCGATAAATGTTTTAAAAATGGTTAAAGAGGAGCTCAAAAGGTTTATAGAATGCTTACTATCATTAAAAGAAGTTAAAGCTAGATTAGAAGGTACAGGAATACTACCCAAGAATGATGCATGGAAATTAGGTGCTGTTGGACCCACCCTAAGGGCCTCTGGTATAAAATATGACGTGCGAGCAAATCATCCATACGCAGCATATAAAGAAGCATCCTTTAGTATCCCAGTATATACTGAAGGCGACAACCTAGCTAGGCTACTTATAAGAATAGATGAAACATTAGAGTCTATAAGTATAATTGAACAATTATTAGATAAAATACCAAAAGGGGACATACTAGCCAAAGATATAGAGGTACATGAGGGTAAAATAGGATTAAGCATGACTGAAGCACCTAGAGGAGAGAACATTCACTTCGTAATAACAGGTAAAGATAACATTCTCTATAGATGGAAAGTAAGAGCCCCCACATATGCTAATCTCCCTGTTCTAAAGGTTATGTTGAAGGAGTGCCCACTAAGTGACGCACCAATAACTATAGCTAGTATTGATCCCTGTTTTTCATGTACAGATAGAGTAATCGTAATCGATATTAAAAATGGCGTTATGAGAGTCACATCATTTAAGAGGTTATTGAGGTGTAAGATATGAAAAGAATAAAAATACTATTAATGGCGAAAAAGGCAGGAATAGTAACTGAGCCTTACCCGTATAAGCCAGTAGAACCTCCTGAAGGATTTCGGGGTAAACCCTACATAGATCCTGATAAATGTGTAGGTTGTGGTTCTTGTGCAAGTGTCTGCCCTCCCAATGCCATACAAGTAGTAGATCTAATAGATAAAGGTTATAGAAGAATAGAATTGTTTATTGGTAGATGTATATTTTGTGGTAGGTGTAGTGAGATCTGCCCTGAGGATGCTATAGAGTTAACCAAAGAGTTCGAATTAGCATCTAAAAGCCAAAATGATATGTATCAAGTAGTACTATTAAAAATGGTGAAATGCAAGATTTGTGGAAGATACTTTACAACCCAAAGGAATATAGAGAAATTGCTAAAGGAGTTACCTAAGGACCTATGGGATACCATCCTAGTCTGTCCTGAGTGTAAGGAAAAGAGTACAGCATATACAGGATCTTATGCTAAAAGGTGATGTCGAAATGATATTTAAGAGGAGTATTTGGGTTTTTCATCTGAACACTGGTGGTTGTAATGCTTGCGATATAGAAATACTCGACATACTAACACCATTCCACGATGTTGAAAGATTCGGTATAAAGCTCGTTCCCACCCCTCGACATGCAGATGTTATACTCTTAACAGGTCCAATAACGAGAGAGACTTTACCTAAGGTTGTAGAGGCTGTAAACGCTGTTCCCAACCCCAAGGTTATTATTGCAATAGGTTCTTGTGCTTGTGGAGGGGGGATATGGTACGATACGTATGCTACGCTAGGGGGTGTAAATACTTTACTTGAAATGTTAAAGAAAGAGTATAATATAGATGTTAACACAATATATGTACCTGGATGTCCTCCAAGACCGGAAGCAATAATATATGGTGTACTTTTAGCGTTAGATAAGGTTAAGCAGAGGTTAAAGAGAGTTGAATATAAAGAGGCCTAACAAAATATTGGTAGCTCTTTGTAAAAGAACTAAGGCAGGATATCTAGAGAGAAGTAGTAGACACTTTCTCTCAACAATAGTCTTCTGCTATAAAGTTAAAGAAATTGTAGACGAGGAGGCTAAAGAGAAACTACAAGAACATTATCATCAGCTAATACAGAAGGGTGAACTAAAGTTAAGCCTAGAGGAAGCTATAAGACTAAGTATATTAAGTAGCGTTGAACCCTCTAAACTAGATGATGTAGTTTACGTAAAGTTAACTCTAGGGAAATAATACATACCTGACAGTTCTCAGCCTTTAAGTCTCCTATAAAGCCATAAGAGGTCTTCTGTGGGATTAAGACTATAATCTACTCTTAAATCAAGTATTCTATCATAGTATGGTGTGAACTCTGTTATACCAACTATGAGTACTGCTGCACTCCTATTACCACGTTTATCTCCACCAGCTTTATGTCCCTCATTAAGAGCCAGTATTAATCTCTCTACAAAGTTGTAATTTTGAGCTGTTACAAATTTCCTATGCATGCTCTCTAGTACTTCACGTCCCTTGATTAAATTGCCTATACATACACACAAGTTTTCTTTATCTACTAATTCACCATACCATTGTGGAATATTTGATCCTGAGTGGACACCTATATTACCATCTACATCTATACTTGCCACTTGTCTGAGATCAGGGTTAGGATCTAACGTTAAGGCATAGTTTACTGCTTTATTTGCACTGAAACCTAACTCAATAAGGCGTAGTACTATTGGTCCTAGTGAGGGATTAGTGTAGGCTTGGGTTGCAACAACACCTACCGAAGCCTTAGCCCATGGTACACGTGAGCCTACTGCTAGGGAGCCTGATGCTACCGCCACCCCTAATGTCTTTTTCCTCTTATCTAAAGCTAAAATAGAGTAAGTCATGGTATATCACTTTTAAACTCAAACTATAACCTATACATATTTACATCCACTCTCTTACCTTCAATTCGTATTATAGCATAAAATTTATGCATTAGAGGGCCAGGATTCACTATTAGTGTATTACCTATCTTATCTATACCTCTAGCTTCATGAATATGTCCACATAAGCATAGTATTGGCTGAAATTCTTCAATAAAGCGTCTAACACTAATACTGCCGACATGTTCGCCAAAATGTGTTAAATCAAGAGAAGTATTATAGGGTGGTGCATGGCTAACTAATATTAAAGACTTATCTTTACTATTCCTGTTTATCCCTGCATTATGTAAGGCTTTGATTAATGTTTCCCATATCTCTTCTTCAGTAAATTCTATTGGTGTAGTAAAAGGTGTTACATTAGATCCTCCTAAACCGATAAATACTAAACCTTCATTATCGTAACTTACACTCTCACCATGGATGTTAACTATCCCATTAATCCTCCTCACATGTAATAACTCATAGTCATCACAATTACCTGGAACAAATAATAAGGGTTCATTACCCTTCAACGATTTAAGTATTTTTATTGCTTGATCTTTACTTCTAAAGTACGTCATATCACCTATAACCACAGTTAGATCTTTCTTTATATTGGCAAGCTTCTTTGCATACCTACTTCTATCATGTATATCCGTAACAGCTAGTATCATCATGTTAATAGCCTCAATACTAGATTATGCATTATATCTACTTAAAAAGTTAAATATTTAGCCTTCTTAAGAACAATAAGTACGATTTTACACGATCATACTCATATTTATTCTTTCATTATTTAAATTATGGGTTAGGTAGCTATCAAGTAGTTAATCATTTATAACATATTTATCCCAAATATATACTTGGAATGATAAATACAGCCAGCACCGAGACGGTGAAGAACAACACCTAGGCTGAGAGCTTTATCCTTCTTATAAATAATATAATTAACAAAGCCAATAATACCATTAATGGTAAAGGTAACAATGATATGCCTTCTATAGTATTAATTCCTTCCCTTTCTGTTTTAGTTATTGTCATTGTTGTTTCCTTAGTTATGAACTTTACAGTTGTATAGGTTACCGTGGTTGTTGAAGTCCTGGTAGTGAATTTTGTATGGGAGTGGTTTATAGTATCATTTATTGTTACTTTTATAGACTTCATTGGCTCGTTATTCACATATACTGTTATTACATAGAATCCCGGCGTTACATCGTTTATGCTATATGTGTGTTTTTTAGTTGTCAATACTTGTATTGCTGGTCCTGTCCATTCCCAAACATAAGTATAGATGTTAATGTTGTTCTCTTCTCTTTCTATTCTGCCCCAGTCTACTTTAAATCCTCCATGTCTAAATACCATAATCAGAGTGATATTGAGTTTTAAAGAGTTATCCTTCTTGATAGTAGTAGTTTTCATGTCTGTACTGTACGGTTTTGAAGTAATCCACTTCTCATTCTTAACAGGTTCGCCTATTATTAAAAGAAGATCTCTTTTCAATCCTTGAAATAGTCTACTTTCTTCGATAATAGTGTACTCTTCCTCTTCACCATTAATAACACTTTTGAAAATGGTTTTACCGGGATAAGTAAGTGGTGGAGTAAGTATTACATTAAGTATGTGTCCAGTTAGCTTACTCAATCTTAACTTCACGTAGGCTGTACACTTTTTAGAATAGTAGAGGTTATACCTACCGGTTCCCATAGCATAAAGTATATGGTATTCTCCATTCTTTAAATGGATATAATAACTATACCTTACATTAATAATGAACGATTTGGGGAGATCAGTGATGTTCCATGAAAGCAGAGGGTAAACTCCTTCCACTGTCTCATATCTAAACTTTCTAAGTCCCTTAGAAGTTTCTATATACCCTTCATCGACTATGATCCACTTCAATGGTTTATTATTTAAGGTTACGATAATACTATCCCTATTTACATGTGGGGGTATAGGAAAGTACATAGTGACCTTTTCAAACTCTACGTTCTTAAAGGGATACGTTCCATTAACATTAACAAGTAGTGTGGTCTCATTTACCTTTTCAATACTAATCTCTATGAATTCTTTCTCCAGAATTAGTGTTGGTACTGGTATAGGATTAGCATATGTTATGGGTGTAAATAGCATTCCTATCACAATAACTAAGAATACTATTGTTAATCTCACAGTTTTTATGAAACAAATCATACTCTAAATACCTCCATCTAAACTATCTACCTTATTCTATTAAGTACTATTCACTAGTACACTATACTTCACGAATTCGTATTATCCTTCTCGTTATAGATTTAAGTATTAAGAGAGATAATAATAATCCACGAGCTAACATTAACTCTCACATATGAGGCTTAAGTTATGTTTGATTCCCGAAACATAGAGGCTAGGGTTGAAGTATATTTACTCTATAAAGGCGAGGTAATATTAGATCATAAGCTTACTGAAGTACTTAAGCTAATAGAAAAGAAGGGTAGTATACTAGCAGCATGTAGAAGTCTCGGTATCCCCTACTCGCGTATTTGGGAAAGAATAGTGAAGGCTGAAAGAGTCCTTGGTGTAAAACTTGTTGAAGCTAAACGTGGAGGCAAGGGTGGAGGGGGAACAGTATTAACACCAGAAGCTAAGAACATTCTAAAAATATACTATGAAGCTCTAAGTAAGATAAGACCTTGTGCTTCACTCTTAGGGAGAACGCCTACAATTGAAAAGCCATCACCTGAATTAACAGTAATAGGTAGTCATGATCCCATACTAGAACATATAATTGGCATCCTAAGATCTAGAGGCTTAAAGGATATTGAAGTCCAGTGGGTTGGCTCTTTAGGGGGACTAGCAAGTATTATCCTAGGCGAGGCTGATATCGCTGGGGTACACCTCTTCGATTATAATACTAAAACTTACAATATACCGTTCATTGAGAAGTTCTTATTAAAGAATGAAGTTGCCCTAGTAAAGGGTTATGAAAGAGAACTAGTATTTGCCATGAAACCAACATTAGACTTAAACGATATACGTGAAATCGTTAATGGATTAGCCTCAGGGAGATTAATATTAGCCAATAGGATAAAGGGTGCTGGTACAAGAGTATACCTAGATTACATATTAAAAAGCTATGGTATTGATTCGAGAAAGGTAAAGGGATATGAAACAGAATATAGAACGCACTTTGATGTGGCATCAGCTGTAGCTATGGGTAAGGCTGATATTTGCTTAACACTTAGACATATAGCGCACTTATATTCACTCAAAACAATACATGTAACATGGGAACCATACGACTTTATAGTTCCTCTTAGTAAACTTAATAAACATAGTGTAAAATTGTTCTTTAATACACTTAAAGAGGCTAAATCCATTATAGAGAAATTCATAGGCTATAAAGTTTCAAAGAATATCGGCGAAGTAATCTACACATAAGGGTGTATGTAGGGTGGGGTAGAGGCTCACCTTCATCCCTGCCCACGTGGGGGTGTCTGGTGAGTGTCGCTTCACCCATATAAATAATGGATACTGTACGGGGTAATAAGATTTAATAGTCTTAGACTATTTAACCGTGAGAAGATGAGATAAAATAATGTGGATTTTAGGCTTTCACCTTTTCTATTCTTCTTGCTTCTCTCTCTACTTTCTCCATAGCTTTAGCTGATCTCGCTAAATCCCTTATTATATCGTTCTTACAGACTATTCCTAAGACTTCTCCTTCAGCATTTACCACTGGGATGCCATCAACATTGTATCTTTGCATTAATTCTATAGCACGATTAATATCATCTTTTACGTCTACACGTACTCTAATTGACACCATTACATCCATAGCTAGAAGTGGTGTTATTTTTATGTACCTTCCCTTTCTTTCAGCTCCTCTAACAAGCTTTCTTATCCATATAAGCCTCCTACTTTTAATTCCTGTTTTTGCGTCTTCAAATGCTACGAATGGTATTCTGTTCTCTGAAATTATACCTCTAAGTCTACCATCGTAAACTACTAGTGCATCAAGATAGAACATTTTCATCCTGGTTATTACATGATGTAGTGAGTGATGTGGATGTACGACACTAATACCTCTTGGTGTCATCACATTTTCTACTAGACCTCTACTTTTAGCCTTGAGCAGGGCGAAGACAACATCATCTTTAGTTATAAACCCTAATAGTGATCCATCCACATCAACCACTTTAACTAATGATACTTCATTTGTTATCATCTGTAGTGCTATATCCTCTATTCTAGCATCCTTTGGTACAGCTGGGGTATTTCTCGTAATAATATAATCGATGAATAATCTGTCATAAACCCTTCTTCTCCAGAGAGGACCTTTAGTACCTATAGCTCTAAGCATATTACCCTTTGATATATAACCTACTATCTCGTTCTTCTCATCAACTACCAAGAGATAATTAGTTTTCCTACGTAACATTTCTCTTCTAGCATGCTCAATAGTATCGTTTATTAATACTGCGGGCATAGTCTCTCTCATGATATCTTTAGCTTTAATACCGATAGCTATCGTCGGTTGAACTCTAGCAACCAATACTTGCTCTAGAACTTCACTTTCAGTCTTAACTTTCACTTGCTCAGTTACAGCAACAGGCTTAGGCATTGGAGTTATGATTACTGGTGGTGGCACGACTCTACCTGGCACAACGCCCTCAATGAATGCTCCAGCTAAATCCTCCATAGTAACTACTCCTACAAGCTTACCATCTTTATCGACCACTGGTAAAACATGGACACTTTGTTCAACCATAATCTTAGCTATATGTGTTATAGGCATATCAGGTGTAGCAACATATGTTCCTCGCATCATTATAGTTTTTACTTTTGCAGGTGATGGAGCCATGTGTTCAGCTTCTCTATGAAAGTACCATCTACCCGTATTAATGAAGTCTTCAACAGAAATCGTACCTATAGGAATTCTCTCATCACTACTCTTAACTACTACTAATCCTGGGATCCTACGGTAGACTATCTTAGACCAGACTCTATTAACTCTCTCCTCTGCAAAGGTTACATAGTCATTAAGTTCTTCCTCCATCTTCATGATATCAATAACGTGTTCAGCTTTAGGTGTAATACCGTATTTGAGGAGCGCATCTACAATACTTCTATATGATATTACTCCTCGAAACTCTGGCTCCCCAATAGACTTAACGACAGGTGCACCTTGCACTTTAAACTCTTTCAACATGTGGTATGCTTCATTAATGTCTAAGATTTCAGGTATATAGGGGCTTGTCCTAATAACATCCTTTACTAAAATGTTACTTTTTGCTGATGTAACAGTCAATATGTCAAAGGGAGTTATATAGCCTTCAAATTTCTCATTATAGGGGCTTCTGAAGACAGGAATAACTTCTTCTATACCTTGTGTTCTGAGATCAGCTCTTACTCTTATTAACAACATGTCGTAATATGCTTTAACTTTTGGTGTTTTCGCAATCTCCCATACTCTTAGCATACTCTTACCCACTAGAAATCTACATACCCTAACGCATGACTAAAGAGGGAAAAGACTATATATAAATGTTTTAAATCTTAAAATTCAACTATTGTTGAATATCCAATTAGACCATTAATGTTCGAAGGTTCGGTTTCAAGAATACGTACCATTATAGTACCTGAGGGCGTATTAATGGGTATTACGTAGTTTTCTCTAGCTGGTTTACCTACTAAACTATGCTTTATATGAGCTAATAGCATTATTGAAGGCTTCTCGCAGTTAGTCAAGTTAACTTTAACCTTGTTGAAAACTTTTCTTCTTGAATACTTACACCTACTAACCTTAACCACTTTCTCAGTGAGATCAAGTAGTTTAGCTGTTTCTGGATTAACCTTTATTTGATTAGGGGGATCGTCATAACTAATATTGCTCATCAATATAACATGACCATCTTTAAATGTTAGTTCTAAGTAATCTCCTGATTTGGCCTTGAGTATCTTAGCTACACTAACACCTACCTTAACACTACTGACATTTACGGTATGGCACGTTAGTGGGATAGCATACATCTCTAGGCACCTCTATAGCGTCATTCCTGTAATTCCATATGCTTAAGGAATGCTTTTATAAATCTTACTAATAGTATGACTTTACCCCTTATTATGGGAGGTATATGTGCTAGTGGTGAAAATATTATGTTAAGCTAAGCCGTAGTGCAGATATAGCGATAACCTGGCTTACAATAGCATATGCAATTGCTAAAGATAGATAGTTTATGTCAAGAAGGAACCCGTAAACCAAACCACTGATGAAGAAGCCAAAGCCATAAGCCGTATAGAATAATCCATAAGCTAATCCTCTAATATTGATAGGCGACATTTGTGCTATTGCAGCTCTATATATCGATTCTTGCATACCATAAATCATACCAAACACTACTATTGCCATGATAATATTGAGTACCCCGCCGATAAAGGTCAAAATAGACGGTATTACAGAAAGAGCGAAGGGTACATATAACACCCTCCTACCATACTTGTCAAAGAGTAAACCCGCCAAAGGAGCTATTACCGCATCAACTCCTTGGGCTATTAGGTATAATATAGGTATTGCCCAAGGAATCATCTTGGGAGCAACCTTATATAATATCAGTGATATGTGGATAAGGCCCATAGTATTAATTGTGACAGAGAGAATATACCATTTAAGAGGCTGCGGTATACTATAACTACTTGACTTATATGATCCTACTTTATCTTGAATCTGTATTGTATATGATTTAAGCTTTAAATAAGCTAGTGATAAGGTTAAGACTAATATCATGTAGGGTATAAGCAAAGACATAAAGGCATGAGTAAAACTATTACTAGTAATATAGAGTACCATTGTTACAATTAATGGCCCCCCTATTGCACCTATCTGATCCATTAACTCATGTAATCCAAACGCCTTCCCTAAACCTATTTTTTGAGTTATACTTGACAGTAATGTATCTCTAGCAGGACTCCTTATGGCCTTGGCTAATCTCTCTATTAAGATGAGGATTATAGCTATTTGCCAGCTACCAGCTAGTGCAAGGAGAGGGATGGAAATTAGAAGTAAATATCCTAATATTGTAAACTTCCAGTAAGCTCGAGTCGTATCAGCCAGGTATCCACTAAGAAGCCTCAGACCATAACCTAAGAATTCTCCTAGCCCACCAGTAAAACCGACTATGAAGGCTGAGGCCCCTAACGTATAGAGGTAAACAGGTATTATACTACGAGCCCCTTCATATATTAAATCACCAGAGAGACTTATGAGGCCAAAAAGTAGAATAGCCAGATACGCAATCCTCCTTAAATCCACGTCTCCTCTATCCATGGTTTAAACCTAGTACTTTTATTGTTATATCAGAAAATATCCTTTCCTTAAAAACATTTATTACAGTAGTGAAGAAGCAGTCTACTTTCATTTAGTTTTCATTTAGTAACTTTAGATAATTCAGAGAATATGAGGTTAACATGTATTCACCGAAAATCTTAAAAATAAGCATTTACCTTAAAAACCCTAAGTAGTCTAAGGTTAGCTTCCATCTAGCATGAGAGCATATAAGTATAGGCGTTACTAAATATAATCGAGGCTTAATTCGGAATGACAATTAATGTAAAAGATAGATGCCCTACGGGCATCATCGGTCTTGACGAGATCCTTGGAGGAGGCTTCATAAGAGGGACAATAACACTTCTCATAGGCGCTCCTGGAACAGGTAAAACAACCTTTGCTGCTAAGTTTATTTATGAAGGAGCTAAGAGGTGGAAGGAGCCAGGAATTTATGTAAGTTTTACTGAGTCAAAAAGTAAATTTATGAATTTTATGAAATCACTTGGATTAGACTTTAAGGAGCTAGAGAAAAAGAAATTATTCAAGTTCATACAATATCCTACACCTATAAGTAAACAGGCCATAGCCAGTGTCTTAAATGATATGCTAACGGCTATCGATAACTTTAAAGCTAAGAGGGTAGTCATAGACCCTATAACCCCACTTTCATTACTACTTGACCATAATGAGTTAAGATCTTTACTTCATAATACATTGTCTAAAATAACTGAAGCATTAGAAGCAACAGTTATTCTAATTTCTGATGAGTCACTTTATAGAGGGCTCTTAGGTTATGGAGTTGAAGAATTCATTGTTGATACGATAATAAAGTTAAAGCTTCTTGAAACAGATAGTGTCCCTTCAGCACCAAATAGGGTAATGGACATAATTAAGATGAGAGGTCAAAGGGTCTCTCCAACACGATACTACTTCTCCATAGTACCTAAAGAAGGAATATTGGTCTTTACAAACTTCCTTCTCTCTCGAATAACTAGAGAGCCCTCATGGGAAAAGCTGAAAACAGGAATAGATCTACTTGATAAAATCCTTGATGGAGGGCTAGTTAAAGGTTCATCCACATTAATATATGGTCCAAGTGGCTCAGGTAAAAGCCTTTTAGTGTTAACAATATTAGCCAACATAACTCTTGAAGGAAAGAGTACAATATATATTACATTCAAAAGAACAAAAGCAGAAATAAAGAGAACTCTAAGATACCTAGGTTATGACCCTGACGTGCTTGAGCAAAAAGGATTAACTATAGAAAGTATGGATCCTAGAGAAGTTATAGCAGCCGAAATGCTCTATCAGTATATGGAATATTATGATAGAGGTTTAGGAAGGGATCTAAAAGTAGTAGACAACCTTGATGAATTTATTGAAGAGCACGGGTTTAATATTACTAGAAGACTATTAAAGAATATGATATACTTTGATGAATCAAAAGGTATAACATCAGTATTCTGTTTAACCACACCTAGTCGGAGCAAATTAGCCACAAGACTAGAACCATTATTTAATAACGTAATAGTCTCCGACATTGAGGTAACCAAAGATGAAAAGCTTATTAGAACACTCAGATTTAAAAAGATACCATTTAAAGCAGCTAGTACCACAAAATATGTTCTTTCGCTTGAAGAAAATAAAGTAAAAATTTATGAATTCGAAAGGTAAGAGGTCTCATATGTGATGAGTAGCCTTGATGAGAGATTACTCGAAAAGGCTAGGAGCATAATAAGAGAAATCATACGTAAACTTTATGGAGAAGGCTTCCTAACCGTAATGGTCTTTCATATAAGAAAGATTCTAGGATCAAGTAATGTTAGCCTAATTAGACTACTCATTGAAGACCCTAAGAAGATTTACGAAGCCATGAAAAATCTTTATGGTGGTGAAGATACTTTAGATTCATTCCTAACTGTAACATTATTAGCAATAAATGAGATGATAGGATATGTTATGTCCCCTCAAGAGGTAATAGAAGCTTTCAAAACAGGTAATAGAGAAATTATAACTAAATATATTCGCTTTCTCATATGGCGTTATGAAAGAAGTAAAGGCGGTCTTGCATAATAAGTACGTGTCTATTTTAACCTATTTTAATTACTCTTATTTTATGTTCTTTCTAGATGATACTTTAACACCTTTTCAAGTAACTCTTTGAATGCCTTATCATCTCCCTGTTTTAATGATTCAAGCGCTCTATCTACCTCATGAGAGAATATAGGCCTTAACACGAGGTACAGGTAAAAGTCTGCGGATTCAACACTATCGAAATACTCTATTAAACTTCTATATGCCTCTAAGGGGTCTTCAAGAAGTAATGTAAGGAAGTCTTTATTGTATTTTATGGAATAATACTTGTCTACGACAACTGACATTGCAACAGCAGACTTCATTACCTGTTCTATAGCTTTCTTCTTTAGTAGCTCGACTATCTTGCTGCTCATCATAGGGCTGTACCCTCACAGCACTCCCGGTTATATTGTTTTACTTCTCAGGTCTTATTTCGATTTTCCCTCCCTCACCTATTATTAGCAGGGCTTGTTTCGTTGGTGTTGCAGCTCCTCTATGTTTCCACACTATAAGCCTTCTTTGAAGTTCTTCTTTCGCCCGTTCATATCTGAGGACTATTATCACGTCAGCTATGGTATCTAATTCTACATGTTCCTCTGGATAATTAGCAGCATACGTGAATATACCTGTTATACCTAGTCTTTTAAGCATTGTAAATAGATTAACTGAGCTAAACCAGAATTCTCTAACTCCACCTATTTTAGTTATTTGAGTTACACCATCAAAGATTATGATTTGTGGTTTATACTCCTCTATAGAACGTATTATTTGATACATAAGTAGGTCGTAAGTATATGTGGTAACGTTTAAGCTGACAAAGCTTATTGGTAGCTTAGAGATATCATAACCTAGAGCATTAGCTTTCATCCTCATTTGTGCAGGAGGCTCTTCAAAGCTAATATAAAGAGTTTTGGTACCCCTTGAGGCATTATGTAATGCTATAAGTAGAGAGAGCAATGATTTACCTGAGCCTGAAGGTCCAGCAATTAGTACTTGTGCACCTTTAGGTATGCCCCCGCCTAGCAGTTTATCAAGGTTATGAATACCAGTTTTTACTAACTCTTCACCAAAACTAATTATTCTTTCCGGACGTTCAACTATTAATGGCTCTATACCTTTTTCTGGAGTTATAACAAATGGCATTTCTATAAGGCTTGTTGGTGACCCTCTCATTTTCCTAATTTCTATGAGGCGTCGTGTAAGCCCTTTCTCTCGTTCCATTTTTAGAATGAGAACTCCATCAACAACGAACTCTTCTACTCCGAAACCTACTGTTGTTGCTCCATAGGGCATATCGGCTATTAGTAAAGTGGTTACACCAAATGGTTTTAAACCTCTAAATATTGAGCTGTGAATTAATGACCTGGTTTTAGTTTTTCCTAAAACTTGGGCCATTGCGGTCATGCTGTCAATAACTACTCTCTTAGCTCGCAATTCAACAACCTTGTCTAGTAGGATCTTAATGATTTGTGTTAGAGCTTCTTCATCAATTACTGTTGGTAAATCAATGAATCTGAAGAGGTTTCTTTTCTCAAGTTCTTCAAAATTCATATTCAACTCTCTCATATATCGATAGAAATCTTTTCTTGATTCAGCAAAACTCAGGTATACTCCTGGCTCTTTCCACCTCTTAGCTCCTTCGTAAATAAATTTAGCAGCTAAAATAGTTTTACCTGCACCAGGATTACCTGCGACGAGGATTACTCCCCCTCGGGGAAAGCCTCCGCCCAATATTTCGTCAAGCTTTGGTATACCCGTGGGTACCTTTTCCACGGTTACTACCTCGTCATACTATTTTAAATTGGACAATTGTAACATATATAAATCTTGTTACTTTCATCTTCCAGACGGGTATAGAATAGAAGAATTAGTAAAATTAACATACTACAGTAGAGTGGTACATTAGCCGTATTTCAGTCAGGGAGGGCTTCTTCATCGTTTTCGGCAAGGGCAAAACTCATCATCTAATCTCAAGAATACTATATCATCAGTTAGAGAAATAAACATTTCATATATCTTTATTATTGGCTAACTCTTACTCTTATACTAATTGTAAAGGTACTCCTTTGTATACATCCCTCTTTTAGAGGCATATTCAATACTAATTTTAACTTATATTCGCCTATACCAAATCCCTGCTATTACTAGAGTATTCCATGATAAATTCAATACTATTCGTCTTGGTGAGATAATATCTTTATGTGTTAATATAACTACTGCATCATCAGTAAACAATGACCTACTAAAGCTCTTACTATACTCTTTAGCCTTAGCGATAATTAGTTTATTGTAAAATGTGTATCTGCCATAACTTATTTTCGAATGTAATTCAAGCCTAGCCTCTCTAGCCTTACCAATTATAGGCCTGTATATAGTTCCTTGAATTCTATTGCCTCGGCAGCAGCACTTTCTGAAGTTACTCTAATGTTCAATTGTTTTTCCTCAAACTTTAATGTACGAGGATCAATAATAATGAAAAGGGTATCTTGAAATTCTGGGTCAAGAAGTCTAAATGCTGGTGCCTTTATATAACCTGTACCATTCAATGACTAATGGTGTTTGTTTCTCTTTAACTACGATAGGCTTCGGCATCACTAAGTCCTCCTCGATTATGGAATTCCATATATTTACTCCTTAAACATATTTCTAATAGTATTACAGTGAGGTTTCGGTATGACCTTAACGTGGATACTTGATGAAAAGATTGCAGTATCACCTATGTTATGGAATGATAAAGTAGTAGAGCTAAGTAGAATAATCAATGGAGTCGTCATAGTAGTTGAGGAGGACGAATTAGAACACGACATAAAATTGTGGGATAAACTCAAAGTACCTTATATTCACATACCAATACCTGAATCCTCAGCCCCTACAACACTAACATTATACTATATCATTAAATGGATATGTAGGATAATAAAGAGTAATGGCAAAATACTCATCCACTGCTATAGTGGTAAAGGTAGAAGCTGTTTAGTAGCTGCTGCTTACTTAGTATACTCACTTAGGAAAGAGCCCACTGAGGCTTTAAAGATAATTAGGAGTAAGATACCTGGTGCTCTTAGCTCATTAAGGCAAGTTCACTGTTTAGAGAATTTCGCAACACTATTGAAAATATTACCAGAGCCTAAACTCAGTATAGTATTCGATTTAGGCTTAAAATACGAGTTTGGTAAGGGATTAGAACATGCTTCTAGAGTTACTGAATTATGTATTAAATTATGGTGTCAACTTAAGGATCATCTAGGATTAGGAAAAGATATTAGCTCTTTACTTTTAACAACAGTTATACTCCAGGATATAGGATGTAAAATAATGGAAGATCATCATGAAAAATATTCAATTCTTTTACTGGAAAAGCATATGGACAACCTGAAGAATGAATTCTCGTTAAGTGAAATTAACCTGATAAAAATGTTAATAGAATACCATGAACCTAAAATACCCTTACCCGCTACCTATAGAGGCAAACCACTATTAAAGGATGATATAACGCAGTTACTAAAGATAATAAGGGTAGCAAACGTATTAGAAGACCTCCTTGGACCTCACATAGATGACATAGAGGTAAAAATTCGAAATAATAGGATGATTGATGTAAAGATTTACTCAACTACACCATTTATCTCTGACCTTCAAATTCCAAAAGCGATACCACTGAATATAGAAAATACCACACTACATGTGAAAATCGTAGAAGAATGGTTATGAGAAAAATAAAGTAAACTGTACTCTCATTTTCTGAGCCTAACTAAGATCACTAAAGCCAGCAAGATAATAGGTATAATAATGAACATTAAGGATGATCCTCCCTCTCCATCACCACTTGATACTGTGAATTCTCTATAAGTGACGATCTCTCGTACGCTATCATCGTATATTATGAAATATACTTTATCTCCAGCTTCAACATTATATTGCCTTAAGTCAAGCACATATTCTATAATGGATTCATCCATTACTGGACTAATAGTTAGTACGTCTGCTTTAAGCAATTGATTTTCGTCATCTGTCTTTCTAATCCATAATACTTTAAGCTTTATAGGGCTCTTAAGGAAGGTTACCTTCTGTATATCAAGTGAAACTGCAACTTTAACTATAGCATCCTCAGAATACTCTGGTTTAACGTCATCCTCACAGTTTGTAAAGCTTATACCTTTAATTAAATCCCTTACAGTAATCTGCATTACTTTGCCAACTTCACTCTCCTCTATCTTGGTCTCCTTTTCTACCTTCTCTTCTAGCTGCTCCCCTTCCACGCTCAAATTGCTTTCATACCACCATACACTCTCCTTAAACGCGGTCATATTCACCTTTGATTTCTCAATTATCTCTCCTTTACTAGATATCTTAATTTTCTCTCCGCTCTTCACATGTACTACTTGGCTTCCCATATGAACCTCTAAATTACCTTCAATAGTAGCTACAATAACGTTTTCATCAACTTTCCCTACAATGAACTTGCTTCTCGGAATAATGTACACGTTTGAACCACTAACCATTATGGGTATAGGTTGTCCTCTCTTAGGGCCATAAAGGAAATGCCCATAAGCTAGTCCTATTAATCTTATTCTGCCTTTCTCAAATATTAGCTGAGAGTTAGGCAAAGCAGACACTAAGAGAGCTTTAGGAATACCTGAGGGCGTAAATAATATTACCTGGGCTGGGGCATCTAACAATACTTTACTTCCTGGTTCAGCCGAGAACGTGGTAAAAGTTCCCCATTGAACTAAATGTTTTCCATGACTACATACAATATATGAGCCTGAAGGTAGGCCTGAAGGCCGCACTTTGTATAATATTGAGGGATTTACGTAAACTATTACTGGGCATCCTAGGACTATACCCGAAGGTGAATAACGTTTGTTTAACACCACTTTAATGTTATAGTATTTTTGGCTAGCTAATGTTATAGCTTTATCCCATAGACTAGGGTATCTTGCTACAGCGAGATATATCCATTCCTGTATTGTTATAGGCCAGAATCCTTTCACCTTTGTTCCTAATTTTAATACACTCCAGTACATTCTATACGCTTGAATGACTCTGTTTCCGTCAGGCTTACTAGGATTACCATAAAGTAATGCTAGAAGGAACCCTGCCACTCTACCTTCAACTGTAGCGCCATCATAGCCTCCTAAATGTGCATTACCATAGTAGTCTTTCGGGTTATTATAAAACTCTGTCTTCAGTGGTATGACCTTATTATAGTATGGTAGACTTCTAATGTACTCTGTTAGTAGTGATGCTAAGAATTCACTGTGACCTTCATCGAAGGCTCCCATGCATTTTACTGTTTCTAGCGGTAATGGTATATTATATGTTTTCCCGAAGATAAGGTATTTCTTAACTTTTAATGTTACTGGATACGGCTTGTATGTGGTTTGATGTGGTGTCCCTAGGAGGAATGTGTCAATCCACCATTCTCTTGTAAAGACGCTGGTCCACCATGCTAGCTTGGTTGGCTGTATTCCAGGTGTGGGTGTGAATGGGAAGTAGTGCATTTTTAGGTAATGGCCGAACTCGTGAAAGAATGAGTCAATATGTGATAGTGCACCAGCGAGTGAGTACATACTCTCAGCTTCTGGTAATAGTATTTTATCATCTCTAGGGTCATACTTTGGATTAGCTACTCTTGTAGTATATTCTATTGGTGCCATATGAACAAATGCTGGAGAAACTCCTGTATTTGCGTCTTTTAACACTTTCACTAGTATGCCTCTTAAAAGTGATTCCCAAGCTGGATATGTTCTAACTCTAACTTTGAATCCACGTTTAACCTCAACTGGAGGGCTACCTTTAAGTACGACTGTCCAGTCTCCACCCCATGGCTTAATCCAACAGTTTAATGTCTCAAGTACCTTTATGCTCTTTAGCTTATAGATGCCATAGTTGCCTTTAACTAAGGTTACCTCATACTTTATTCTAGCTTCAGGGAATAGAGAAAAGACACCGAATTTGTCTATTAGAAGGCTACTTTTAGCTATAGACTCTATTTTCAGTACGTACGTGGCTTTAGGGACATTAGGCTTTAGTATTAATTCGCCTATACTTACAGTGCTTTTAAATATTGGATTAGACTTTTTATCACTAACTGAAATTGCTGAGACAAATACTTCTGCATTAAACTGATCTCTAAAATAATCGTCGAAAGCTGGTTTAACCTCAGGTCTAAAATCTGCTGTTACACCGCTTTCAATTTCAAACTCTACAACCTTACTACCAACATAATACTTTAGCTTCTCCTCCTTCAGTGTCTTCTTAAGGGACTTAGCATATAAGCCTACTATAACATAGATCTCTGTGACATCTTTACCGTTATATTGCTTTGGTATCTTAACCTTCTTCTTTAACTCAACTTCATCAGTACCTCTAGTAACATGTTTAGCTTCATATTTACATAGTTTAATCTTACCTTTTGGATCTAGAGTTACAACTAAATATACTATGCCCTCCTTGTCTGAGGCTAAACCGTATGATGCTCTAACATGGAATAATATTTCATCACCTGCTCTTAACACCTTACCCTTCCGTGGCTCCAGATAAAATACTTTTAAATAGTCCTTTTTGACCATGGTTGTTGTAGGCTTAGTTGTTGTTTCTGCTTCCCCGATTCCACCAAAACGGCTAATATAAGAATTGATGAATCCTATAAGCTCATTAACTACGTCTTTACTGTCTGGTATGTACTCTTTCGTAAGTTCTTCATAGGTGTAGCTCTTACCATTAAGTATATACGTGTAGTCATCAAAAGAGGATGTTATATAATAGAGGGCTATCCCATACATAATGTCACAATATTTATAGCTGTATGCTACGATGTAGATTCCTTTTTCAACCTCAGCTACAAATACAAATATTACGTGTACTGACAATGAATTCTCATAAATCACATCCCCGTGGCTTTTAGATACTCTCACAACAGAGTAAGCTACAAAAACTGTATCATCATTAGCTAAAATTTTCCACTCCTGTGAAGAACTCTTCACAGTTTTGAGGTAGCTTTCCTTAATGATGTTGAAATAGTTAAATGCTTTATTTACATCATCAAAAGTGTAAATTTCTAAAGGTATTTTAGCAAGTATTCTAACAAGGAACGGGTTAGTATACCCCCTTCCCTTGTGTTTTGCTGTACCACGAGCACCGTAAGAAGCTCCAGCATGAAATACCACTCTAACAAGTTTTTCTCCTAGCAACTTTTCCACATCTGATTTAGTCTTCCACATGTCAGTGGTAATGTGAGGTAGTTTTGGTAAAATACTCTTAGATGGTACGACCTTATCCACAATATTACTATCCTTAGAGTCTGCGTTAACCAATAGAAATGTAGGGAAAAGTAATAGGAGAGTTATGAATATTACTACTCCTTTCCTATACAATATGATATCACCATACATACCATTCCAAGTGATACTTGGAAAGAGGGCATTTTAGAAGAGATCAATACTCAACCCGTCCGGGTCTTGGGGGTTGGCTTCTTCTAAAATGCCCTCTAGAGAGGAGGCTTTCTCTTCGAGGTTTAAAAACTTTTTCTAGAGAACGTGTAATATTCTAGAAATTTATTTTATTATTTTATGGCAGAGATGTACCATAAAAACGTGTAAAAATGTACATGAATTAGGCCTCATTGAACAACCTGTGCATGTGCATTTTGTCCTTTGAAGCCCTAGGTTTATTATAGTGAATGGTGAGATTGAGGAAAAAGAAGAATATAAAGATTAAACCCGATATGTAAAGAGGAATCCTTTTGGAGTAGTAGCAGGTACACCGCCGAGATAATCCCTTTTACTGACCCTTTAGGATCAGTATTATGGCATTTCTCGGCAGCATTATTCTACTACTATTCCTTAGGATTCTCCTTTACATACCGGGCATATTACTATATATACCTTATATTATATTAACACTTGTATAATCGTTAAGGTTAAGGACAGTATATATACTCTCCATTACATACGTTTAAGAGTTAATAATGTTCAATGATACTTTATTTAGTTAGAGTAAAAATAATAGTGGGTTTTGTTTTTGAGTTTAAATAGCGTGTTCCACTGCTAAATCTGCCCTAACTACTCCATACCCGTATAGGCTATCGTATCCTTCATCTCCCTTTTCGTCAGATGTTATGTGAAGTATTCCCCTAATAGTATCGGAGGTGTCATCTGCCTCTGTACCTGGAGGAAGAACTGTTAGTCCATTACTTAATCTAGCTGCTTGAATTAAAGCTACAACACCACTAACATGTGGGCATGCCATTGATGTTCCACTCAATTCCTCATATGAGTCATCAGGGTATGTGCTTAGTATTGTAACTCCAGGTGCTACCAGTTCGGGGTTTCTATTACTCCAATCGGGTACTAGGTCTTCTTGATCTATAGCACCTACTGCTATGACTTCAGGGTAAAATGCTGGATAACTTGGAGTGTCAGCTCCTTCATTACCTGCAGCTGCAACCAAAGTGACATTATAATTGTATGCAAAGAGTATAATGTCGTGTAATGCGTCTGGCGGGCTTGACCCTCCTAGGCTCATTGATATCACTTCAGGTGCATCATCGTCTGGATCACCTACAATTACACCATCATTATCGACATCTAACGTATTGTCAGGTCCTTTCAAGGCTGTTTCAATCGCCAAGATTAGATCACTCCATGTACCTATGCCAGCAGAATTCATAGCTTTAATGATGTATAGTTCAGCATCGGGTGCTACACCCACGACACCAATATCATTATCTAAAGCGGCTACCGTTCCGGCAACATGAGTTCCATGGCCATTCCTATCTCTCCACGCAGTAGGCCTAGTAGTTACTCTACCATTGAGAACGCTAACTCCCCACTTTATGTTATCTACGAGGTCTGGGTGATCTTGATCTATACCAGTATCTATTACTGCTACCTCAATTTCTGAATCTCCATCACCATTTATATCAGCATAACCTGTTGTAGTACTCCAAGCTTCTATCGCATTAATTCTACTTATACCCCAAGGTATAGTTTGTGAAGGTTGATTTCTCTGTGGAGGTCCCTTAAAGAGAATAACATTATACGCGAAGAATACACCATCATGTTCTACTCTTAATACACCTGGCATCTTCTTCAAAGAGCTTAACGCACATTCAGGTATATCAACAATCACTATAGGTAAGAGAGTTAACTTTGTAACTACTCTTCCCCCAAGTTTCTCAATACTTTTACTCTCAAACTTACTTTCATCTACAGTTAATATAACTCTTTTAATACTAACCTCTCTGGCGATAAACGCTATAGCAGTTAAATTGTACATTAATAGTATGGCTATGGCTATGACTGCTATCTTTCTTACTAGAATATTTTTCAAGTAAAACCACCTATTACATAGGACTTTGTATTTAAACCTATATAAGCCTATTAGACTTCCATGAGCATATGATATTATGATATATAGTTAAAGGGTTGAAATACCTTTAATAACATTATACCAGAGTTTATGGGTTCGAGGAATAAGCTTCATGACTAAGAGCTTATAGAATAAAAATTTATAACTACGCCAGATTAACAGTTTCAACAGGTGCCGCCGTAGTATAGCCCGGACAAGTATGCGGGCCTTTCGAGCTCTCTTCCACACTCTCTACAGCCGAGGAGAGCCCGTGACCCGGGTTCAAATCCCGGCGGCGGCACCATAACCTCTCTTTAAAAACCTGTTTTCTCACGTTTTACTCTACGTTAGGGATTTCTATTGTGTGATTAGCTCTAAGTTTAAGAATACCCTAGGGCTTACTGTTTACCACGGGTGCATGTTTAATGGGTCAAGCGGCTAGTGTGAGTAATTTGAAGTATTTATTCTCGCCTTCAAGTATCGCTGTTATAGGTGCCTCGAGGAAGCCTGGGAAGATAGGTCATGCAATAGTTAAGAATCTACTGGATTATGGGTTTAAGGGTAAAATCTACCCTGTGAATCCAACAGCGGATGAGATACTAGGTCTTAAGGCGTATAAGAGTGTACTTGAAATACCTGACAAAGTTGATATGGTTGTTGTCTCTATTCCCGCACAAAAGGTTATACCGGCTATTGAGGAAGCTGGAAAGAAAGGTGCTAAGGTAGCAGTAGTCATTACTAGCGGATTCTCAGAGGTAGGTAATGTTGAGCTTGAGAGGAAGATGGTCGAGACAGCACACAAGTATGGTATGAGGATTCTCGGGCCAAACATCTTCGGAGTAGCTTATACACCTGCAGATATGAATGCAACCTTCGGACCCAAGGACATTCTCAAAGGTGGAATAGCCTTCATAACTCAGAGTGGAGCATTAGGAATCGCCTTAATGGGCTGGACTCTCCTAGAGGAGATAGGCCTCTCAGCAATAGTCAGTATGGGCAACATGGCTGACTTGGATGTAGTAGAGGTTTCACAATTCCTAGCAGAAGACCCTAACACAAAGGTTATAACAATATACCTTGAGGGACTAAAGGAGGGCACTGGTAAGACATTCGTTAAGCTAATGAAAGAGGTCACTAAGAAGAAGCCAGTAATAGTCCTCAAGGCAGGTAGGTCTGAGAGGGGAGCAGCAGCTGCAGCATCCCATACAGGCTCACTTGCAGGAGCAGACATAATATACGATGTAGCATTCCGTCAGTCAGGAATACTAAGAGCAATAACCATTGAGGAGATGTTCGACTGGGCAAGAGCATTCGCACTACAACCACTACCCAAAGGCGAAAACGCAGTAATAATAACTAATGGTGGTGGAGCAGGAGTAATGGCAACAGACGCCTGTGCAGACTACGGAGTAAACCTATACGTACCACCCGAAGACCTCAAAGCAGAGTTTAAGAAGTGTATGCCATGGTTCGGTAGCCCCAAGAACCCAGTAGACCTAACAGGAATGGCAGTAGAAGACAACTACTATAAAGCACTCAAAGTAGCATACAATGATGATAGAGTACACTCAGTAATAGTACTATACTGTAGAACAGCAATACTAGACCCAATGAACCTAGCAAAAGTAATATTACAAGCATACAAGGAGGCAAAAGAAGAAGGCAAAGAGAAACCAACCGTAGTAAGCATGATTGGCGGAACAGACGTCTACGAGGCAATGAGATACCTCAACAGAGAAGGAATACCAGCATACCCAATACCAGAAAGAGCAGTAGCAAGCCTAGGAGCACTCTACAAGTACAAACGCTACCTAGAAAAAGTCGAAAAATAAAAACAAAATATTTCAAACAAAGAACACAAAAACACCCAACACCCCACCCACACAATTTCACACAACAACCAAAAACCAACAATAAAACTTTATAGAGAGGTAGTACAAGCACCTATACAGAGTGAGATAGGCGCGGGGGTGCCCGAGCTAGGACAAAGGGGGCGGGCTGAGGCCCCGCTGGCGTAGGCCTGCGTGGGTTCAAATCCCACCCCCCGCAC
>CAZTBM010000023.1:0-25984 GCA_964611985.1 uncultured Desulfurococcales archaeon | reverse complement strand
ATATTGTTGAGGCAATACTCTACTGGATTAGTACACACATGTACTATTATGAGCCGGAAGATTACCCGGTATTCAGGCTAAAGGCGAGTGAAATACTTAGCCCTAATAGGACTCTTACCACACCTGAGGGTAAAAAGAAGTATTTTGGTGTCTGTCGTCACTTTGTTGATGTCTTTGTGGCTTTAGCAAGGGGACTAGGAGTACCAGCTAACCGGTTTGAAGGCATGCTTATTGCAGAAGCTTATGGGAGATACTGGCTTATAGGATTCCATGCATGGGCCGAAGTTTACATGCCAGGTTATGGATGGATACCTGTGGAGGTAACATTAGCTTCAAGAACAGAATTCGACATTATAAAGCCGGGGGATCTAATATACTATTATATACCTGATTTCCATGAATACTCTGAAATAGTCTATGAGAGACCACCCTATAGCTACCTTTACTGGATCGATAATGTCAATATAGTTAAAGTTAAGGAGGTTAAAGAGACTGTTAGAACAATACCCATCATAACCAATGAGACTGTAACGCCAACAACTCCTCAACCGGAAACAGCTACACCTATAACAACCTATACTAACACTGCTCAGCCAGAAGAGAAAACAAAAACTAACAATATACTTCGTAAAATTGATTATAAGGATATATTAGCTCTCTCACTCATCATAATATTAGTAGTCTACGTAGTATATTCCAGTTTGAAAAGAAGGTACACGGTGACCTATAGTCATGTCTAGACTACCATTACTAGCTGATGGAAGTATAGTTGAAGACTATGAACCATTATTTAAGTATTGGGAGAAGGCTAAGGAGAAGAATAAGAAGTTGGCTGAGGAAGTGACATTAAAGAATGAAGACTTCATATACTTGAGTAACTTAATTGAGCAAGCTCAGAGGATTAGCCTTCTAGACCTAATGGAAACCCTCATTAACCACTTCATAGACCGTGTTGAGGCTTCAATAGCTGTAGAAACATACAAGGACCTCTTAGGTTTAGAACTAGAAGCTAGAGAAGCTCAACGTAGAATAGCAAGGATCCTAGCAGGATGGCTTATTGAGGCTGGTAGACGATGGGGGATTGTTAAAGTGAAAGGTATAAGACCACCACAATCATGACCAGTAGGGTTCGGTTGCTGTTTCTTGATTGTAGGTCTTTTAAGGTCTTCGAAGGATTTTTCCCGCTTTGATAGCTATCATGTATGCACTAGCTGTATGTTTCTCTAACCCATATTTTCTCATAACGTATTCGTGGTCTTTAGAGTGTGTTATCCCTTTTGGAGTGACAGGTATAACTTCTAATCCGTAGAGCGGTGATTTCCATATAATCCTTTCAATTATTGAATTCCTGAAAATTAATACCCTATAGTTATAGTTCTTTGCCTTTCTTTCACCATTCCTTATCCAGTTAGTGCTAAGAGTATTCAGAATTGAGTATACTATGACTGGTAATGGTATTTTCTCTGGGATGCCGCCAGTTATAACATATCGTGCATAAGGTATTGAGCCCATCATTATCGCTGCTAGCCATATAAACGATATTGTTTGGGAAACTAAGGTCCCCTCCTTAAGTATTAGGTGTGCAAACCAGTACTCAATATTCTTACCAATCTTATCTAAGGCATAGAATAATCTATTACCTCCATGAGTAACATAAAAATTTATGAGGAGGGCCTCTAGGCAGCTGTAAATCATCAACTCTAAGAGGAATCATACCAGATTATGGATCGAGAGGTAGAAGATGTTATGATAAAATGTTTATGTTCGGTTACTTCCTTAGAAGATTCATTATTGTTAAGCTTATAACTCTATTACCCTTAATACCAGCTACTATATTGTCATCTAGTAATATTGTTTCCTCAGCTTCCTCTCTCTTATCACAGAAGTTAATGTATAATATGTCATTGAATTCGTCATACTCTATCCAAACATTGTCAAGACTGATCTTGAACTCTCTACTTTCACTCATAGACTATCTGAACCTCCAGTCAAGGTTCAAAATAGTACTGTAATATAAATATTTATAGTATTGTAGTTAACCTAATTGTAGTAGATGATGAGTGCCCGCGTCGAGAGACCATTAGTGGGATGATCAGGGAAGAGCCGTGCTGAATATAGTTCTATGTAATCTTGTCATGATCGAGTAAGCTAAGTAGGATACTTTTTATATACCGTAGAGTTTATGTGCTTTCTTATGGTCTAGGTGGTCTACTTCAGCTAGTATGATCGGTTTCAATCTTAATCTATTTGCTAGCTCGTCAAGTATTTTATGAGCATATGATTTTGATGCTCCTAAATCGAAGAAGTCTATGAAGCTCTCTTTACCACCGCCAGCTATAACCTTAACTATTGCTCCCTCACTACTTTCTATCACGATTGTTGTAGCCATTAAGCCGCTTTTAGCTCTAAAGTAGTACTTTTCTCCAATAAATACTGCAACCCTAGGTTTAGTTTTAAGTACTTCACCAAAAACATTAGAGGCGATATTTACATCTTTAAGAGCGTTTACGATAGTATCAAATCCTATAGGAAACTTCACAACTATCCCATGAACTAACTTGCCCATGAGAAAACACCTAAACCTTATTTATCAAGTAAGATAGGAGGAAAATAGGTAAATAAATGTGCCCATGAGATAGCGTTTTTACGATATCTAAAGAAAAAGAGATGATTATATATAGCATTATGAGCCTTTTCCTGACGATGCTGGTGAGAGTATTATTGGTGGTAGTTGCGCTGTTTGGTTACCCATGGTGACTATTATTATGATGTTCCCTTTTAGATCTCTCATCATCCATAGTCTTGCTAGTTGTATATCACCTGTAGAGTTTATTATCAATTGTAGTGCCTGTCTTTGCGCTTCTGCTTGTAATATTGTGGCGTTCTTTTGTGCTTGAGCCTTGATTACTTCACTTCTAGCGTTAGCTTGTGCCAGTGTTATTACTCTTTCAGCCTCGTATTGTGCTGCTATCTTTCTTTGGTATGCTGCAACTTTTTCTTGAATAGCACTCTCTATTGTGGATGGGAGTTTTATACCCTTAAGGTTTACTTGGTGAAGTTGTATGGCTTTTAATGTTGGATCCTCGCTAATGATATTCTTATATGTCTGCTCTATTTCCCTTGCTATCTCATCTCTACGTGTTATGACATCTTCAACTGTGTACTTAGCTATAACATCTCTAACAACCTGGGTAATGATCGGTATTAGCCTTTGGGGTTCATAGTCTATTCTAGGATAGTTCCTAGCTAATTCATCAAACAGTTTTGGATCTACGGAATACGTAAAAGTCATTTCAACTGTTATTTGAACACCGTCCTTAGTCAAAGCTGTTATTGGTGGGTAGTCTGCATCCTTCATTTCGCTAAGTTCAATATAGTCTATGGTGTAGAAGTCTTTAATGATATATTGCCAAGGTAATTTGAGGCCGAAGGTAGGTCCTACAATAGGTTTTGAAACATACTTAAATATTGGATCCACAACTACTGCTACTTCTCCAACACCTAATTGATATATTGATGTTGGTATTAGAATTATACCCACTATGATGAAGAGTATAATTAAACCTATGATAACACCCTTTACACGTCGAGGAATTCTTATTCTAAATCTGCGTCTTTCATCCTCATCACTATGAACCTTTATTTCAAACTCATCTTCATCTCTCTTACGCCTAAACATCAGGGTACACCCCCTCTGGCTTAAATAAAGTACCATTTATTTTGAGACTATTATAAAGTATCCCTTGATATAAACCTTATTTCACGACCCAAGCTTAAAGTTTAGTGTAACAACAACTTTACCTATTAAAAGTAATATACACTAGTTTAATATATTCCCTTCAGTATAGTAGTCGTATTGGGGGTATTTCTTTATGGAAATATCCTTAGAGTTTTTGGACATTTTTAGAAAAGTATTACCTGAAGATGTTCTAAGAGTTGTTGAGTTAACAGGTAAGCATAACAGATGGAGAAAGAGACTCTGTGTTAACATGATTGCCTCTGAGAACGTTATGTCACCTTTAGCAGAGATGGTTTACCTTACAGATATGGGGCATCGTTATGCTGAAGGTAAGCCTAAAAAGAGGTACTACCAGGGTAACATATTCACCGATGAAATGGAACTTTACCTTATGAAGCTAATGAGTGAACTTTTCCATGTAGAATATGTTGATCCAAGACCGGTGTCCGGTACTATAGCTAATGCAACAGTATTCTATGCTTTAGGTCAGAGAGGAGACAAAGCATTAATTGCACCTGTACAAGCAGGAGCCCATGTGAGCCACACAAAGTTTGGTGTATTAGGAGCATTAGGTATTGAGCATATAGAGTTACCATTTAATGTTGAAGAGTTCAATATTGATGTTGACAAAGCAGTAAAAATAGTTGAAGAGATCAAACCAAGATTTGTAGTACTAGGCGGAAGTGTTTACCTATTCCCTCATCCAGTAAAGGAGCTTGCAGATGCAGTTCATGCTGTAGGTGGGAAATTAATCTATGATGCAGCACATGTACTAGGATTAATAGCTGGAGGTCAATTCCACGACCCGGTAAGTGAAGGTGCAGACGTAATAACATCATCAACACATAAGACCTTCCCTGGGCCGCAAGGAGGAGTAATAATGACAAATGATAGAGACTTATACAAGAAGGCAAGTAAGATAGTATTCCCAGTATTCGTAAGCAACCACCACCTACATAGGTTGCCAGCAACAGCAATAGTAGCATTAGAAATGAAGTACTTTGGCAAACAGTATGCGGAGCAGATAGTAAGAAATGCTAAGACATTAGCAGAGGCATTAGCGGCTGAAGGATTTAAAGTTCTAGGTGAAGCTAAAGGCTATACTAAGAGTCACCAGGTAGTACTTGATGTCAGAGCTCAGGGTGGTGGAACCAAAGTAGCAGTAACATTAGAGAAGGCAAACATAATAACGAACAAGAATATCCTACCATACGATAAGCCAGAAATGATCAAAGACCCATCAGGACTAAGACTTGGAGTACAAGAGCTAACAAGATGGGGTATGAAAGAGGTCGATATGAAGGAAATTGCTAGATTCTTCAGAAGACTACTAATAGATAAAGAGGATCCAGAAAAGGTAAGGAAGGAGGTTATAGAGTTTAGAAAGGACTTCCAGAAAATACATTACACATGGGACATACCAATAGATGAATTAGCGAAGAAACTACCAATACTACCACTACTTGAGTAACCGCTGGAGACGGCACTGTATTTTTCTCTCCTACTGATTAATTACCTTCATACTTTTTCATGTGCTGGTGAATTTTATGATAGAACACTATGATTTTGGTGAAATAGTAGTTAATGGAAAAAGGTATCTAAGGGATCTCATTATAACACCAAATAGAATTATAGCTAATTGGTGGAGAAAAGAAGGACATAAATTAAGCTTAGAAGATCTAGAAGATGTACTGCATGAAGAGGCGGATGCTATAGTTATAGGCACAGGCTACTATGGCTTAATGGAGGTAGATGACGAAGTCAAAGAATACTTTGAGAGGAAGGGTATTAAGGTTATAGTTAAACCATCATGTGAAGCTGTTATTGAGTATAATAATCTAGTATTTAAAGGCATGAAAGTCATTGGTGCTTTTCATTTAACATGCTAATTGTCTTTTAACATTCTAACCCTTAAGGATAGCACTAAGCTCTGTTATAAAAGTGTATAAATAAGGCTACTTAACTACTATACTATTTTGTGCCCGGGTGTGGTATATGCTACCTAAACGTAGAACACTATTAGCTTATACTGGAAGTAAACCCGATAGACCACCAACGGCCTTCCCTCTTACAACACAGCTAAGAGAGAGTGTTAATATACTAGGATATAGTGTTGAAGACATTTATAGAGATCCAGTAAAGCAAGCTAATGTAGTAATGCTACTATGGGAAAAAGCTAAACTCGAAACACTCTTAGTACCTCTAGACTTAAATATCGAAGCAGAAGCACTAGGATGCAAAATAAGATATATTGATGGACACCCTAATGTTCATGAAACACTGTACCGTAATCTAAATGACCTAAGAATACCTGAAGACCTCTTTGATAAAGGTAGGTTCCAGGTAAAGTATGATGCCATAAGGATTATGCGTGAAGAATACGGCGATACGCTAGCCATATTCAATAGAGTTACAGGCCCCATGACCATGGCTGGCTTAATATTTGGAGCGGAAAGGGTGGTTATTTGGACTAGGAGAAAAAAGAAAGAACTAAAAGAGACTTTAGAGCAACTAGTAGAAATAAACATTGAAGACGCCAGAAGATCATTGAGGTATGGTGTAGATATAGTCGCAATGGCTGAACCTACAGCAACATGCGATATTATACCACCAGACTTCTTCAATGATGTATTAGTAGATATTTATAGAGAATTTAATAAAAGAATAGGAAGTATAACAGCTCTCCATATATGTGGTAATACTAATCCAATACTGAAGTACATTCCTGAAACAGGGTTTAATGCATTCTCATTTGATTCGAAAGTTAGAGTTGCTTACGCTAAGGAGATTATAGGAGACAAGGTCGCATTAATAGGTAACATACATAATGTTAACGTCTTACTTAAGGGGCCAGCAGAGAGGGTTATAAAGGAATCCCTTAGAGCGATAGCTGAAGGAATAGACGTACTAGCTACATCATGTGACTTTCCATTTGATGCACCGATAGAACATGTGATTGCTATGGTGAAGGCTGCTGAGGGTTTAGTGCCTGATAGTAATGTATAATGGTGAAAGGAAAATAAAGTTGTATGGATAGTAAAAAATAATGTTTTTCTATTACTCTGATAATGGTACACCTAAATCTATTAATTCTTTCTTAACCTCTAAGTATAATTGCAACCATTCTTTTGATGGTTTAATTGTTTTTAAGTCATATAATTCTCTAAACGACTTTCCAGGTATGACTTTCTTCTCCTTCCTTAATGTATCCTCGTATTTTGCTATAATCTTCTTAACAATTTCATTAGCATCACTACGCTTAAACTGTGTTGAATGTTTAGCAACTTCACCATAGAGTCTACATTCTAATCCTGTTTCTTGGTCCATGAATTTACCTCCAGCAGACCCTATTCCTGTTCCATGCAATCCACTTACAGCTGAGGTTATTGCTCCTGCAGCTACTTCATAGAGTATCATTTTTGTTCCAGGGCCAGTAGCTGTATAGCAATCGTGTAATGTTATCATCTTGCTATTATTCGCTATTGCCTGTCCTACAACACTTATGACCCATAATGTTTCTCTCCCGGTATTATTACAGTTAAACATATGTGTTAAACTTAAATAGTGTTTTAACCCTCCATAAGCTAGTAATCCGAAGATATGTTCTGCTACACTTATTACTGCCGTTCCCGGTGAGGCTCCACCATAACTACCCCATATTGGTGTCATTAAATTACCAACTACTATTCCGTGATGGCGCATAAACTCTGCTAAGGCGATATGCTCGTAAGATGTTTTCAATTCGACCATTTGTGCTACCAGCATGCTATCAGATCTCCTTATACCCCAATCCTCATTCACAGCGATCATTTTAGCCCATGGTGTTGTTGCTGCAACATCATTTATGTGGAGTCCGGGTTTGTTTACTATTCTAAGAGCCTCCCTAGCTAAAGCAATTATTTTTGCCGCAGCCCTTACCTCAAGTGGGGATCCAACCTTAACCTCACGACCATTATACGTTCTTAAAGAGCCCGAACCTATAGCGTCAATGTAATTTTCCTGGGCAAAGGATATCATTGTTTCAAGGTAAATATCCTCTGAAACCAATGTTCCTGTGGGACCCGCCTCTACTAATGGAGGATCGGGATCCTCTATTCCTCTATGCTTCATAATACGTGAGTCACTACCCCCACCAATGATTATGTACTCTGGTATATTCTTTAAAGCATCCTTTATCTCATCCTCAGAGAATATGATCCTTCTATGTGTTGAAATGTTATAACCACCAACTTCAAGTACTAATGTAAAACCAGCCTTCCATACATCGTTCGCTAGTGATGTATCAGAAGGGACCACTTCATCAGGGTCGTATCGTATATTGTACTCTTTAACTAATTCTCTTACTTTACGTATAAGTAGCTTGTCAAACTCACGCTCCTCCATATATGGGCCTTGCTCACTTTTATCGACAATATCCAGATACATGACCATCACATCGCGTGTAATGTTAAGGTATATAAGTTATGAAAAATCTTAAGTTTAAGGATAATTTTTGATTAGAAAAATAATGAAACACCTACTCTAACGGAATACCATGATCTATTGCTTCCTTTTTAGCCTTATTATACAGCTCTAGCCACCATTTTCTAGGCTGAATGGTCTCTATATCATATAGTTCTGGGAATGGCTTACCATAGTTTGGTTTCTCCATTCTATCAGGATAATACTTCTTTAGGAAGGTCTTTACTATCTCATTTGCATCACTTCTCTTGAACTTTACTGCTGCATGCGCTACTTCGGCCATAAATCTTGTTTCTAAACCACTAGCATTCGGATATTTACCGTTAGTTGCTGACACTCCTAGCGGATGTGAGCCTGTGACAACATTTGTTATAGTGTTAGCTATTATCTCGTAGAAGACTTCATATGAACCTGCACCATTACTTGTCCATACGTCACCCATTAATATGAAGTTTGTATGTCTAGCCATCGCCTGTCCTACTATGTTTAAAACCCACATAGTTTCTAAGCTACTTGTGCTAACATACTTTGGATGTATTGGATGAATTATATAGTAATCTGAGTAGTATATTAGTCTACTAAGTAAGTACGATGCTATGAATCCTACAGCTACACCTTCTGGTCCTCCAAGGAATCCTCCTACAACAGGATCAACTAATGCGACATTAAATCCTCCATAGATTTTAAATGTGAAGGCCTTAGTTAATCTGTCATAATCCGTTTTTAGATCGTTAAGTATTGCTATTAGGTGGGCATCTGTCTTTCTAAGACCATCGGGGTTTTGTACTGCTAAATCACCTATACAGGTGTTACTACTCTCGGCTGCTAGTAAGTGTATTCCTGGTCTTCCAGCAGCCTTGGCTGCTTCTCGTAAATATCTTAATTCTAAGATTGTTGCTAATGCCTCAGCTGGTGAGCCCGTTCTAACCTCTACACCCTTAATCTTATGTAGGCCACCATGGTTTATTGTGTCTATTAATGGTTCTTGCATGTAAGATAGTGCCATGTGATAGTAGAATTCCTCTGGTATTGGTGCTCCTGCTTGCCCGCCCATTATTATTGGGGGTCTTTGGTCCTCTATTTTTCTAGCATAGAGTATACGTGCGTCTCTACCTTCACCTACGATAAGCTCTCCTGGTGCTGTTCTAAGACCTTCCTTAAGTTCCTCTTCAGTGAATTTTATGACCCTTCTAGTTGAAACACAATATATTCCAGATTCAAGAGCTAATTCGAACCCTGCTTTAAAGATGTCATCAGCTAAACTAATATCAGATGTAACTACCTCCTCACGATTGAATCTTATATCGTATTCCTTTACTAGTCTTCTAGTAGTTTTAGCTATGACCTTTAAGTCGAACTCTTTCTCCTCCATATATTTGCCTTCTTCTGTACGTCTAAGAATATCATAAAATGATAGCACTGTGGAACCCCCCGCTTATACTATTACTCTCCCTTCTTCTTCTTAATTAGCTCTAATGCTATTTTCACGGCTTCATCAGCGTTCTCACCGTATCCATCGGCTCCAACTTCTTGCGCCCATTCCCTAGTTACGGCGCCACCACCAACCATCAGTATGTATGTGTCTCTAAGGTTCAATTCTTTAAGTAACTTTATTACATCCTTAACGTATGGTAGAGATGTTGATAATAGAGCTGATATGGCTATTATATCTGCATTTACCTCCTTAGCTTTCTTGATGAAATCTGCTACTGGAACGTCTCTACCTAGATCATAGACCTCAAAACCTGTTGCCTTTAACATTAATGCTACAATGTTCTTCCCTAGGTCGTGAATGTCTCCTTGTATAGTACCTATGACTACTTTACCTATTGTTAACTCTTTCTTCTTCTCAGCTAGAATCTTAGGTTCAATAAGCTTCATACATGCTTCAAAGGCGTCAGCAGCCATCATTACCTCGGGTAAGAATATTTCTAGTTTAGCAAATTTATCTCCGACAACTTTCATTGCAGGTATCATACACTCCTTTACAATAGTGTAGGCGTCTGCTCCTGCATCAAGAAGTTTTTTAGCTGTCTCTTCAGCTAGTTCTACCTCACCTTCCATAATTGCATTATAAAGTTTTTTACATAATTCATCCTCTATACTCATACTACAAGAACCCCCTGATGGAACCCTTAATTTGTTGTTTTAGGCAATATAAAAAATATTTCATCATGAAGCTACGTCTTCACCCTTTGTTATCGACTTTAGTTAAAGTGACATAAACCGCTGTAACTATAAAACTTATATAATCGATTACAACTAATTGATATATGGTTAACTTAACCATATCTAATACTTATTATCCGGCTTTTTAATAATTCCTTAAATACAACCTCCTTTACTAATACTGTGGATCTGTTGCCTAGTCGGTGGTGTTCTAACACATGAAAGCACAATATAAGCTAAGTATAGTCATTATAGCGTTAGTCGTAGGTTTGGTCATTGGTGCCGGCATAGGCGCTATAGCCTTTAAAGCCCCACCTACAACAGTCACTGTTACCTCAACAGTCACTTCAACAGTTACTTCAACCGTAACTAAGACCGTAGGCGCCCCTGGAGCACAAACAGTTACTGTTACAAAGACTCTTCCACCAAAGACAATAACGAAAACAGTAACAGTAACGGCAAGCCCAACACCTACACCAACCAAGAAAGTTAGAATTGCTGTAATCTATGTTACCCCAATAGAAGAGCCATGGAACATGGCGTTACATCAAGCTATGAAGTGGGCTGAAAAAGAGCTAAACATAGAGTACGTTTACACAGAGAAAGTACATGAGTCAGATGTTGAACGAGTTATCAGAGAATACATTAACTTAGGATATAAGGTAATATTCCCGCACAGCTGGGGCTATCACCCAGTAACATTAAGACTTGCTAAAGAGTTCCCAGATATACTATTCTGCCAAGGCTCAGGCCCTGTTAACTTAAAGTGGCCAAATAACGTACTACTATATGACTACTGGATTCAAGAAGCAGCATACCTAGCTGGTATGGTAGCAGGCTTAATGACCAAGACCAACGTTATAGGCGTAGTTACCGCCTTCGCAGTACCAGATGTCAACAGACTAGTTAACGCATACTGTGCTGGAGCTAAAGCGGTTAATCCGAAGGTCAAGATACTAGTAACGTTTATTGAGAGCTGGTTCGACCCGGTAAAGGCCAAGGAGGCAGCTGCAGCACAAATAGAGGCAGGAGCAGACTTCATCTATGCTGAGAGGTATGGAGTCTTCGAAGCTTGTGAGGAAGCACAGAAGGCAGGTAAGAAGGTATACGCTTTCGGTAACATTGTAAACCAGAATGACCTAGCACCAGATGTTGTAATAGGCAGTGTAGTATGGGATCTAAGACCATTCGTAAAATACGTTGTTAATATGGTTAGAAAAGGAGAAATCAAGGGTGGTATAGTAAACTGGGGTATGAAGGAAGGCTGGGCCAAGTTCGTATGGAATGAGAAGCTCAAAGAGAAGGTAGTACCACCAGAAGTTGTAAAGAAGATTGAAGAAGCAGAAAAGGCAATAATAGAAGGCAAACTCAAAGTACCAATATACGAAGACTGGAAGCCAGAAAGATGGAAGTAAATTAAACAATAATAATACAAACTTTAAGCAAATTAATATTTTTTAACAATTTTTATATGTATCCTGTATAAAACATACTAGGTGGCTTTTACGCTTACATTACACTAAGTCCGCTTAGTAATGAGGTATACCAGGATGGTAGTGAAAAATAAGGATGACTACGTAGTAGTAATGAAAGGTATTACGAAGGTTTATCCAGGCGGTGTAGTAGCAAACTATAATATAGACTTTGACCTTAAGCGTGGTGAAATACATGGCTTACTTGGCGAGAATGGTGCAGGAAAAACAACACTAATGAAGATACTTGCCGGCTGTCTTACACCTGATAAAGGGGAAATATACGTTAAAGGTGAAAAAGTTAAATTTAAATCACCTATAGATGCTGTTAAGAAAGGTATAGGTATGGTTCATCAACATTTCACCCTTATACCATCATTCACTGTTGCCGAGAACATTATTTTGGGCGGAATTGGAGGTGAGGAAGCTAAGAAAATCAAACTCGATATGGAGCTTATAGAGAAGGAGATTGCAGAATTCTCAACAAAACATGGTCTACCTATTAATCCTAGAGCTAAGATAGAAGAACTTCCTGTAGGACTTAGACAAAGAGTTGAAATTCTACGTTTACTATATAGGAAAGCCGACATACTAATACTTGATGAGCCTACCTCAGTTCTTACACCTCTAGAAGTTAAAGAGTTATTTGAGGCACTGAAGAGGATCGTCAAGGAAGGGAAATCTGTCATTTTTGTTACCCATAAGCTTGATGAAGCATTATCGATTAGTGATAGAATAACCGTCCTTAGAAGAGGAAAGGTTGTAGCGAGAATAGACAACCCCAAGAGTATTAGCAAAGAAAAATTAGCCGAATTAATAGTTGGAAAGAAAATAGTGTTCAAGTCAGCTAAAGCAGAAGTCACAATAGATAAAACTGTACCAGTACTAAATGTTGAGAACCTAAGAGTATTGGATGACAGAGGAGCACCAGCTGTAAGAGGTTTAAGCTTAACACTTTATCCTGGCGAGATCCTCGGTATAGCAGGAGTAGAAGGAAATGGTCAGAGAGAGCTTGTTGAAGCGCTTACAGGCCTAAGAAAGGTGGCTGAAGGTAAAATAGTCATATTAAGCGAGGATGTAACAAACAAGACTCCCAAACATGTCATTAACCTTGGTGTGTCGTATATTCCTGAAGACAGAATAGGTAGAGGTGTAGCTCTTGACCTCAGTGTAGCAGAAAATCTTATAGCAAAAGTTCATGACAAGGAGCCCTTTAGCAAACGTGGACTATTAAACATTAAGAGTATTTACTCATTTGCCAAAAAAGCGGTAGAGAAATTTAACATCATGGTCCCCAGCATTAAAGCCCCAGTAATGTATCTCTCTGGTGGTAATATTCAAAAGCTCATATTGGCAAGAGAGTTAAGTCTAAATCCCAAGGTGATTATAGCCGAACAGCCCACAGCGGGACTTGATGTAGCAGCCACTGAATTCATACATAAACTGCTTGTAGATTTTAGGAATAAAGGTTGTGGAATATTGCTTATATCAGCAGATATTGATGAAATATTGAAGTTAAGTGATCGTGTGGCTGTAATCTATGAAGGTAAGATTGTTAAAGTGTATGACCAGGTAGAGAAAATTGACCTCATTGAGTTAAGTAAACACATGCTAGGTGTTACGTCAAAAGGAGAAACAGTTGAGAGGTGAGATCTCTTTGGCCACATCACTAGGTTACTCAAAGAAAGTTAGAATAATCTACACTATCTACCCCATAATATCAGTTATCATGGCCTTAGCCATATTATCACTCGTTATCTACCTCATTGGGGTTGATCCAGCTAAAGCGTTATACTATCTGTACTTCGGCATGTTAGGTAATTACAACTATGTCTCTGAAACTCTGATAAGAGCAACACCAATTCTATTAGTGAGTTTAGGCTTAGCCATAGCTTTCTCAGCTAAGGTATGGAATATTGGTGCTGAAGGGCAACTCTACATGGGAGGCCTCATCGCCGCAATGGTCGCATTAAACAGCAGTAACTTGCCCTCAGCTATAGCGATACCGTTAATCTGGCTTGCCGCTGGAATAGCTGGAGCTCTATGGGCATTTATTCCAGCAATACTTAAAGCAAAGTATGAAATAAACGAGATATTCACCACAATAATGATGAATTATATAGCAATATACTTTACAAGCTATATGCTTCATGGCCCTCTTAGGGATCCAATGTCACATTTCCCCGAGACGCCAACTATCCCAGAAAACACATGGCTTCCAAGGATTATACCGGGATATAGATTTCACGCTGGCGCTTTATTCTCCCTAGTCGTGCTAGTACCATTAGTTTACATTTTGTTGTCAAGGTCAACACTGGGGTTTAAACTGAGACTCATAGGGTCAAGTAGGGAGACTGCTAGATACTGTGGTATAGATGTTGAAAAAGGCATAGTCTACGCAATGCTACTAAGTGGCTTCTTCGCCGGGTTAGCCGGAGCTAATGAGGTTACTGGTGTAGTTTTCAAGATGAGACCTGAGATTTCACCGGGATATGGCTTTACAGGGATTGCTGTAGCATTACTGGGTAGACTTAACGCTATTGGTGTGGCATTAGCGTCAATATTTATGGGCGGCTTAATTAATGGTAGCTATACCATGCATCGTATGGCAAAGGTACCTGTAGGAGTAGCATACTTTGTTCAAGGTTTACTCATAATACTCGTTGTTGTAGGCGAATACATTCTACGAAGAGTAATGTTAGAAAGAAAGGTGAAGGTGGAGTAACGTGTACGAGATGATAGTTGGTCAATTAGCTGCTACAATTAGAATACTTACACCTCTAGCATTGGCTGCTTTGGGCGAGCTAATAGTTGAACGTAGTGGAGTATTGAATCTCTCAATTGAGGGTATTATGCTCTTTGGTGCATTTGTGGGCTTCATAGCAACATATTATACTAATGATCCATGGATAGGTATATTAAGTGCTATGGGTATAGGTATACTTCTAGCTTTAATATTCGGGGTGTTCACAGTACTATTGGCACTAGACCAGATCATTGTCGGTTTATCAATGAACATATTAGCTATGGGAGCCACATTCTTCTTCTACAGAGCAATATTCGGATGGTATGTAAGCCCTGTTCCACCCCACGTTAAGACGTTAATAACGGAGGTTCCGATACCAGGTTTATCAATGATACCAATCATAGGTCCAGCATTGTTCAATCAAACAGTGTTCACATACTTGCTACTATTTGTGCTAATACCATTAACATACTTCATGCTCTATAGAACTAGAATAGGCCTACATTTAAGAGCATGTGGCGAAGACCCGCTAGTAGCAGACTACCTAGGGATAAACGTCTATAAGTATAGATTCATGGCGTTAGTTATTGAAGGTGTATTAGGTGGAATTGCTGGAGCATTACTATCAATATCACAGTACAATATGTTCCTTGATAACATGACTGCAGGTAGAGGATATATTGCTGTAGCATTAGTGATACTAGGGAGATGGGACCCCCTAAGAATGTTATTGGGTGCCTTGCTCTACGCCTTCGTTGATGCATTTCAACTGAGGATTCAAGCTGCAGGAGTGGTCGTTACAGCATGGTTCCCCTATCAATTTGCCCTTATGCTACCATACGTTGTTGCCCTAATAGCATTAATACTATTTGGCAGAAGAATCAGAGGACCAAGATCACTAGCAAAACCCTATAGAAGAGTCAAGTAACAAATCTTCCATTACAAAATAAACTATTGCTAACATTATTTATTCCTTCTACAACTAGGTGGTAGGTCATGGTTAAAGTGACCTTTATGCCTCAAAGAATAACAGTAGATGCACCTAAAAACACAAGTATATACGATGCGGCGTTAAAAGCAGGTATTGATGTTGGCGGTGTATGTGGAGGTTTAGGTAAGTGTGGTAAGTGTAAAGTTAAGATTCTGGAAGGCACGGTTACTGAACCAACCGAGTGGGAGAGAAGAGTACTAACAGAGGAAGAGTTAAAATTAGGCTATAGGCTTGCATGCCAAACTAGAGTATTGAGTGATGTTTCTATAGGTATTGTTGTAAAAAAGATTATGAAGTTTGCAATACTGGGTTACGAGCCAAAAGTAGACTTGAACCCCATAGTCAAAGTAATTAAAATTAGAAGATGTAAAGTGACTTTAACTTCATCTCATGCTAGTACTCTTGAGTCCATAGAGGAGGCTCTCAAGAAACCTGTTAATGCAGACTTAGATATATTAAGAAAGCTATCTGAAATATCATCTGATGAATTATGTTTACTAACTCGTGTTCATGAGAATTTTCTCGAAATACTTGATGTACTTGATAAAGATGAGAAAAAGGTTTACGGCTTAGCAGTTGACGTGGGCACTACCAAAGTAGCAATTTACATAGTTGACCTATCAAGCGGTGAAGTAGTAGTTGCGGAGGCTTTCGAAAATCCACAGGTAGCTTTTGGGGATGATGTTGTTTCAAGAATAGCCTACGCGATGGAGCATGGAGTATCAGAGCTTCACAAAGCAGTAATCGATGGTCTAAACAGGGTTCTACAAAGAATATATAACTACAGAGGCTTAGATCCAGATGATATAGTTGATGTGGTAGTAGTCGGTAATAGTGCAATGCACCATCTATTCCTTGGCATAAACCCTAGGAAACTCGGCAGCTCACCTTATGAAGTGATTGTAAGAAAACCTCTGGATATAGATGCACCAAAATTAAAAATAAACGTCAACCCCAAGGCTAAAGTTCACTTCCCACCTTTAGTTAGAGGCTACATAGGTTCAGATAGCCTGATGGGAGTTCTCTTATTAGACCTTGCATACAGGGACGGTACATATCTGTTCTTAGATATAGGCACTAATACCGAGGTTTACCTTACGAATAATGGAAAAATAGTCGCTGCATCAACAGCTTCGGGTCCTGCATTTGAAGGAGGGCACATAAAATGTGGTATGAAGGCTAAGGAGGGTGCAATAGACCATATAGAAATAGATGAGAATAGTCTAGAGCCTAAAGTGAACATCATAGGTGATGCAAGAGCTGAGGGTATATGTGGATCAGGTATAATAGATACTATTGCTGAAATGTTGAAGACGGGAATAATAGATCATACAGGTAGATTTAGGATTAAGGAACATAATAGAATACGTTATGGGGAAGACGGTTATGAGTATATAATACTAAGGAAAGGCGAGAAGGGAGCAGTAAAGGATATAGTAATAACATTGAGGGATGTAAGAGAGATACAAAAAGCAAAAGCCGCTGTACAAACAGCTTTTAGAATTCTTAGCAAAAAATTGAATGTAAGAAGAGAGGACATAGACAAAATCTATATTGCAGGTAGTTTCGGCTTTTATTTAAACCCTGAAAGTGCTATTATCATAGGTCTTTTACCAGAAGTCTCCCTAGAAAAAATCGAGCTTGTAGGTAATACTGCAGGATCAGGTGCTAGAGTCCTATTAAAGAATGCCTCTTGGAGACGAAAAGCAGAAGACTTATCAAAAAGAATAGAATATGTTGAACTAGCTGCTGAACCTGAGTTTCAAAGAATATACATAGATAGCATATACTTTCCATCAGGCAGCATATCAGTGTATCCGGAAACAGCAAAGAAAATAAAGTGCCTAAGGAGATAAAAAGTAAAATAAAGGGAAGTAAAGAGTATTATTTGTTCTTTATTTCTCTATCCAAGGAATCTTAGCTCCTGGAGGATAGACTGCATCAGGTTTAGGCCATTTAAATCCTTCTGGTACCTTGTATATTTCTGCAATGAATTTTAGGTCTTCCTCAGTTGTTAAGTAAGTGTAGGTAAGACCATGCCACGTTCCGCCCTGTAATATTATAAGGCCCTTGGAGCGGAAGAACTTCATGGCTTCATCGTAGTCGTCAACAGCAAAAGCCACATGATGTAATCCCTCCCCGCGGGTACGTAGAAATTCTGCATAAATGCTTTTTTCATCTTTAGGTTCAATAAGCTCCCATTGAACGTTTCCAATGTAACAAAGAGCCAAGCGCATTGCATAATCTACTCTTTTATCTCTAATAATCATGTTTTGGACAGTCTTAGGGTTAAAATCATATATGGCCCATGGTCCTATACCGTACTCATCATAATACTTTTTAACTGCCTCATCAAGATTTCTTACGACAACAGCTATCTGAAGAACATTCTTAAAAATAGGTTTCTTAACTTCTACCATTAGTTATCACTCACCCCAGACTGGGCAAAATACTTGTATACTCTTCATTGACCATAAGCTTTTCCAACTTCAAGTAGGGTCTCGTCCCCTTATATGGAGTTTAGAACAGACAACAATATTCATAATACTTGAATTTATCTAGTTGAACCGAATAACTTAATTTGTTCTTAGTATGAATTGATTCTAAACTACATTAATATGTCTTCTGAAGACCCAATATAACCCTATAACCTTTGGTAGCTAATTGGTAGTAGGTTATTACTTGCCTATGTACTGATAAAATATATGAAGTCATTTTGCCTTGACTTGGTAAGCATTAATGATCGTTTTGGAATAGCAATATATAGGACCTGTAACATACTAATTCTGTACCTCCAGCAGTCTCTCTGGGTGATTTTGTTTTGAAAGCAGCTGTACTTCATGAGCCCAAAAAGCCTCTTTCAATAGAGGATGTTCCTACACCAAAACCTGGTTATGGAGAAGTCTTGATTAAGGTTAAAGCTGTAGGTGTATGTCATAGCGACTTACATATTGTAGATGGTGAAATTCCCGTTCCTAAACTACCCCTCATTCTAGGTCACGAGATTGCCGGAGTTATAGAAGAGGTTGGTGAAGGAGTAAAAGATTTAAAGCCTGGTGAAAAGGTTGCCCTCTCTTGGCTCTGGTGGACTTGTGGTAAATGTGAATATTGTCTAACATTCCGTGAGAATTTATGTCCCAATCAGATTAATACAGGGTATTCTATTAACGGTGGCTATGCTGAATTTGTTAAAGCACCCGCATCACACGTATTAAAGATTCCAGATGGTGTAGGATTCCCGGAGGCCACCTCATGTACCGATGCCGTTGCGACACCATATCGTGCATTAACCTATGCTTCAAGAGTTAAGCCAGGAGATCTTGTAGCAGTGTTTGGTATTGGAGGTTTAGGTTTAAACGCTGTTCAAATAGCTAAAGCCTTTGGTACTAAAGTTGTAGCAGTAGACTTGTTAGATGAGAAACTTGAGCTTGCAAGAAAGTTTGGGGCAGATTATACTGTTAATCCAACAAAAGAGGATCCAGTAAAATATATTGAAGATCTTGGAGGAGCTGATGTGGCATTAACACCTGTAACGTCACTAAAGGCTATGAGGCAAGCTTATGAAGCTGTAAAACCTGGAGGAACACTAGTATTAATAGGTTTGCCAACAGGTGAACTAGCATTACCGGTGATAGACTGGATTCTTAAAGGGAAAATAGTAGTAGGTAATATTGGCTTTACGAGATACGAGATTATGCAAAGCTTCAAGTTAGTAGCTGAAGGAAAAGTAAAGCCCCTAGCAAATACATTCAAATTTGAAGAAGTAAATGACGTACTTGACAAACTTAGAAAGGGAGAAATAAAGGGAAGAGCAGTATTAGTTTTTGACTAATTTTATCCCTTTTCTTTTTCCTTCATATTCCTCTATAATATGTTTCCCCTTGATAACGTATTATATCGATTAAACCTTTCTCTTTAAGTTGATCAAGTATTCTACTTAATTCCTTAAGTGACGATGGATCCCTGATATTAAATACTGCTATTATGTCATAAAATCTACATGGTCTACGCTTAAGTAGTGATAAAACTTCGTTTTCATTTAATTTTTCAACATAGCATGGTTTAACATCATGAACTCCTTTGAAGTAGTGGATTCTATTTTCACTTAATACTTTTAAAAAGTGTTTAGCGATATCCTCTAGCTCATTGACATTTAGGGGCTTAATTGTAGAGACTAAAGGTGGCCTCCAGGGGGTATTAAGATATACTTCATCAAATTTTACTTCTTCAACCAGTTCAACTAATCCCTCAACAATATCTCTTTTTGTATTGTCGATATTTAGCGATTGATCACGTAATAACATTATCTGTGCTACTAGTTTCCCTCTATATCTTCTTCTGAATCTTTTCAATCCATTAATGATTTTAGAGAGTCTTATATCCTGTGCGGGTCTATTAATGCGTTCAAAAAGTTCTTCGTAAGGTGCATCAAGCTTAGCCATTACTAGATCAAAGGAGCATAAGTTCTCTGCAACGTCATCCCTAAATATTAAAGACGAATTTGTAAGTATAGCTATGGGTGGACATTTTTCCTTAAGAAGACTTCTTATTTCTGATACCATTTCTCCTATCATAAGATTTAATGTCGGTTCTCCGGTACCAGAAAACGTAATATAGTCTATTGAGCCTAAATCTACTCTTTTCAAAGTAAGCTTCAATTCTTCTATTACTCTCTCCTTGTTTACGGAAGTTTTAACTTCCTCAGGTTTTGAAACTTTATTTACTGTTCTCCCTAGCTGACAGTATATACATTCAAAGGTACATGTCTTTGGAGGGTGCAAAGGATCTATGCCAAGTGATCTACCTAGTCTCCATGAAAGAACAGGGCCATAGATACTTGAGTAGCTTGTCGTAGACGTTTACACCTCACTTTCCTTCTACACGATTAATTACTTCTTCACAAATCTTGAATATTGCTTTGGCTGCTAAGGCATTGGGATATTTAAGTATAAAGGGTTCGCCTCTATCTATACATTCACTGATTCTAGGATCTATTGGTATTGAACCTAAGTAAGGTATTCTTTCCTCTTTAGCTATAGCCTCTCCAGCATTACCACTAAATATGTCATAGTAGGAGCCGCATTTAGGGCAAGTAAAACCTCTCATATTCTCTATGACACCTATTACTGGAACCCTAAGTTCATAACAGAATTTTACTGCTTTCTTAACGACTAGCTTTGAAAGTTCGGAAGGCATCGTAATTATTAATGCCTTTGCCTCTTGAGTAATATACTGTGCAACACTAAGAGCTTCATCACCAGTTCCTGGAGGTAAGTCTATATACAAGTAGTCTAAGGAACCCCAGTTAACTTTAGCCAACATTTCTAATATCACTCTACTTTTTAATGGACCTCGCCATATGACTGGCGAGTCTTCTGATGGTAAAAGGTATTGTATAGAGAGAGTCGATACACCCTTAGGACCTTTAACTGGGATAATACTACCTTCATTATCAACTATTATTGTTTGTCTTTCTAAACCTAGAATCTTAGGTATTGAAGGACCATGAATATCAGCATCAAGTAGACCAACCTTTTTACCCTTAAGAGAAGTTGCGATAGCTAACGATGAGGCTATGAAGCTTTTACCTACACCGCCTTTACCGCTAACTATCATAATTTTATACTTAATTTTCTCCATTCTTTCTTGAGTTAATTCTAATAGTTGTTTGAATTCTTCATACATTTCTCACACCAGTTATTACTTTTGTATTTTAAGGTACAATAGACTTAGAATGTAATCTTGTAAATTAGTATTACTATACATTAGATGAAGAAAAAGAGAAATAAAGTGTATTTTTAAGGTGATGTAAGGGCCTTCCTCAGGTCGGCATTGACTGTTTATGTTTAATTATTTCTTTTAGTTCCTTTATTCTTTCATTGACGCTTTTGAGCTCCTCTTGTAGATCTTTAAGGTCTTCTTCTAATGCTCTCTTGTAATCCTCAAGCATTGCTAGCTCTTCTTCTGGTGTTTGCGGCATTGGTGGTATCGGTGGGGGCATCATGTAAGGATATGATGGATAGCTAGGATATCCCGCATAGTGTGGTTGTTGTGAAGTTTGTGGTGTATATTGTTGACTTGTTTGCTGCTGTGGAGGTGGCTGAGGCTGATATAAAGGTGGCATTGGTGGTGGAGGTGGCATAAAGTACATCATTCTTCTCATCCAACGATACCAGAAGTAACTCATATTATCACCTCCATTTTAGTGTAATTTATTGCGCTGTTGATGCTGGAGTTATTGTTTTGGATAAGCTTTCAAGTGCTTTTCTCCATGTATCAATCATTACCTTGTATGTTTCAAACATTAAAGCATAGTAGTATGGCCACACCATCCAGTACATCATTGTATTCATTAGTGTAAAGGGGTCAAAAGGTAATCCCATATAAGGATAATACCATGTGTAATACCATGGATACATGGCTATCACCACGGGTACCATGGGTAATAACTGGTCCATGGCATTGGCCAATAGTATGGTGTGAACATTGTATATGGGTTAAAGCCATACCATGGATAGTACCATCTCAAGCCCCAAGGCCATCTAAAGAGCCACCAGCATGCTCCTCTGCCAAAGAGCCAGCCTGGTCTCTGCCATGGTGGTAAATAGCTGAATGGTCCTCTACCTGGCCATGGTCCTATCCATCCTCCTCTTCCTCTACCTCCTCTCCAACCCCATCCTCCAAATCCTGGAAACCAAGCCATATTCTTTCTCACCTCTGTATTTCTGTGCTATCGCTCAGAAATATAAATTTTGTGCCACTGCACAGAAAGAGTAATAATATCGTGAAGTAACTTAAAACTATAAAACAAGTATTTAAACTTCTTATGACACCTGCGAAAAATGTTCCACCCATCAATGGGATTCCTCTAGCTATCTTATTTAGTGTGATATGTCAGTAAAAAGTAAAATTTATTATGTATTTGGTTTTTACTAACCCGAAAAGGTTATATAGAGTGTTAAAGGGTGCTTAAGTAAATTGCCGAAGCTTATACCGTCACTAGACGAAATAACTCCAGAGGAGTTTAAAGAAACATTTAGGAGGATTATAGAATATAAAGAGAAAGTAGGCATAAAGGCAATATTAGATAATCCACCTGACTTATTTGATAGAGCAAAAATGTATGGAGTGCAATATAAGAATGGTTCATGGGGTTGGGTATCCAATATTTGGAGTAGGTCTGCTGCGAACACTGTTGTAATTGAAGATGATAGTCAGATAAAATATGAACACAAGCTATTAATGCTTAGAGTTTTAGAGCATATATTAGCTCAAGGACCTTTAATAAAAGTCGACGGCTATCTGGGTAAGCCTGGCACAAGAGTGCAAATGCATACAACAGTCTATGTTGACCCACAGTTCCCAGATATAGCATATCGTTGGAAACAATTAGTCTTTCCAGCACCTCCAGATGAGAAGCCCGATGTAGAAATCTTCGTTATACCACACTACTTAGGTAATCCTAAGATACCAGGTACCGATAGAATGCTAATGGTAATGAGGTTTCCTCATCACAACTTCACGATAATAACAGCATCCTCGTATCAAGGTGAGGTTAAGAAGGCTGCATTAACACACTGGATATTTCATGTATACAAGAGGGGTTGTACTGGGGAACATGCATCACTTAGAGAGTTTACAGTGGAGACTGTTGAAGGCAGGTGGAAACGTGTGGTAATGGCAATATGGGGTCTCACGGGATCAGGAAAATCGACTCATGGGATGTATATTTGGACTTCAAGGAATGCAAAAATCTACATTGAACAATTTGGTATAAATCCATTAGAGTACGTGAGAGACCAAGTAATCAAAAATGACGATATAATAGCTATAGGTGAAGATAGAGTTTATGGCTCTGAGAGAGGCTGCTGGACTAAAACTGAAGACTTAACACCAGACCAGGAGGCTATGTGGAATGCTGCAACGAGCCCTAGAGCACTACATGAGAATACGGAGTTCGATGAGAACGGGTATCCCAGCTTTAAGGGAGAAACATACCGATACTTTGGGGCACCAAACAAAAACTCACGAAGCGTAATATACTTAGAAGACACAGGATACTTTGATGGAGACATAGTATCAAGCGGCCCACTTAATGTAGCAATATTCCTTACACCAGGATACTTCACAGACTACGCATGGGTTAAAATAACAGATCCAGCATTCGCAGCAAAAGTATTAGCTGACGGTAGAACTATAGGCCATCCAGCACAGTCAAAAGAAGTAGTAGGTAAAGTGAGATATGTAGCAAGATACGCCAAGCCATTCACAATGGGTGTTCCGAACACAGCCCATGTAGTAAGATTCTATCAATTCTTAAAGAAAAGATTAGAGAAAGGGGATCCAATAGAAGTCTACATGGCTAATACAACTGGTAGGATTATAGCGAAGTATAGATGGGTTGAAAAGAAGTTAGGAAATAAGACGATAATGGCTCCAGAGCCAATACTAGTAGAAGTTAATGGTATACCTAGACCTGTAGGCGGAACAAAACCATCAATAGAGGAGACAGAGCTATTCATACTACAAGCCGTTAGAGGAGCAATAGAGTACAAGCCACACCCAGTTTGGGGCGAAAAAGTCTTAGTACCTGTAAAGGTGCCAGGTCTATCACAGGAAAGACTTAAACAATTAGATCCAACAACATATCTGTCGATGGAAGAGTTCAAGGCACTACTAAAAGCGCAAATAGAGGAAAGCAAGTACTACTTGGATAAGGATGTACCTGGTTTACCACCAGAGATATATAATGCAATGGACTTTGAATAAACAGTTCCATAATTATAATTTATCTCATTCAGCAACTAAAATATTATCATCCAATATACTCCGGGAAGTTTAAAATATAATTTGGCCTAATCCACTATCGGAGAGTCATTATGGAGGTAATAGAGCTACTTAAAAACTTAGTTGGAATTAGGAGCGTTAACGACCCTGATAGAGGTGAAAAACCTAGTATTGACTGTCCAAAGTACATTAAGGATACATTAGTGGACGTGGGCTTGAATGCAGAGATAATCGAGAGCAACGGTTTCTACACGGTATATGGGTGTATTGGCCGTGGTAGGCCAGTAATACTATTTATGGCACATTTTGATACCGTGCCCGTAGTGCCTGAGGAATGGCAATATGACCCATTTAAGCTCACCATAGTTAATGGTAAAGGTTTTGGTAGAGGTGCAGCCGATGATAAGAGTAATGTAGCAGCCATGATAATAGCCCTAAAAGAGCTAGAGAGCTTCGTTAAAGACTTTACTTTAGTCTATGCTTTTACAGGCGATGAGGAGATAGGCGGATACAATGGTGCAAAAATGCTCAAAGATAAACTTCTAAGTGAAGACTTAAAGCCCGATTTCGTCATCAACGGAGATGGAAAGGATTTTGACGTTATTGTTAGGAGGAGAAACGCCTTCAAAGTACAATTAAAAATTAAGAGTATACCCAAAAGAATCAAGGGCCTAAGGTTTACTAAGAAATTTACATTGAAGACATCAATTATGGAGACCTACCATGCAGCATACTTTACACCAGGTGTTGATACACATCCACTCATAGCTGCATCACACTATCTCAGAGTTAACAAACTATATGCTTCTAGTGTCAGAGGAGGCTTCGTTAAATCTAATGTCTTACCCTCATGGGTTGAAGTAGTTTACGTCAAAGAAGACCCTAATGGCGAAGAAGTGGAAGTCGACCTAGGATTAACCAAGCTTATAGACATAGTACTTCCACTAACGAGATGTAACATTAGAACAGAGCTTCCAAGCGACTATGGTGTGACAATTACACCAAACCAGTACTTCTATGGAGGGGGCGAGCTTATTTTATACTTGGATATTAGGGCTATGACAGATAAAATAGACCATGTAAAGGAAGCTTTAGAAAAGTTGGTTAAATGTCTAGGTGTAGAAGCATCGATAACAGTTAAGGGCGGTAGTGGATACCTATACACACCTGAAGACTCAACATTGGTTAAACGTGCACTAAAAGTCTTAGAGAGTTTAGGCTTAAAGCCTAGAACAGTTGAAATGGCTGGTGCCAGCGATTCACGTTACTTTTCACCATTAGGCATACAATGTATAGATGTTGGACCAGTAGGAGGAAACATACACGGACCAAATGAGTATGTTGAGTTATGGTCGCTAGCTAAGCTTGTAGAATTCTATAATCGTATTCCCCGAGTACTATCAAAACATAAATGAGACAAGAAAGCAAGTACAAGATAATTATTCGTTTTCATTCTCATACCCACAATAGGAGTACAGCATGTCTCATTAGTTGTCGTAAACTCCGACAAAAAATCATTCCTTATTAACACCTTTAAACTATAAGTGAGGACAGGGTCAAGTATGGGAAGAGTTGAAGATGAGAGTTTAAGGAGAGCCATTAAGTTTATGGAGGAGGCT
>CAZTBM010000022.1:0-26103 GCA_964611985.1 uncultured Desulfurococcales archaeon | reverse complement strand
GCACGAGCACTAATACTAAAACCAAAATTCATAGTAGCGGATGAGCCAACCTCATCACTTGACGTGTCAATACGGTCTAAAATACTTAAATTACTATTAGACTTAAAGAGAGAGTATAATCTAACATACCTCTATATAACACATGATCTTGCTACAGCCTACTACATATGCGATCGCATAGCGGTAATGTATCTAGGTAAAATAGTTGAGTTAGGCCCTGCCGATATGGTATTAGAGGAACCCTTACACCCATACACAAATGCATTAATATCAGCTATACCCCTCCCTGATCCTAAATTGTCAAAGAGTAGAGAGAAGATTAAACTTAAGGGCGAAGTCCCATCACCTATAAATCCGCCTCCAGGTTGTAGATTCCATCCAAGATGCCCCTATGCCACTAGCATCTGTAAGGTTGAAGAGCCAAAATTAGTTAGAGTTAGTGGAGAACACTATGTTGCTTGCCATAATCCTCTAATGAAAAAGTGATTAATCCGCGTGTATAATCTAGAGCTTTTACTTCACTCTTCAATACGCCAAGTATGGGAAAGAGAATTGTATGGCGTGCATTCGTATCTGGGTTCATCCATAAGCCACTTCGGCTTTGTCACCCGGATCCATGACCCCCATAATTTAAATATTTTTATGGAGAGTAATAAGGCTTAATTAAATTTATTCTCATTCTAATACTTTCTATAACGATTATTTTTATGATATTTCATGTTTGAATGAGAGCATCTAATAATGTATCATCCACTCTATAAAGTCCTTAACTTTATAGAATTTGTATGTTTTATCCTGTGTGTGAAGTTCTACCAATGTTACTGTACGATACATTAAGTTCTTCTTCAAGTAGTTTAACCAGTTCTCTAACTCCATACTCGTGTTATTCTCGTTAAAGGTAATAGTACAATACGATGCAGCAGGATCCAGAACCAATGTTATATTTAAAACTCTATCTTTAACTAATACAGCTACATGACCTGAGTCTCTTTCACCTTTAAACCTTAGTTCAATAAGAAATACAGACCTATTAGTAATACCCACTTGCCTATGGTACTCTATAAGCATGCTAGCCAGGAGAATTGCTTGATCTTCGCAATCTCCTTCACCCCTATTAAGGGTTTCTCTTGGCGATTGAACAAACTGATTTATGTAAGTTAATGTAATATTCAAAGAGAATCTAGGATACACTTTATACTCGTAAGAGATTAATGGATGAGGTTGATCTTTAGAATACTTTATCTCTCTCAATATCCAATAGTAAAAGTATATCTCATTTCCTAGCTTTCTCGATGTTAGATTGTACTCTTTAATTATTTTTCTTACTATACCAGTTGTCTCATTAGGTTGAAGAAATGATCTGTCAATTATTGTTCTCTGAAGTAGCATTTTATGTATTCTTCCTAATTCATACATTAACTCTCTCGTAACATTGTTTACGTAACTTGAACACTCTTTTCTTAAAGCCTCATATTCTCTTGAAAGGATAATGTATTTTTCAAGTAGTTTATCATATTGATCCTTTAATTCAAGATAGCGTTTTGTTAAGTTATTATTACTAATGTTTAGTTTAAACGACGGAGGAGGTAATATGCTCCCTTCTTCAGAGGATGTATAAGGCTTGTACTCTCCTAACGGTAATGTGAAGGCTATGATAATAAGGGCTAATAGTAAAGCTAATAGAGCTATATCAATGTATACTTTTTTCTTCTCTTCTCTATGACTAAAGTTGGGCATAAGATTAAGCCTCAAACTAAATATATTCGGTGATACGAGATAAATGTATGATTAGAATATTGTAGAGTCTTGAGTTGATTATCTTACTATTATTTTATGCCTATAATTCTTAGTTTTTCTGGATTCGTTAAACCAGCTATGCTTAAAGCGAGTTTTGGATCTTTTAGCTCTTGTGAGATCTGATTGAATAGTTGTTGTTGAATAGTATGTAATAGTTCTGGAGTAATTCTAGCCATAGTATCCACAGTATCTATGGGGTGAGGTACTCCATGTACTCCGGTTATATGAGCTAAATATGTTATTAAGTCTTCTCGTAGTAGACTCATACTAGGCCATAATTCAACCTTTGTCGCAAGCATGAAGTAAGAGGGTGTTGGTGCCTTGTATATTGCTATGTCAATGTTTGATGCTTGTTCTATAACATTTGTTACTGCCTTTATCCATCTATATCTCTCCCTTAGGCTTCTTAATTTACTTTCATCTATTTTGTCCTTGTATCTTTCAATTACATTTTCGAGTTGAACCTCTATATCGGCATAGGTTTTTAGGTATAGCCATTCTCCGGGTTCTAGTATATATGTTGCTAAGGCTTTATCGTTAATTCTTATATGAGGTATGTTTGAGAGTATTGTTATATCGTATCCATATACTCTTTTAATGACTCCAACAAGTGCTGTATCCGTTTTGTCAGCCAGTTCCAGGACCCTCTTAGTCACTTTGAGATACTTGGTGTAAAGTTTACTTATAGTGCTCTCCCCTCTCTTTCGTATTAGTCCAGGTGGCACTCTTGGGAATAGCTCTCCATCTAATAGTATTAGGTCTATTTCGTCTTTGCCTTTACTCTTTTCCTTTAGGATTTTAAGAATAAACTTCCTTTCAATAATTTTGGATAAGGGTTTAGCTATGCTTTCATCTCCTTGAATGAAGCGTATAAAGCCTTTCACGTCGGCCAGTGGCATATTCTTCGGCTTAAATCCGAAATATACATGAGCCCTGAGTATTGTTATTAGTTTACCTCCTGTCAGCTCTAGTGGAGGATCAGTAAATCCTGTGTCAATGGCTATACCTCTAATATCCATTCTTGAATGTTCTTCTATTCTCCTTATTAACCCATATTCTTCTAGTATGTTTCTTATCTTCTTTAGTGATATCTGCTTAAGGAGAGTAACAATTCTACTAGCTTCTTTATGAAGTAGTATAGTAGGTAATGTGATAATGGGGGCTTCCATTATTTCATGTATATCTGTGTTCTCTTTCGCTGAACCTCTCATACCTTCTTAACCTCTCTTACCTTAATCAATATTGGTATGTTTAATGGGTTCATTAGACCCGCTATGTAGAATTCTCTTTTACCTAATATTGCTAGTGATGATTCAGTTAAACCTGCCAGGTTCATATATGCTGTTATCTCATTAAAGTCTGATGGCGTCTGTAGTTTACTAAAGATCCATGTATTAATGTTCCCTCTAATCTCAGGATCTATATCTACAGCTCTTTGTGTTGCAAGTATGAGTCCTAACTTCCATTTTCTACCTTCTCTTGCTATTTTAGATATTAACTTATGAGCCTCACCACAGTATCTACATGCATAATTATGTGCTTCATCGATCACTATCACTATATTTACTGGTTCTCTTGATTCTTCAATTCTTCTCCAGATCTCACTTATTATTGTTGCTACTATGTACCTTCTAACTATCATATCCTCACTGCTTAGATCGACAACTATTAATTTCTTTTCTTCAAGAAGTTCGATCACCTGCTGAGGGAGAAGTTTTCTATTACTTATACTTCTAAAGAAGCTACTACCAAGCTTTATGTCAACTGCTACACATAACCTTACTTTTGTGCTTTCTCTACCCCTAAGTTCATCTACAGCTTGAACTATATACTTTTTAAACTCTATAGGGTTCCATGCAATGCCTTCTTCAGCCATCTTTTTATGTAGCTCTTTAAAATCTATATTTAATATTGAGGATAGGCCATGATGCTTTAAACTACCTTTACCAGCTTTAGCAAAAATCTCATTATACAGGTATAATAAGACTGAGAGAGTTACATACTGCTCATATATTCTTGTGTCTAATCCTGTACGTTCTAGGATCAAATCAGATATTAATGATAAATCCAATGTTATATTTGAAGAGCTAATAGTATTCTCCTTATAGTATGGTGTGTAGTCTAATCCAGAATGATCGAATACTAGAACTTTATAGCTAGTTTTAGCTAGTATCTCATCTATTAAAGCTTTCACTAGTCTAGATTTTCCTGTTCCAGTAGCTCCTATAACTGCTATATGATATGCTAGTCCATTTGGATTTAAGGGTATACTTATTTCACTATACTTATGAGAGCCTATTATAAGCCCGCTTCCTAACTCTAGCTTTAAATCTTCAGCACCTTGGATAATGTATACTTTAGACCCAGGGTTAGGAGGTAATTGCGCCTCAGATAGTCTACCATCTTCATCTAGAATTCCTATTAGTGAGATGTAGGCACTTGTATGCGGTAAGGTACCTGTATCAGCAAGAGCCGGGTTATCAACAAAACTTGTCCTTCTATAAATGTTTAGGAATGGTTCATACCTTTTTACATTCCTAAGTACCCCTAGATACTTCATTCCCCTCTTATTATCAATAATTAACACTAATTGTTCCTCTTTAGCATCCTCCTCTGCACCCTCATAGATTATCGTCGGGGCATAGACTGTTGTAGAACCACTACCGATAATCCCCACTAGCTTCATGCATTAACACCGTTTTAACTATTCCACTACTCTACACTATTCATGTACTATTTTAAAAGACCTATTAATATCAATAGGGCCGCTAATAGAGCTAACCCATTAAAAATTTATATCGACACCTAGGTAGTATATTATTGAATGATGAAGTGGCCCCCTCAAAGATCCGATGATTACCGGTGGTCCCTCTACACTGATTTTTAACCGATTATGATGTAATAAGCTGTGGTGATGTTTGCTAGGGCCGATGGAGTGTGAGGAAGAGACTTACTGGACCCCGCTGAACACATAATAACATGCGATTATATAATTCTCGTCCTCAAGCCTAATAGTGTACCAGTATACTTTAATAGCTCTAATACCTTGCTATCTGCTATCAATACGTGGTGGTTACCTTTTGCCTCCTCAATAAACTCTCTTGGAGATATATTAGAGAACCTTAGGTGTATTTGTGTTCTACACCTATTATTACTTAATAACCCTGATTTAATTACTTTGCATGGATAGAGCAGTAGCCTTTTATAATCATATGTTATTCGAGCTAGGATACACTCTTGTGAAGGTACATTCCCAGATACAGCTATTGGTAACCCTGTTTCAAAGTGGGGTAATAGTTTAATACTCTTGGAGAGCGCTAAAGCTATAGTGCAATGGGCGAACACCATTAGGTCACTATCTATGGCTGATGGGTTACCTATCCAACCCGGCTTTCCAGTAAGTTTCATGCTTAAAGCTAATAATATTAGGCTATGGTAATCCTCTTCACAAGCAGCCGGTATACCTTCACTATTTAGTAGTGCTAATGGAAGGCAGGGAGTGATTCCTCTACGAATTATAAAGTTAAAGCAGTCTAATGTTAAAGCATTAGCCTTGTTCTCGGCAATTAGCTCTTTAAAAGCTAAGTAGTATTTCAATGCATTTTTTACATGTCTATAATGCTCATGCATTCCAGTAATTTTCTTAGCTTCGATTAGAAGTTTCACTTGCCTCTCAATATTGGCATCATTTATAGATGAGACTTCTTCGTCAAGAACTTCTGGAGGTATGGGGATAACTGTTGAACCTTTTACTATGTTTTCAAATTGTTGTGCATCTTTTGTTTTCTTTTTTGAATCAATAAGCAGTATTCTCAAAGACTTAATGTATGAGTAGGCTGAGTAAGCTCTATGAATTTTTGTGAACTCGCGCACTATCTCCTCCGGAACATTGGAGTATAGAGTTATACATGGTAATCCCAGAATTTCACATTTACCTTTGCAGGATAGAGCTGATGGGAGGCTATTATGTTCTCCATGAGCTATGACTATTACTGGCTTTCTATATTTCCTTGCTAGTTCTATGCCTAACTTTGATGTACCTCCAGTGAGAAATAGTAATATGGGTACGTCATGCTCTTCAGGTTGAATCTTCTCTACTTCGTGAAGTGAAGTAACTGTGTTAAATACCTCTACATTATCAAATGTACTTAGTACCTTTTTATATCGGCTTAGTATTCTATTATAATATTCTTCGCTGTGAGTTTTTGATGCTAAGGGATATATTATTAGCAATTAACCGTAGACCTCTATTATTTCTATACCTCTACCTAGAAGATCTTTTAGGACTTGGTCATATAACTTTCTATCCATTCCAATGTATTCTGGAGGATAAACACCCGTATAATTTATCCTGCCCTTTACAATTAGGTTAGCTATTGCTGTAAATGAGTAGGCCGTTGTCTTGGCCATTGCGGATTTTTTCTCTCTTTCATCGTATTCTTGATGTAAGAGGTATTCCACTACTCTGCTACTACCATTCTTTAAACCTGCCCCCTTAACGTAAAGTATTACTTTATCTCTTGTATTCTTTGATAAAGCTTCCTCAAGTAATTTGACAATAACCTTTCTAACATTAATCTTTACATCATTAATTTGTATTTCCCTATCATTAAGTAATCCTAGTCTACGCAGTTCTCTCATAACAGTAACATGTCCAGGATATCTTATCGTGTATTCGACAAGTTTTTTCACCTCTCTCAGAGTCTTAGTCATAGTCCTTAATCCGTCACTCACAAAGTATTCGAATGTGCCTAAACCCGGTATTCTAACCGTACCTGTTATTGACAGAGGATCCACTACCTTTACTTCGCCCTCTTCTATCAATCTTGTAGGCCTAATGTACTCATCTAGTAAGTCATCAATGGACCATGTCCCTGCAAGTCCCAATGGTGCTTCTTTGTCTTTAGACACACCTCCTACATATATTTCTATAGAGTCGATGGATTCCATTTCACTGTATATTTTCCCTGCTAGTATATTGCTTAGTCCTGGAGCTATACCGGCATCAGGAACAACTATCACGTTTTTCCTTTTGGCTAGATCATCTAATTTGAATACATCCTCAGGATAGAATGATACATCAATAATGTTGACACCTATATCGATTAGGTTTCTTATAACGTTAAAAGCTATTCTTCCCGGCAAGGCTGTTAATACATACTTTATGTTATGTTTGTTTATTACGTCCTCGAGTACATGTTTAGATAGAGCATTACCAAGAACTCCGGAGACACCATACTCTTTCTTTAATTCCTTAAGGCGTTCTTCACTTCGAGACAGTACAATTACTTCATATCCTCTTCTTACCATGTCTCTTAAGATTGTTGAGCCTATCCTACCGGCTCCTATGAGTAGGAGTGTACACATCTCACTATTTCACCAATACCATAGAGTAATATGTGTTCTTTATAGTACTTATTATTATTGTAATTGAATGTACTTTAGTTCTGTTTATTTGGTTACTCTAGAATCCGTGTATATAAGGTTTATTTATACTATTTTTCGTTTTTCGAAAATCCCACTGGAAACAGGCAATAAGATTTATTGCCAGCTAATTTAGTACTTTATGTTGCAGATGTGGATGCTACCGGACAACTGATTTAATGATGTAAGAGGTCGCGTACCGAATTAAGAGGTAATTAATGGCATCATTGCATCATTTTTTGTAAAAATTCTTATGCTTAATTGGGTATTATACTCTACAAGAACAGTGACTCTATCTTTTTGAGTCTTAATTATTAGCCAGTCCATGTAGTTATAATTGAATAGAGTTATTTACTCTACTTTGAATATACTATTAATGCTAAAAGTAGTGTAAATAATAGAGGATACAAGTGAAAATGAGTAAAATTAAGGACTATGCGAAGATAATAGTTCCTTCAATATTACTAGCTGTAACTACATGGATTGCATGGAACTATTATGACGTCCATCACTTTATACAATGGGTGAAGGTTGCCGAAAAAGAGGGTATCCTAAGACTTTACAGTGAGGCTCCTAAATGTGGTTATATGCCTTTAGCACCATTATTATTCATAATCTCGTATTTAATAGCTAAAAACATTATTATGCTTGCTCCTTTAGTTGTAAAATCTATCTTATCATTTGATTACTTAATATTCATAGTTAAAATACCCTTACTCATGGCCACTGTTGCTACAGGCTATCTTCTATACAAGAGGGAGGGCTGGGAGATAGCTAAATGGTGGTTCTATGGTATACCAGTCTGGCTTGTAGCCTTCACTTATCAGTTTGATCCTATAATGGTATTCTTTATGCTGTTAGGGATATACTGTCTTATCGATGGTCGTTATAGACTTGGTGGGATATTTATAGGTATTGGTGCAGCATTCAAGTTTATACCATTGCTGGTTATGCCGTTAGGTTATAGAATTATACGGGATAATAAGAAAAAGATAGAGTACACATTATGCACATTATTACCTATAGCAATTGTCTCTTTACCATTCGTATTATTCGATATGAGAGCATTCATTAACAAGGTACTTGGATTCCATATAAACAGATACCCCCAAATGCTCTCTGTATTCAATATTCCCCAACTACTCATGTATTACAATCTTAACTTAGCTGGCCTAGAATGGCTAAATATGATATGGCTTCCATTATTCATTATATTATATTGTCTAATATATTTCACATTCAATATTAAATTAAATGATAAAGGCTCGTTCTTCCTTTATGTTTCATCAATTATCCTCATATTCTTACTATTTAATAAGGTTCAAAATCCGAATTATATACTATGGGTTTATCCATTTCTTATATATTGGATGACTGTAAAACGAAAGAGATTGTTTAAAATTCTCTTACTCATAACCATAGTACTAGGCACTCTAGGCTATCCAACATTACTCTACTTCCCTGCTGCAGTATTGAATAAACCAATATTTATCGAAGAGGATGCAGCATGGTACAATGCTAGAGATCTCTTATTAAACTCATTTACATCATCTCTTAGAGTTTTCGTGACCAAAACTATTGAATGGTTTGATATTAATGCACATAAACAGATGGTTTGGCTTTACACAAACTTTAATATTATCGGAGCATTTACTATAGCATTATATAACAGTCTTCTTTGTGTAATACTATATCTGATATTGAGAGAGCATATTGTATGGAGTAAATTAAAGCAATATACTAGATTCTTAACATTTAGAGATAAACACTAATAAATGGTTGAGTGTAGGTATATCTTAGTGTTAATCATCTTAGAGGTTAAGGTACTTGTGTGGTATAATAGGGATTACGACGGAGCCTGGCAGAATACCTGAACATCCAGCTTTGGTAATTAGAAAAGGGCTTGAACGTTTGGAATATAGAGGTTATGATAGTGTTGGTGTAGCAAGTCTACTCGATAATGAGATTATAGTAAGGAAGGGTAAGGGGAAAATTAGAGAAGTTAATAGAAGAAAACATCTCGATAGAGTATCTGGTTACACTATTATAGGTCATACCAGATGGGCCACCCATGGTAGACCTAGTGATGAAAATGCGCACCCTCATACCGATTGTAAGGGTATAATAGCTGTAGTTCATAATGGAATAATACAAAACTACCTTGAACTACGTGAAATGCTCATCAAACTCGGTCATAAATTTAAGAGTGAAACGGATACTGAGGTTATAGCTCATTTAATGGAGCATTTCATAGACAAAGGTTTAAGCCCTTATGAAGCATTTAAGGAAACCATACGTAACCTTAAGGGAAGCTTTGCATTAGGTGTCATAGTCTCCTATGAAAAAGATAAAATCTTCTTTGCAAGGAAAGACTCACCCCTCATTATAGGATTGGGTAACGGATATAATTTCATAGCCAGCGATATACCTGCTTTTCTGGAATATACTCGAAGAGTAGTAGTCGTACACGATTATGAAATTGGATATATTACTCCTACCACTGTTCACCTAGAAAATATACTGACTGGCGAAGTCATAGATGTAAAGAGTAGAACGCGGATTATTGATTGGACCCCTGATATGGCCGCTAAAGGTGGTTATCCACATTTCATGCTCAAAGAAATTCACGAGCAACCCCGAGCATTAAGAGATACTATACATGGCTTAGGTGTTGAGGCAGAACAAGCTATTAAATTGATTATGAACGCTAATAGAATATTCGTAACGGCTGCTGGTACGAGTTTCTATGCAGGTCTTGTTGGAGACTTCCTACTTAATTCTCTTGCAGGTTACGTAACAGTACCTTTCATAGCTAGTGAATATAGTAAGTATAAGAATAGCGTTAGAGAGGGAGATGTACTTATAGCTATATCCCAAAGTGGCGAGACTATAGACACGTTGATGGCTCTTAGACAGTTTAAGAAGAATGGAGCACAAGTTATAGCCATATCTAACGTTGTGGGTAGTGCAATACCAAGAGAGAGCGATATAACCGTATATACTAGGGCTGGTCCAGAAATAGGTGTCGCAGCAACTAAGACCTTCACAACACAAGTCATGGTATTATCGTGGATAGCCATTAAATTAGCTTACTATAATGGGAAAATAGATAAGTCAACACACGACTTTATGTTAAAAGAGCTTTACAAGATACCAGAACTAGCTAATAGAACCTTAACTATGGTTGAAGGTGAAGCTAAGCTAATCGGAGGAGAAATGGCATATAAACAAAATGCATACTACTTAGGTAGAGGTATAGGCGTACCTATAGCACTCGAGGGTGCCCTTAAACTTAAGGAAATAGCTTACTTACATGCTGAAGCATACCCAGCTGGTGAAAGCAAACATGGCCCAATAGCTTTAGTTGAGGAAGGATTCCCAGTAATGTTTGTTGTTGTTGAAGACGAAATGAAAAAACACTTACTAGGCAACATTGAGGAAATGAGAGCACGTGGAGCATACACCTTGGGCGTCGTCTCAGATGAAGATAAGGAGGCTAAAAAATTACTAGATAAAGCTATTATAGTACCTTATGTTGATCCCTTACTATCCCCAATGATATACATCATACCCCTTCAGTTAATAGCTTATTACACTGCAGTAAAGAGGGGATTTGATCCGGATAAACCACGTAATCTTGCCAAAACAGTTACAGTGGAGTGATATATCATGAGTAAGCTCTTTGAAAGGTATAAGGCAGTAGTCTTTGCTTTTGAAGATAAGGATATTTCACCTCTAAATATTAACTACAGTAAATACTTGCTTCGAGTAGTAGGTAAACCAATAATAGACTATGTTATTGGCGGATTAAGGAATGCTAAGATAAGTGAAATCTATGTACTAACAGATAATGAAAGACTTAGTAAATATCTAACAGAGACTTGGGGAGAGCACTTTGAAGAAAACGTTATGATAACTCCAAAGAATAAACTAACTGACTCCATAGTAGAATTGAAGGAACTTATTGGTAAGGTACCACAAGTAATATTAGTCAATGGCGAGTTAATTACAGATCCCTCAGCCTACAAATTCGCTATTGAAACTTATACTACATCAGGCATGGATGGAGTGTTCCTTGGTGTTCCAGTAACTGATAGTGAAACCTATGTAACATTGATATCTGAGTACGGTCTCGTAAGAGATGTTTTATTACCGCCTGAGAGCGCTAAGTCCTCAATAGCTTATGGAGGCGTCTCTATCCTACCTGTAAGCATCCTGAATTACATAGCTAACCTGAATGACATTCAACTAGCTTTAAAGAAGATCGTTAAGGAGAATAGAATTATCCAGGCCGTATGGAGTAAACACTGGGTTTTAATACAGTACCCATGGGATATTTTAACCGCTAATCGATTATTACTTAGTGAGTTAAAGGAGAAGCGTATAAGCGTTAACGCCAAGATTGCTCCATCTGCAGTAATTGAGGGACCTGTAATCATAGAAGGAGAGGCTATAGTAGATCATAATGCAGTAATTAAGGGGCCTGCATATATAGGTCCTGGAACGTTGATTGGTATGGGGGCTTTCATTAGAGAGCATAGTAGCATAGAAGAAGGTGCTATTGTTGGAGCATATAGTGAGGTGAAAAGGAGTAGTATCCAGGCAGGTGCCGATATCAGTTCTTGGTGCTTTATAGGTGATAGTGTTGTTGGCGTTAGAGCAACGTTAGGACCTAAGGTTATAACATTAAATGTGCTACCTTCAGGAGTTAAGATTAGCCGTTTACATCCAGTTAAGGTTAAAGGTAGAACTCTAACAAAATTAGGTGCAATTATAGGTACTAGTGCAAAGATAGGAGCTTGTACAGTGTTGTATCCTGGAGCTTACGTTGATGCTGGAGAGTGGATTAAACCTTTATCTATAGTTGAAGGAATTATTCGATAACTCTGTACTCCTTCCCTCCATGAATATACGCTAGCCCCTCGGAAAGCATCACCTTTAGTAACTTTCTTTCTATACCACTTAGTCTTCTTTCTTCGCCTAATGGTATTGGAAATTTGCGTTTGAAAATGTTATAATACTCTTTTGACACTACATATGGACCTATAATTATTGCTTTATCATTCTCAACAAGCTCATGTATTGTACGTAAATCTACTATTCTCTTTGCCTCTTCAACTTCAATAATACCTCGACTCATTAGCATTGATTGAAGGGGGTTCTTCTGATCCTTCTCTCTACTAATTAATCCTCTCTTTGCTAGAAGAGCCTGCTTACTTAAGGCTTCAATCTGCTTTTTTAGATTGGCTATCTCCTTCTCTAAGATTGTTACTTTACTATTAATTCTATTAGTGAGATCTTTAAGTTGTGAGATTAGATCCTTCACGCTTGATAGGTAGGCTAGGTCTTTATGTATATTTTCGTACTTCATTTCTAAATTTTCAATTCTTTTCATTATCTCATTAATGCTACTTCTCAAATGCTCCACATTATCAGATATAACATTTATGCTAGTTTGCGTAACACCTCTTTTAGGGCTAATGTATCTTGTTCTTTCCCTTAATATGTAAAAGCCTTTTTCACTTTTAGAAACTACACCACTATTTCTAAGTTTGTAGAGTATGCTTCTAACTATACTATAGCTTAACCCTAACGCTTCAGCAATTTCCCTTATACTTGCTCCTGGATTCTCCCTTAGATAGTTTATTATCTCTTCTTCTAAACTCACTTTACATCAAATAATATAATAGTGTTAGAAAGCTTTATTAAGTTTAGGTCTTGCTAGAACTTACTTCTTCAACAGATTATGACGGATTAGAAATTCCTCTATTATCTCTGAGAGCTTTGGTCCTTCAACTTCTTCTAATTCATACTTTACCTTTACTACTGGCTTATCGATGTTTATTAGTCTAGCTAAGTATGCTGGTGTACCTAGCACTATAGCATCAACATCTATTCTTCTTATTGTCTCCTCCAATTCTCTTATTTGCTCTTTCCCATAACCTAATGCAGGTAGTACTTTACCCATATGCTTATATTCCTCATACGCTTTCTTTATGCTGCCAACGGCGTAAGGTCTCGGATCAACTATTTCTCCTGCTCCATACTTTACTGCTGCTACATATCCTGCACAGTAAGGTAAACCTCCATGAGTTACTGATGGTCCATCCTCAATAACGAGTACCCTTTTACCCTTTATTAGCTCTGGTTTGTCAACAGTTACTACTGAATCCGCTTTAATTATTACAGCTTTGGGGTTGGCTTTACGCACGTTCTCTTCAACAGTTTTTACATCTTCGGGTTTAGCTGAGCTAATCTTATTTATTATTACAACATCGGCCATTCTAAGGTTAGCTTCACCAGGATAAGAAGCTAATTCATGACCTGGTCTCATAGGATCTGCTACGACTATATGTAAATCTGGCTTATAGAATGGTAGGTCATTGTTTCCTCCATCCCATAATATTAGGTCTGCTTCCTTCTCGACCATTTCTAATATTACACCATAGTCTACGCCTGCATATACTGGTATACCCATTTCGATGTATTGTTCGTATTCTTCCCTTTCTTCTATTGTTGCCTCGTACTTGTCAAGATCCTCATATGTTTCAAACTTCTGTGCTATCTGTTTTCTTAAATCCCCATAGGGCATAGGATGTCTTACAGCTACCACTTTTATCCCTAATTTTAGAAGATGTCGAACAATCTTTCTTGATACTGTGCTCTTTCCAGCACCTGTTCTTACAGCACAAACTGAGATAACAGGCTTCCTAGACTTTAACATTGTACTCTTGGGTCCTAATAGCCTGAAATCTGCTCCTGCAGCTAAAACTATCGAGTACTTATGACCTACATCCTCATGTAGTAAATCACTATATGATAGTACAACCTCGTCTACATCAAATTTTCTTATCAGTTCTGATAAAGCTTCTTCAGGATATATTGGTATACCTTTTGGGTACAATTTACCCGCTAATTCTGGAGGATAAACTCTATTAGCTATATTAGGTATTTGGGCTGCTGTGAATGCCACAACCTCATATTCTGGATTGTCTCTATAGACAACATTGAAGTTATGAAAGTCTCGACCAGCAGCACCCATTATTATAACACGTTTTCTTTTCGAGACCATAACTAGCACCTAAGATTATAGTAATTGATTTGAGGTAGATTAAATAGTAAAGAATGATTTTTAAATTAAGAGACAAGGTTAGAGTATGGATTATTTAATGTGATTACCTACGTCTATTATGGGGTCTTTAATAAGTTATAATGTTCGAATTAATGCTTGTGGAGGTATTTGAAAATTTAAATAATCATTTAAATATGTTTTGGGCATTAAAATTCCTGGCTAATAGTTTTTCAGCTTCCTCAATATCCTTATGTGTATCTATGCTCTTCCAGAATGCACCTTCAAATGCCACCGCCTTTAATTGCTTTCTCTCTGCTAATTTGGGAAATACTGTACGTTCAATGTCACCTTTTTCTGGGAGATAATCAAATATCCTTGGTGTGAATACGTAAACTCCAGCATTAATCCAGTATTCTTTAAGTACTGGTTTCTCCATAAATTTCTTAATGTACCCTGTTTTTTCGTCGAAGTGTATGATACCATATGGTGAAGGTAAAGGAACAACAGCTATTGCTCCGATAAGGTCTGTTGAATCCTTGATACACTCAAACATTCTAGTTAACTCAATATTAGTTATGACGTCACCATTTAGTACAACGAAATATTCTTCTCTCTTTAAAACTGATTCAGCATTTTTTACTGCTCCAGCTGTCCCTAAGGGTTCATCTTCAACTACATAGCTTACTCTAATATTGAACTTTCTTCCACTACCAATTTCATCCATTACTCGCTCTTTAAGATAACCTACAGCTAGTACGACTTCATTTATACCATGCTTTCTGAGCCATTCAAACTGCCATACCATAATGGGCTTTCCGGCTACGGGAACCAATGGCTTAGGTCTATCGGAGGTTAATGGTCTTAACCTCTTTCCTAAACCTCCGGCTAGTATTAATGCTTTAACCAAGTTTTCCCACCTTAAACTTGGAAGGGTATTCTTAATGTCAGCGCTTTGGCCCCCATTCATTGTGGCCTTTAAGGCCACTCATCGCCCCTAACACTAATGTGTTAGGGGGACCTTCATCACGTGACGTACTTCTGAAGATAATTTTATAGATCTCCCTTAAATATTCATTGTGTATGAGTGAAATATTGGGACAGCAAGAGTGGTGCTGAAGTGTGAAGTGGCTTGGAAGACATCTAATGGTTAAGGGGGAGTATGTTAAGCTAATGTTATCAGGAGTCAAAAAGGCTACTATAAGAATAGGTAAAGTGAAATTAAAATACAATGAAATGATAGTCCATGGTGGTGGTAGACCTATCGCCCTGATTAAGATAAAAAGTGTAAAATATAAGAAGGTAAAGGAGCTTACGGACGAAGACGCTAAGCTTGACGGGTTTAAAAGTAAGAGAGAATTAATTAACGAATTGAGAAAAGTGTATGAGAATATAAGGGATGATGATTGGGTTACGATTATAGAATTCGAAATAGTTAAGAAACTTAATGAATTAGATATAAAAGATCCATGGCTTGGACTAAAACCTGTTGACATAGCCCGAATAGCACTCAGATACAATCTAGGCTTAACAGAGAAGGAGAAAGAAATACTATTAGATCTTACCAGAACAAGGAGTCTTAGAAGAACAGCTATTAACTTCTTCGGAACTATAGAGAAGAGGTGGATTATTAGGAAAATACTTAAGAAGTCTCTCCACAGACTTATCGAAAAGGGCATACTGAAGGTTAAGTAAATGATGTTGCCATATAGAATAGGTATACTCAAATCATCTCTACCAAATGATAGAATGATACTTAAGGATATTCTGCCAGGGCAAAACACATTATACAAGAATATTAGCTTACATTTCCTAAGAATACCTCCTCTCTCTAAGTGTGAACGTGAGTTAGAGAGACTTAGAGAGCAAGTTTACATAATACTAAAAGGTGAAGGAAAAATAGTTTTTAAAGAATATAATAAGTCCATGAATATTGAGCGTGGAGACATAGTCTACATACCCCCAGCTTACACACATACCATTATAAACACTGGGGATTATGAAATGGATATTTTGATCATATACTCACCACCATAACTCCTCTTAAGCATGATTTTTACATGATTAGACTTATTTAGCCGTTAGTACTAAAAAGACAACCATAATTAACAGTATGATATAGACAAGAGCATACTAGCAGGCGGTCTACTTATGCCCTTTCTAGCTCGACTTCTAGGTAGAAGTAAGAGTAAGGAGGTAAAGAAAACCATGAGGAATAATACCACCTTAGATACTAATGATAATAACGGAAGTAAAGGTAACGTTAAAAAAGATAATGAACTATACGTCTATAAGCGAGAAATCATAAGCACAAGTATGAAATGTCCTGCATGTAAGAATCCTTTAGTTAAAGAAACATATGTTGTTGAAGGACCTTACTTCAGTAAGAATGGTCATCAAATTAGTGCATTAATTAAAGTGTTCGTCAATTATAAATGTGACAAATGTGGATGTAACGGATCCAAAAGAGCTATATATATTCCGCTATATGGTGTTGAAGTTTTATCGCCATTCTTTACTGATGAATTCAAAAAAGTCATAGAGCAGATCAGGGGTAAGGCTGATGAATACACTAGTATATTAAAGAAAGTTTTAATATAGCTCCTCTAACATTATAGACTAAAGAAGTATTTAATATAAATTTGGTGTAAACTTAAATGACAAAGTGGATCTTAAAATGTAAAAAATGTAACACCAAGTGGATATTAGATGTAAGTTATGATTTAAGATTATTTAAGGAATTGTACCATTACTGTCATAAGTGTAAAAAGAATACGTTTCACGAAATATTAGGGATAGAGGAAGATAATTCAAAATAGTACATATAGCTTGGTGTTATCCCCTCTTCTTCTGCCTTAATAGGAACATTATTATTACATGTCCAATACGCTAATATTTGTGTGGGATCTAAGTTATGCAATTAGCTTACGAAGTATTTGAGATACTTTTGAGGTTTACTAGCCCATTAAACATGTTAGATAATGTAACAATCAACCTGGTGAAAGCTATAATCGATGAAGTATATGACTACATTAATTATGTGGAGATATATCATGAGAACTTAGTTTTCCTTAGTAAATTCCTAACGTGTGAAAGAAAGAAAGTAATGCTTATAACTAATGTGGATGTACCCCAGTTCTTTATAGAGGAAGTACTGAAGGATGGATCTTTAAAGATAAAGGTACCCTCGGAGATGAACGTACGAGCAATGGTTGGTAAGATTTTCTTAATACCTACACTAGGTGGTCTTGTTAAGGGATTAGCTTACGAATATAATAAAGAATATGTGTTTCTTGATGCTGGTTTTTCTGAGGATAAAGAAGCCTTAGACAAGGGTTTAAGAGTAAATTCTATAGTAACTCCTTACGTGAAGTTGGAGAGAATAGGCTCAACACAGATTGTAGGTTGGCCCTTAAGTAGAGTTATTGGTTTAATATTATTACTGACTTGTTTTAAGGAGCTTGCCAGCTATGACATTAACGTATATGGGCTTATAGTTTTAGGCAAATACAGTGAAATAGTGAATAGAATGATAAGCACGCTAGTAAGATCCTTAGATGAATACATAGTATTCTTCTCAAGCATTGATTTCCGCTTGAATAGGCTACTAAATGAAAAGAGAAGACTGATAATATATGTTGGCAGCATGAAGAGAGTTGAAGGAAACATATCATTAGATGAAATTAAATATCTAGTAGAACAGTCTAGCATACCATTCTATAATCAAGCAATATACATTATGGTCCCAGTTAAATACATTAATACATTACATGAGGCCATTGATCTTCAAGACATAATTCATGCACAAAGACTAATATCGGCGCTCATACAAGCTAATAATACTTAAATACAGCGATGATTAATAGGTTAATCTAAAAGTAAATAAGGGTAAGCTATCTTGAATGAAATAGCTTTATTAATGGATGCACTTAAGAGTTACTTAAAGAGTAATGGATTGAAGGTTCTAAGTTTAGCAAAAGCTACAAGTCAGAAATACGTAAATATTGCGTTAAGAGGGCTCTTTTGGTATTATACTCCTACTATAGATTATCCTAAGCTAATGAATATCGTCGAGAAGCTTGTTAGCGATGAGAAAGCTAAGCTTAAGTTAGAGAAGCTAGGCATTATTATTGTCAAGTTAGATGAGGAGTATTATTTGAAAATGGAGGTATTAACCTTAGAGAGACTTGTTAAGGAAGCTCTTAAGAGTTAGTTGATGAGAAATCATCTTTATTATTCTTGACTTTCTCAGCACTATACTGATGGGGGCTCTTAGCCTTTTCCTCATGGCGTCGATTGCCTCCTTAACATTGTCGTACTTTTCGTATCTCATTTGGAAGGCTCTTTTTACACTTTCTCTTAAATGCCAATTCCCTACGGGTGTGTAGTATCCTGGACCTATCTCCCTTACAACAAATACTGTAGCCTGGTATCCTATCTTAAGAAGGCCTTCTAGAATGCCCGTTCTGATAGCATAGTATCCTCCATCCATTTCACCTCTTAGTATACCATTCCATAATTCATAGTTGCTTACCACTATTGGTGATAGCGCTTTAGGAGTCCATAGAGTATTAGGATGCCATACCTCCACTAGTTCATATGAGTATATTTGTGGTAGTAAGAGTATTTCAAAATGGTTATCTAGATAAGTTACATTATAAAGTCTTATCTCATTTATTACAGGTTTCTTTCTCACCATGTTAAGTAAATAATCTCCTACAATTTTGTCTACGGCTGTTATCGACCATCGTGTTGGCACCATTTTCTTCCTCTTCCCTAACAATCCTAAACTAAAGACCCTAATAATATCGTATATTGATAGCCCGTGCTTGTATAAGGTTATTACAGCATCTACAGCTTTTAAATCATCATGTACTACTTGATCTATCTTTCTCGGGATCACAGGATTTTGGACTACCTGTAGTTTCTCCAGTGGAGCTGAAGGTCCCATGGGCTTTACCTGGTCATCGAATGTTATTCGTGGTATAGGTTTACTTTTTAGCTTAACCTCCGTATCTACAGGTTTTATAGACATAATCGCTAGTGCAATTTCATTGTAGATTCTATCTCTTTCTAGTAACTGTCGAACTTTATCTACTCTAAACCTTGTTTTTGCATGTATCAATGTTGATCTAAGATTAATTATATCGTTTATGTTGAGTTTACCCCACCATACCTCAGGGTTATCAAATTTCTTGGCATTGGCGCCAGTGATTTCAGGTGGTATTGCAGGCAAGACGCTTACTATGGGATAATTATACTCTCCCACTATAAGCGATGGAGGTGTAGCGCCAAATAATACTTCATCCTTCCTTATTTTATCCAATGCTTTAAGTGTGCTATGCAATCTTAAGAGGCGGGGACAGTAATCTAGCCCACAAAGTCTCTTCATACCCTTGCATTTAACACAGAGTATAGGTGAAGGCTTTAGAGGCATCTACTTACTCCTATCACTATAATGTTATGTTTCTACATGTTCCAACTTTATACTCTAATCTTAAGGTCTTTAAATATTTCAAGAGTGTTACTCATAGTTACATCTACTACTTTATCTATGGTTGTACCTTTAAGTTCTGCTATCTTCTTTGCAGCGTAGACTATATTTGCTGGCTCATTTCTTTGATCTCTAAATGGAGCCAATACGGGTGCATCAGACTCCAGAAGTAATGCCTCTAGCGGTAACCTCTTAACTAGCTTCTGTTTCTGTTGAGAGAACCAGACACTAGGTGGTATTGAAAAGTATATGCCCTTCTTGGCTGCTTCCATAGCATAGCCTACTGACCCATCATAGGCATGCATTACTACATTGTAATAGCCCTGTTCTAGTATAACTTGTATGGCATATTTACCTGCACTTCTTGAATGAACTATTAACGGTTTACCTGTAGTTCTCGCTAGTTCAATCCATTTAATGAATATGTCTCTCTGTTTAGACCTTTCATTATGATCCCTGATATAGTAGTAATCTAATCCAACTTCACCTATACCAACAATCATATTGATATTTCGTTTTACCCATTCATATACTTCATTAAATACTTCATCATCTAATACTACCGGATCTAAACCTACACTTAAGAACACGTAATCCTTAAACTTACGGACTATGTGCAACGAGTATTCGATATTATGAGGATTTATAGCTGATGTAATTATGGCTTTAATTCCATTATTCTTGGCCCTCATTATAACTTCGTCAAGATCGTGTTTGAATGCTTCATCGTCTAAATGGCAGTGTACATCTATCATTACTATTACACCATTTATATTATTGGATTCTAAGAGTATATTAAGGGAACTAGCACTGGTACGATTAGTGTGATCACTGAACCATGATATATTGCTATTAGACCTAAATCTTCACCGCCATACTTTACTATTACAGGTAATGTCGAGTCCATTGTTGTTGCCCCACCTATCATTATTGCATTCCCCTTAATATTACGAGGGATAAATGGATATATAATGATTGTAAAGACCTCCCTTAATAAATTACTTAAGAAAGCTAGAATGCCATACACTACTCCAGCAACATTTGTTACATAGGGAGCTATAAAACTATACCATCCCATAGCTACTGATATTGCTATTGATAACCTGGCATCTAAACCTACTAATAAGTTTATCACAATTCCGCTGAGGATGGAAGCTAGTAATGAGAATAATGGTAGTATAAGTCCTGATTTAATAGTATTCTTAATGTTCATTAGTATTTTGGGATTTAAACTATATCTTAAACCCACACTAAACAAGAGAAGTAATAGTGAAATTTTAACAATAGTTAGAGAAATAAAGTTAAGGTAGCCTCGATTTGGAATACTACTACATAGAACTCCTGCTCCCAGCCCCAAGATAAGAGTCAACATTAATATTAGAATGAAAGCTCTCTCATTCATAGATTATCCTCTCTTTCGTACAACTAAAGTCCTCAATAACATAGCCATTATTAATGCGAATACTATGTTTATTAATGAGATGAGTAGAGATAAAGTTAATATTGTTAGGCCCTGTGCTAGTACCTCATGCATGTTAAGTCCTGCATTAAAACCTATAAAGAATACTATTAAAAGGACTGTAAGTGTAAAAATGGCGTCAAGCTTGAGTTGTATGGGATGATGCTTATAGATGATGTACCCTACTATAAATCCTAAGCCAAGAGCCAAATAAAGGTCGAGCATAGGCTCGATTTAACCTCCTTAGGTTATGTCCATCTCTTCTACATGCTTGGATTAATGCACTACTAATCCTCAAAAGTGTTATATTTAAATCTTACACGAGTATTATTCTCATAGGGATGATATTATGGGTAAGAGGAGGCTTTTTGGTACAGCTGGTATTAGGGGACCCTATTTAGAGAAGGTTTCACCTGATCTTGCTTTTAATGTGGGTTTAGCCTTAGCGACATATCTCAAGCGCAGAGGATGTAAGGGTACTGTAAATGTAGGTTATGACTGCAGGTTAACTTCACCATTACTTGCTCTTAGTGTCTCCACAGGACTTATGTGTGGTGGTATTAACGTTTACTTCCTGGGATTAGTACCTACACCAACACTGGCTTTCTCAATACCTTACTGTAAGAGTGTTAGTGGAGTTATAGTTACTGCTAGTCATAATCCCCCACAAGATAATGGTATTAAAGTGTATGATGCTAAGGGTATGGAGTCTACAGTTAAAAGTGAAATGGAATTAGAGGATATAATATTTAATAATGCCTACGAGAGGGCTTCATGGAATGAGGTAGGTAGGATAGAATTTGATTATACCCAGAGTATTCTATCAGAATATATCGAGAAGCTTGCCTCTCTTATGACTCCTAAGACCATTAAGGATAGGATTAAAGTAGTGGTTGACTGTGCTAACGGTGCAGCATCCAATGTTACTCCTACTATACTTAGGAAGCTTGGTGCAAAAGTTCACACCTTAAACTGTAATATTGATGGGACATTTCCAGGTAGGTATCCTGAGCCTAGACCTGATACTCTCACCGACCTATCAAGAGCGGTAGTTACACTAGGCTGTCATGCCGGGTTTGGTCACGATGGTGATGCTGATAGACTGTCTGTGTTAGATTCTTCAGGTAACTTCATATACAATGATAGATTGATAGCTTTCTTTGCTAAACTGAAACTAGAGGAGAAAAAGGGTATAGTAGTTGTTAGTATTGACACTTCATTGGCAATAGATGAAGTAGTTGAGAGAATGGGAGGTAAAGTTGTTAGAACGAAACTAGGAAAGACGCATGAGAAATTAGCAGAATTAGGTGGCAAAGCCATTCTGGCAGCTGAACCATGGAAGCTTATAGATCCGGACTGGGGCTTTTGGGTTGATGGGATATATCAGGCTACCCTATTAACTAAGGTTATGTTAGAGAATGGTGTCTCCATAGAGAAGGTGCTTTCAGATATACCCTCTTATCCTCAGAGTAGATTCTTTATTAGATGTCCTGATGACATAAAGGAAGCTGTTGTTACAAGAGTTCATGAGCGTATGAGAGAAGTATTCAAGAATGAAATTGAGAGTGAACTTGATTTCGATGGCTTAAGGTTGAACTTAAAGGATGGATCATGGGTTCTCGTTAGAGCTTCTGGTACAGAGCCGAAGATTAGGGGATACTGTGAGGCAAGAAATCCGAAGAGGCTAAAGGAAATTGAGAGTACAATTAAAAAACTCATCCAAGAGGAATTGACAAAGAGCAGTAGTAAACTGTAATCTTTCAAAATTTGTATCAGTAAGGAGAATTCTCTTCACTTATCTCCGGAGACCGTCGTATCATCATCTAATATAACGGTTTAGTCCAGACACATTATAACGTTTTCTCTTCTGGTACTTTACTGTTTAGTGGTAATGGTTTTTAGTCTCTATGGGTAGATTTAATATGGTATATTCGTGGTGATATGCTATGGGGCCTCTTGATTTGAAGATCATTAATGCTAAGATTGTTTATGAGGGAGAAGTTGTTGAGGGAAGCTTAGGCATTAAGGATGGCAAGATTGTTGCTATTTCTAAGGAACCCCACCTGCCAGCGGCCGATGAAACAATTGATGCTAGAGGCTGGCTTATACTACCTGGAGTTTTCGATGTACATGCTCACATTCACGATCCCAACTACACTCATAGGGAAGACTTCCTTAGTGGAAGTCTTGCCGCTCTTTACGGTGGCGTGACATTCTTTATGGATATGCCGCTGATAACCTATGTCGACACGATCGACAAGGTTAAGGAGAGGATAAGTCTTGGCGAGAAATTCTCATACATAGATTTTAGTGTCCACGCAGGCTTCATAAAGGATTACAACGTTAACAATATGCCAGATATTGCTAAGCTGGGCATCAAGAGCTTTAAGCTATTCACTCTGGGTGCTGATGGTGTCGATGATAGAACTTTCATTAAGGCTTTGAAGTACTCTAGGGAATACGATTTAGTTGTTACTGTCCATGCTGAGGATGACGCTCTTACAAATGATAGTGTTGAGGAGATGAAGAAGACTGGTAGAGTAGATCCAAGAGCTCACCATGAATCAAGGCATCCTCTGGGTGAAAAGCTTGCCATCCTTAAGTCCATAGTCTATACTGAGTATACTAAAGGGATTCTCCATTTAGCTCATATTACTACGGAATATGCTGTTGATGCTGTGAGAGAAGCTAAGAGTAGGGGCTTAAGGGTTACTGCTGAGACTTGTACACATTACTTGGTTTTCACCTATGAGGATGCTGATAAATGGGGACCATATCTGAAAATGAATCCGCCGTTGAGAACTGCTAGGGATAGGGAGGCTCTCTGGCGTGGCTTAGCAGAAGGAGTAATCGATACAGTTGTAACTGATCACGCACCTGGAACTAAGGAGGAGAAGGAGGTTGGCTGGAAGAATATATGGGATGCATGGTATGGTCTTCCCGGATTAGAAACACTTTTACCAATAGTATTCACTTACGGGTTTAAACGTGGAATACTCAGCCTTAAAAGATTAGTCGAAGTACTCTCAATAAACCCAGCTAAAATATTTGGACTATCATATAGGAAGGGCTCTATAAGATTAGATGCTGATGCAGACCTAGTCATAATAGACCCTAACTATAAGAGAGTTGTTAAAGCTGATGACCTCCATTACAAAGTCGGATGGACACCTTATGAAGGTTTAGAACTCTATGGTTGGCCAAAGATAGTAGTATTGAGGGGAAGAGTGGCCTTAAGTGAGGGAGAAATCCATATAAAGCCAGGTTACGGTAAATTTGTGCCAGCAACTAATAATTTAACAAAACATCTTTTAAATAGGACTTAGCAGATACTTACTAATAGATGATGACCACGGGAGATAGGAATATAGGATGACTGCACCTGTCTCATCTGATGGGCGTCGTGGTTCAGTTCTGACATAGAAGCCTGATACATTTCTCTTGAGTTTTTAATATAATATTGCTCTCTCCTATCATTCATACGAGGTGCCCATGAGTTACCTAGACAGGAATGAGGTTAACCTCAAATATTCCCTAAGGAGAATTATCCGAGAGACTGACCGGCAGTCCTAGAAACCTACGACATAATGGTGTAGAATAGGCACGTGAACGGTAGCCTATGGGTACATGACTAGACTGAAAAAGCCTAGCTAAACTATCACTTCTATATGGTGTCACTAAGACCTTTCTCCGCGACCAGAGGGGACTTAGTAAGAAGCTGTTCCCCTACTCCTCAGGCAAGAAAGCCAAGACGTTTACTTCAAAAGTCTCGTTTTCCATGGGGCCAGAGAAAAATAGATAAGATAATTTAAATTAATTTCGTGTTATTTCTGTTTAACCATTATCTCTATTAGTTTGAGTATGAAATCGAATTTCTTATCCTTGAAAAATGTAGGAAATGTATAATTCACTATTAAGTCCCCGTCAAACCACCTTGTAATATCAACATCAACTACAACATACTTTAAAACAAAATCATCTTCGGGAACTACGATCTCCCCAACCTCCCTCATCATCAATATATCCTCGTAATCCTTAATCTTCTCATACTCTTCCTTAGATAAAACTAACCTAACAGTAAACTCTGGGATGCCTTTCATTCATACACCACTACATAGAAATTTATATACCATTAAAATAGCTTATCCAATTATGAACTGCTATGTTTAGTTATCCTTTTAGTCAATTCTTTCCCTAATAACTCCTCATATTCCTTGATTTCACTCTTCTTAGCTCATCTTGTTAATGTAAGACTAATAGCTACTGTATGTTCCTATGGCGATTCCGGTTACAACAGTTAGTGTGCCAGCAAAGCCTATGAGGTTTACCTTTTCATCAGCTATAATCATGCTGAGAATGCGCCCTAATACGGGGGTGAGTGTTGTTACAAGTACTATTATCGATACTCCTGACACGTTTATTGCATACAGGAATAGTGGTATTCCAATGCCGTAGCTGAGGCCTCCTGTAATGAAGGCCGCTAGGAGTGTTCTTTTCGTTCTTATTCCTTTGATAAACTCGTTTCTTACAAAGAATGCTAACAGTGAAGATGAGATTAAAACTCTTATGAAGCTAAGAGATATAGGATCTGCATAGCATAGTGCAAACTTGTTGACTACACTTCCTATACCCCATGCAATAGCTGGTATAATAGCGATTATCTTAGCTTCAGAGGGTATGTTCTCTCCGGTTTTCTCCATGTAAACTAGGTAGACACCTAAAAGTGCTAATATCGTACCAATAATGAGCTGTATACTAAGTTTTTCACCAAGTAGTAGAGTAGCTAGTATTTGTGATATAAAGACGTAGGTGTAGCCTATAGTGACCGCTCTTCCAGCCCCTACTCTTCTTATTGAAGCT
>CAZTBM010000021.1:0-26951 GCA_964611985.1 uncultured Desulfurococcales archaeon | reverse complement strand
ACAGGTAAGGGCTCAACAGCTGCTGGATTGTGTGTTTTACCTGATACATATGTGATCTTAGACAATGGAATGATTACTCAAATATGTGATTTAGTTGATAAAGTCATTAGTGAAGTAGGTAAAGAAGCTGATTATAGGATCAAGCTTCTCGCTTTCAATGTTGAAGAGCTTAAGCCATTGTATCTAGAGACTTCTAGAGCTTGGAAGCTCAAGGCTAGCAGCATCGTGAAGATTAAGACTATTAGTGGTGTGGAGATAGGGCTAACTCCGGATAATCCAGTTCTCACGGTAAGGAATGGTAGAATAGTATGGGTTAGAGCATGTGAGCTTAGTCCAGGAGACTATATTGCTCGAATAATTAATTATCCTAAACCTACAACTAAACTCAATGTTGACACTATGGACTTCATTAATATACCTGATGGTGTCAAAGTTAAATTAAAGAGTAGTGTTGCACAAAGGATCACTGAGGATCTAAGAAGAAAATACGGTACTCTACGTAATGCTGCAAAGAGGTTTAATGTGAGTGAGAGCTTCCTCTACGAGTTTGATAAACATGCACACTTCTACAAGAAGTTAAAGAGTATACTATCCGATCTCAACATAAAGCTGAAATCCGCAGACATAGAATACATAGAACTACGTAATGGTGTTACACATAAGATACCTCCTCTAGCACCGAAACTGGGCTACTTCATAGGTTATGTTTTGGGGGATGGCACAGTTTATCTATCTAAGGATGGAAAGCGAGGATACATAAGACTATCAACAAAGGATCCTGAAGTTAAGGATTACTTAGTTAACCTTATAAAGGAACTCTTCAACTACATACCAAAAGTTAGAGTAGATAAAAGAACAGGAGTCTATGATATAAGAATTAACTCTATCCTACTAGCTAAAATGATGTATTCAATGGGTTATAGGAAACCTAAGAATAGAATTTGCCTAGACCCCCGTCTTACAGCTTTCGATAAGAATTTTATATCAATGCTTATAGCTGGTTTAATTGACTCTGATGGATCCTTCATACTTAGGAAAGGCGGAAATGGTAACAGAGCTGCAATCGAATTTACTAATATCAGTAAGGATCTAGTTTACAAATTACACATCTTACTATTAAGATTTGGCATTTTTAGTAGAATTAGGGAAAGATCACCTGGTGAGAGTAAGCTTAGAGGACGATTAGTGAAAAGACATAATATCAAATATGTACTCACAATTAGCGATAGTGAAAGCTTAAGAAAATATAAGGAACATGTATCTTCCCCTATTGATAAGAATAAAGCCATCATAGCCAAGTTGGCTAATAGGTCAAAAGAGAAACTAAAGAATAATATACCATCCGAGCTTGTAAGAGAGATCTTAAGAAAGTACTTCAAAGTTAGAGAAATAGAAAATGCATTAACAAGGATGACTGTGTCTAGGGAGTGGTTGAGCAAGTTCCTAGATAAAATACAAGACTATCAAGATAGAATATACCTAGATACACTTCTAAACTCAGCAGTACTCTGGGATAGAGTTAAGGAAGTTAAAGTAGATAATGGTGAACATATAGTCTACGACCTTACAGTACCTAAACACCATAACTTCATAGCTAATACACTAATAGTACACAATACTGCAACGGTATTGCGTGATAAGCGTACTGGTGAATACTATCTTGAGGCTGGTGCCTTAGTGTTAGCTGATGGTGGTTTATGTGCTATCGACGAAATTGATAAGATGAGGCCTGAGGACAGAGTAGCTATTCATGAGGCATTAGAGCAACAAAGCTATCATAAGGATTTTGAAATTATGTTAGCTGATGGAAGTAAGGTTAAGATAGGTGAGCTTGTCGACTCATTAATTAGTAAGCATAGGGACAAGGTAATTATAGGTAAGGATACTGAAATTCTCCCAGTTAATGATCTCTATGTACTAGCATATGATCTAAACAGTAAAGAAGTTGTAGTTGTAAAAGCCGATAGGGTTAGTAGACATAAAGCTCCATCGAAGTTTGTTAAAATAACATTTAGTAATGGACGTACAATCACAATAACACCAGAACATCCAGTAGTAGTATGGGATAATGGTAAACTAGTAACAATAAGAGCGGATAAAGTAAGACCCAGCATGATAGTACCTGGTATACGCTCATATACTATTAAGAGTGACACCGTAAATGCCACTAATGGTTTAGGAGAGCTAGCTTCGACATTTAACTGTAAGAACATAGAGATCATAGCCAAATTTATAGGATTTATACTATCTGACGGCTTTACCTATAATAACCCAAGTAATAGTTATTATGAAGTAGGCTTTTCAAATACTGATCAAAAGCTAATACAAGAGTTTAAACAGATATTGAATACCATGAAGCTGAAATATAATGAGCAAACACAACATGTAGGTGAGAGGAGAAAGAAGCCATTACATACTATAAGAATTATCTCTAAAGAGTTCTATACAAACTTAAAGACGTACTTCCCAGAGTTAATAGTAGAAGTAAAGAGTAAGAGTGTACGTCCCTCAAGATTAAAACGTATACCTTCATTAATATTTAAAATGCCAGAAAATGCTAGAAGGGCATTTCTAAATGCCTTCTTTAAGGGAGATGGATTCGTAGACAACTATAGAGTTGGATTTTCAACTTCATCTATAAGGTTAGCTGAGGACTTACAAGACCTACTCTTAACACTAGGTATATACTCTTACATATTTAGTGAAGTAGATAAGCAAGGTAGGACATACTATAAAGTCATAATCTCAGGTACTGATAGTCTAGCTAAATTTGCTAATATAATAAGTGATGATAATCGATACCATAGGGTAATAGAGTTAATAGAGAAATCCAAGAGAAAGATGAACTACCGTGATGAACTTCCTCACGAAATAGCTGTAAAGCTAAGAGAGTTACTGAATGAGTTAAATCTCAATGATGGGTATGTATCTAATATAGTCAAAGGTAGATATAATATTCATAGAGAAAAGGTTAAAGAATACTTAGAGAAAGCTAACTCAAAGATAAAAGAAGTACTTACTGCTATCGAGAAGAAGGATGTAAACATACTTAGAAAGTTCATAAGAGTATCCCACTTATCAAGAGTACTCAATATGCCATATTCAACGATAAGATATAGACTCCTAGTTAAGAGAGATCCCAGGATAACTTCATTACTAATTAGTGAAGTTAAAAGAAAAATTACAAAGTTAAGAAGGTTAGCTCAAGATATTAAACAATACGTAGATGGAAATATAAGATTCTTGACTGTAGAGAAAATTGAAATAATAGATAATAAGGATTCACAATGGGTTTATGATGTAACTGTTGAACCATACCATCTCTTTGTTTCTCACGGCTTAGTACTCCATAACACTATTAGTATTGCTAAGGCTGGTATTGTTGCTAAGCTTAATGCTAGGAGTACCGTTATAGCTGCTGGTAACCCATCTCTAGGTAGGTATATTCCTGATAGGCCTTTAACAGACAATATTAACTTGCCAGTAACAATTCTATCAAGATTCGATTTGATATTCATACTACAAGATAAGCCTAGTGAAGAATTTGATACTAAACTAGCAGAACACATCCTCAAAGTACATAAGGAAGCTGAAAGAATAAAAGCACCAATTGACCCAGAATTATTAAAGAAGTACATTTGCTATGCTAGGAGATATGTATTCCCCAAGTTAACAGAGGAGGCAGCAAGAAGGCTAATGGAGTTCTATGTTTCAATGAGGAGGAAGAGTGAAGTAGCAAACGCCCCCATAGCCATAACGGCGAGACAGTTAGAAGCTCTTGTTAGATTAGCAGAAGCACATGCAAGAATGGCATTAAGAAATGAAGTGACAGTTGAGGATGCTGAAGAAGCAATAAGGTTAATGAAGTCATTCCTTAATAGTGCAGGCATAGATGTAGAAACTGGAGATGTAGATATAGATACTATCATGACAGGTAAGCCTAGGTCACAAAGGGAGAGAATTTCACAGCTCATGGAGCTCATAAATCAAATGTTAGAGGAGAATAACTACAGACCAATAGAGGTTAAAGAGCTAAAGAAGAGAGCTGCAAAAATAGGATTGAAAGCAGAATTCGTGGATAAAGCACTAAGAATGTTACTTAAGGAGGGGACGCTTTTCGAACCTAGACCAGGATACATAAGCAAAGTATACTAATCTAACAGAAAGAAAGGGATAGATAAAGTGATGACAGTTAACGATCTACCAGTGGACGAGAGAATAAAGAAGCTCATAATGAAACGAGGAATAGTAAGTTTATACCCTCCTCAAGAGAAAGCATTCAAAACAAGAGTGCTACAAGGAGGAAACTTAGTCTTAGCAACACCGACTGCATCAGGAAAAACACTGGTAGCCGAAATCGTAATGGCTCATAGAATACTGAAAGATAGAATCAAAGCCCTATATCTTGTACCGTTAAAAGCTATAGCTACAGAAAAATATCATGAGCTAAAAGCATATGAGGAAATAGGGTTAAAGGTAGCACTGACTACAGGAGACTACGATTCTGATGATGCTTACCTTGAAAGATATGACATCATAATTACGACTAATGAGAAAGCAGACTCGCTACTAAGACACAAAGCACCATGGTTTAGAGATGTAGGAATAATAGTCATAGATGAAATACACTATATAGATGATGGAAAACGCGGACCAGTAATAGAATCTATTATAGCAAGGTTAAAGGCACTCAAAAAAGACATTCAAATGCTAGCATTAAGTGCAACAATATCAAATGTTGATGAATTAGCATCTTGGCTTGAAGCAGAATATGTATGTGAGGAATGGAGACCAGTTAAACTATTAGAAGGAGTATACCATAAGGGAGAGATAATATTCAATACTGGTGAAAGAAGAAGGATAAAGAGAGTGTATAATGACCCATTACTTGACCTAATATATGATACGATTGTAACTGGTGGACAAGCACTAGTATTTGTTAATGCAAGAAGTAGAGCAGTGTCCTTAGCCGAAAAAATAGCAAAAAGGACCAAATTAGCACCTGGACCGGGAATTAGTAAATACGTTGATCTAATATTAAGGTCTAGTGATGCAGTGAAGTTAAATGAAAAGTTAGCTAACCTTTTCGCATATGGTGTATCATTTCATCATGCAGGATTAGGATTTACGCAAAGAAAAATAATCGAAGATGCATTTAGAAATAATGCGTTAAGAGTTATTGTTGCGACACCTACTCTGGCTGCAGGAGTAAATTTGCCGGCAAGAAGGGTCATAGTTTACGATTATACAAGATATGAGCCTCTCTTCGGTAGAGTATACATCAAGGTAATGGAGTATAAGCAGTTTGCGGGTAGAGCTGGTAGACCAGGCTACGATGAAGTCGGTGAAGCAATATTAATAGCGAGACATGAGAGTGATGTGAAAGACTTATTCAACTATTACATACTATCAAAGCCAGAGTCAATACTATCTAAGCTAGCTTCTGAAGCAGCTCTTAGAAGCCAGTTACTAGCGCTAATAGCCACAGAACACGCAAACAACCTTAACTCACTATACGATATATTATCACGTACATTATATGCTAAACAGTATGGACTTACAGAAGTGAAAAGGAAAATACCCGGGATATTAGAGTTTCTTGAAGAGGCAGAAATGATAAAGGTGTCAAGAGAAACCTTAGAGCCTACAAGAATAGGTAGGAGAGTTACAGAACTTTACATAGATCCTCTTTCAGCATATAGAATAATACAAGGATTACGTGTAAGGAGAATAAATGCTACAGACTTTGCTTACTTACACTTAATATCTACAACACCTGATATGACAAAATTACATGTTAGCAAGAAAGACTATCCCATTTTAGAGGAGATTCTAGATGAGAAGTATGATGAGTTATTAATTGATGTATTTGATAGAGATGAAGTACGAGAATACCTTATACTATCAGAAGTTAAGACTGCACTCTTACTATACGATTGGATAAATGAAGTATCAGAAGATGAGTTAACAGAAAAATATGACGTAGGCCCAGGCGATATATACAACATTGTTGAGACTGCAGAGTGGTTACTCTACTCAGCAATCGAACTAGCCAAGATAATACATGTAGGACATGATATACTAAAGAAGATCAGCTTGTTACGTGAGAGAGTAAAGTATGGTGTCAAAGAGGAACTTTTAGAACTGGTTAAACTAAAAGGTATAGGAAGAGTTAGGGCAAGAGCACTTTACAATTCTGGTTATAGGACACTGAAGGATTTAGCTAAGGCACCTATCGAGAAACTTGTACAAGTAAGAGGTATAGGAGTTGAAATAGCCAAGAGTATAAAAGAGCAGCTGGGGATATCTGTTGAGAAAAGCTCATTAGAGAAAGCTAAAATGCTAGACAAGAGTAAGAGAAAGTTGACAGGAAAAATCACTGATTACCTATAAGCAGACCTGGTGAGAATAGTGATATACTTAGCCATAGATACCATATTTGAGAAACATAAAACACCCGTAGGCCACCCTGAATCACCAATGAGAATAAGGAAAATAATAGAAGAATATAATAATTCTACATTAAAAGATAAGATAAACCTGCTTAAACCATCTAAGGCTCCCGAAGAATATGTAACATTAGTTCATGACCCTAACCATGTAGATTACATTAAGACTCTCTGTAAACTTGGAGGCGGTGCAATAACAGCTGACACCAATGTATCAGAGGAAACATATGATGTAGCCTTATATGCCATAGGTACAGCTATAAAAGCTGCAGAATTAGCTATAAGAAATAGGGAGGGCTTCTATTTTGCTGCAATAAGACCACCAGGCCATCATGCTACAAAAGACTTCTCTAAAGGATTCTGCATATTTAACAATATAGCCATAGTTGCAAAATACCTCAAAGTATACTATGACATGAGTAGAATCGCAATAATAGACTTTGATGTACACCATGGGGATGGCACCCAAAGTATATTCTACGATGACCCCTCTGTACTATATGTATCCCTACATCAAGATCCACGTACACTATATCCCGGTACAGGATTCCCTGAAGAAGTAGGTGATGGTGAGGGAGAGGGCTACACAGTAAATATACCATTACCTCCTGGTTTAACGTCAAATGGCTATATGAGGGTATTTAGTGAAATAGTAGAGCCCATAATAAAACAGTATAAACCAGACATCATACTTGTTTCAGCAGGTTTTGACGGCCATCATGATGACAATATATCTGATATGAACTTGCAAGTGGAAACATATTGGCATTTAGGTAAGCGGATTCATAAATTAGCAAATGAATGCTCTATAAAGGCAATTGTTAGTGTTCTTGAAGGAGGATATTCTCTTAGGTATATGCCTAAATCACTATTAAATTATATACTCGCTCCAATAACTCAAACACCGGTATATAGGGAGGGTAAATTACTATTACTTGAGGGTAGAAAAGCTGATTTGAGGCTGCAAAGGTACCTTAATCATATACGGAGGGTTATAAGTAAATATTGGAGTATAGACTGAGCCCCAATAACCTTTAGATTTCCTCAATTATATCTGAAAGTCTGTCTCTAAGTTCCCTTAACTTCTCCTTTAGACTATTAATTTTATCCTTTAGTTGCTTATTCTCATTAAGTAACTTCTCTTTTTCCTCAATTAAATCTTTAAACTCGTCAATAGGCTTATATAATACTAGCTTTAGTGTATCCTCCTTCCAGGAGACCTCCGAGTCTACAATCTCATACTCTATCTCGACACGAATAACATCATCATCCTTTACCCCAAGTTCCTCAATTCTGCTTTGCATAATACTTTTTAACGAATCAACAGCAGATTTAGCAGCATCAACACTTAATCCTTCAATAATTAAGTGTCTATACACCCTATCAAGTAGTTGCTTATAAACGAGTATACCACTTGAAAATACTGGCAAGATAGGACACCCATATATAAGGTTATGAACTATTCAATATTAACTTTACCTTCATAAACCCTTAAATATTACTCACATACATGAATACATTACAGGTGAAGATAAGGTATGAGCAAAATGAAGCTTTCAGAAGAAATAAAAATAAAGATAAAAGATAAGGAGATCGAAATCACTGAAGATACACTTAACATTTTGAGAGAATATGTTAGAACCCCTATGTCACTAGAGCAACTAGCAGCAAGGTTAGGTTTAGAATCATGGGAAGAAGCATATGAGTTAATAAAGAAAATACCAGCATGGTTACTATGGACACCACCAGTACTATCAACTATAAGGAAAAGAGAGAAATAAGAAAACCTAAAATGGCACACTAAATCAACCTAAAATATAGGTAGAACGTGGAGGGGCCGTAGTCTAGCCTGGCAGGATGCGGGCCTGGGGAGAATTCCCCGCTGAAGGGCGCCCTTTAACCCGGAGCGCCCGTGGTCCGGGGTTCAAATCCCCGCGGCCCCACCAAAGATTAAAGGGATCAGACAGTTAGCTCTCTAACGACTAAAGCTATCTTATCTTTATATTCTTCACTTACATATTTAACTAGCTCATTCACTATTCTATCCCTTGCTATTGGTTTGCCCCTTCTTATATGACCTCCTACAATCCACAATAGACTATCTAAGTGTAATGGAGGAGTATTACATAAGTATGCTATTTTACTCCAAATCTTCCTGATAACCTTCTGCTTACGCATTATGGCGTCTATGGGATTATCAGAATAACATGAAACTAGACCTGATGTGCATGAAATTAATGCTACACGTCTATCGACAGGTATAGGTATTGTAAATGGTAGCGTCATGTCCACATTTAGACAAGCTCTACAACCATAGTAATACATTTTTACAGCAAAAACTACAGTTTTACTGTCAAGTTCAGTATTCAAATGCTCAGAGAGCCATATTCTAAACTCTTCTGGGTCTCGAGTAAACATTTTAAATACTGACATAATATCTTTGCTTATATCTCTCAACTTCATTAATCTTTTAACTTTAGTCTTTCTAAGTGAGATATTGCACTGGGATACATTTAGGAAATCAATAACTGCCGTGATATAATCGTTAAATCCAGTAAGCGATGCACTCTTACAGTAATTTTGAATAAAATTGGAGAACTCTTGCCAGTATATTTCACCTTTACAGCTAAGTCTATAGCTTACAAGAGCATTTAATGAGGCTAGAAGGGGGACTCCATAGGGATCACAAATATTACACAAATTCCTGATAGCTTTATACTGAGGATCCGATTCCTCAAGTTTTTTATAAAAGCTAATGTCAAGCAAGCTTAATACTTGTGCTAGCTGTTGCACTCTAGATTCATTTACGTTTAGCAAATGTATAACCCTATTAACATACAAGAGTAATGGATAAAAAATATACTGTTAAACTGCAATCATACATAGAGGTATAATTATGGTTACATTGGATATACTTATAAAAGAGGGAATAATAGTCGATGGTACAGGCAATCCATGGTTCAATGGGGATATAGGCATTCAAGGCGATAAGATAGCTTATGTTGGCAAAAACTGTCCTTACAAGGCTGACATTGTAATAAACGCTAAAGGCTTAATTGTCGCCCCCGGTTTTATCGATATCCACAATCACTCAGATATAACAATATTTACGTTTCCTGAAGCTGAAAACCTAGTATTACAGGGTGTCACAACAGCTGTTTGTGGCAATTGCGGCTTCTCTCCTGCACCTGCCCTACACAATATTAGTGACATTAAGGACTATATTGAACCCTTTCTACCTGAGGGTACAAAATTACCATGGACATGGGGGAGTATTAGTGAATTTTGCAATGCCATAGAATCCGTAAAACCAGGTGTAAACATAGTTCAGCTGGTTGGTCATGGTACGGTAAGGATAAATGTTATGGGATTTAAGGCTGATAAAGCAAGAGAAAGCGAAATAGAGAAGATGAAAGAAATATTAGAAAACTCTCTTAACGAAGGTGCTTGGGGACTAAGTTTTGGTTTACTCTATACCCCAGGCTCCTATGCTGATCTTAACGAGCTAATTCCGCTGGCTAAAACTGTGAAGGCTTACAATGGTTTCTGTTCTATACATATACGTAATGAAGGTTCACGAATGATAGAGGCACTCTTGGAGGCATTAAAAATTAGTATTGAAGGAGGTGTACCATTAGAGATATCACATCATAAAGCGGCTGGAAAAGTCAACTGGGGTTTAGTGAATACCTCACTGAGCATAATAAAACATTATCGAAATATAGGAATTGACGTAACTGTTGATGTATATCCATATACTGCTGGATGTACAAGTCTTTCAGCACTATTGCCGCCATGGGTTCATGAAGGTGGTTTACGAGCTATGCTAGAGCGTATTCGTAAACCTGAGGTTCGAGAGAGAATAGCAAAGGAACTAGAGGTTTACCATAGCAACTGGGAAAATCTTGCTAAGGCAACTGGTTGGGAAAATATCATACTCACTAATCTGAAAGTCCATAAAGAGTATAATGGTAAAAGTATACTTGAAGTAGCTAAAATGAGGCGGCAGAACCCGGTAGATGCAATGTTAGATATATTGCTAGATGAGCAAGGTGGAGGAGAAGTAATTCTACATTCAATGTCAGAACATGATGTATACATGGTAATCAAGAGTGATCTCTCAATGATAGGTAGTGACAGCTGGGCTTGGAGCTATAGTATTGGTGGTGGACATCCTAGAATGTATGCTACCTATCCCAGATTCTTAAGGCTTGTCAGAGAGACAAAGCTTCTAACACTTGAAGAGGCTATAAGGAAAACTTCTTCAATGCCAGCATGGAGAATAGGACTCTACGATAGGGGTCTTCTGAGACCAGGCTTTCATGCAGACATAGTAATCTTTGACTATAATGAAATACGTGACGTAAACGATTACACAAACCCAGCTATACCACCTAAAGGCATAAAATATGTTATAATCAACGGGAAAATAACCGTTGAAAATGAAAAATTAACCTCTGAAAGATATGGTAGAGTGATAAAAAGGACTCAGTTACCTACCTAATATAACTAGGAATCACTTTAATTAACATTGATAATAAAAGATCTAATAAAAGTACAGAGTATCAAGGAGAACTGGAGGAGACTTAAACATGAGTATACGTGTAAGTGAGGCCGAAAAAAGAATAGAAATAGAATCTGAAGAGAGTATGAAGGATAAAATCATAGCACTAATATACAAGATTATAAGGAAATATGGTGGAGACTTAGACTGGGAACCCAAAGGTAAAAATATAGTAATCTACTACTATGCACCGAACCAAAAAGCTCTAGAGAAAGCCAGAGAAAAACTAGAAAAAGCATTAACACAAAAATAAACACTCAAAAATAAAACTTTAAAACAGGCACAAAATAAACCATATACCAGAGGCTCTCAGAACACGGGGCCGTAGTTTAGCTTGGGAGAATGCGGGGCTTGGGACCAAACCCGAGTACCAAAAAGAAGGGTTTGGCAAGAACCCCCGTGGTCCGGGGTTCAAATCCCCGCGGCCCCACCACATAAAATTTATATATGGTATCTAACACCTACTTCCTTAATGCGGATTGACACGTTATATCACCATGTTCAGACTGTTACATCAAATTAAAAGACATGTTCTGAATTCGGTTCCAAATTCACTAGTTGGGATAGATTTTCTTGGTTTATGTAAAGCTCATCAATTTGAGAAGCATTTCCAAGGTGTTTGATCGTCTACATGATAAAGTACAGAAAGAGGAGTGTTACGGATAGCTTAGTTAAGAGGATGAAACCACCCCCTGCAATAGCCTTAATGGTTAACCATGCCTCGCGTATTCCTTGAAGGGCCAGGTCTTAAAGGTGAAATAAGCTTTGATGCGTTCATGCCAAGGGTTTACCGTACGAATTCAAATTAAATCAACTTTACTGAAGCAAAAGCAAGTTTTTGACAAATTACCCTCGCTTAATAACTATATTGCCTACCTTAACCCCTATGTCCTCAGCCACTACTGGGCACTTAGCTATTAGGAGGAAGTACACTCCCTTCACGCTGCTTAGGTCTTCGTAGTTTCCTTGCCCCTTGGATATTACTAGGTCGTGCTTCCTTATCCACGACAGTACCTCAGGTGAGGAGCGCTCGGGTCCCGTGCCAGGCTTACCACTTGACACTTTCTTGAACTCTATGTTTGGTAACTTGTCTAGGCCTACGTAGATGGCATCCTCTATCGTAGCGTCGTTGATTATTGGACCTCCCTTAATGACAAAGGATATCCTCCTGAAGGGCTTTCCCCTGACCCTAATCATCTCCTCTATTAGGAGCTTATCGAAGACAATCTCTCCCGCGTTGTCAGCGAAGTACAGGAGAGTCTCCGCGCTCAGTACTTCCTCCCTTAACTTGCTGTAGTCGTCTATGGCTGGCTTCTGCTTTAGGACCTTCTCGATTGTTGCTCTTAGATCGTAGGTCTCGATGGTGGCGAAATCAATTATATTTCCCGCTATAGCCACCTTAACGGCAGCCCTTAATGAATCCTCATACGAAGCTATTAGGGATCTGATCTCGTCCACTATTGCCAGCGCCTCATCGTTACTTGCCCTCTTGAGGTCCCTGTATGGGTCGTCAACACCCGTTAACTCCTCAATTAATTCAGCAACCCTTGACACCCTAACGAGTTGCGGTGGGGTACCGACCCACCCTATCTCAGTTAAGCGACGCATCACCCTACGTAGTACTTCCTCCTGTACCTTCGGATCGTTCGTCGCTAGCCTGACCGCCTTGAGTGCTTGCTTAACTATGCATACCACACAGTCTAGCCTGAGCTTCATGCAGCCTCAGCCACGGATAAAGGTACCACATCACACCATATTATAGGTTTCCGAGCCCTGAGCTTAAGGGAGCAATAATTTCCTCTTACATACAACCTGGTTCTCTAGGTTTAAGCAATCATATTGCTGAAGCATAGGCTTAAGCTACTACAGTTTACGAGATCTAAGGATGTAATAGGATGATGATGGTTGATAGAGAGATAATTGAAAAGCTCAAGTTCCTCGGCCTTAAGGAATATGAGACGAGAGTTTATGCTACTTTGGCTATCCTTGGGCATTCGAAAGCAAGGAGATAGCCAAGGAAAGTGGTGTTCCAAGGCTAAGGGTTTACGAGATCTTAAAAGAGCTTCACAAGAAGGGTTTCACGGACATAAGCAAGGAAAAACCCTACCTACTTTAAGGCTGTTGAACCTGAAAAAGTAATTGCTTCGCTTAGAGATGAATACATTAAATCCGCAGAGGAAGTTATAATTAAGCTGAAAAGTTATTAGAGGGAGCAGAAGAAGGAGTGGTTACCTATCTGGTATTTACAAGGTGGATGGAATATAAAGAGCAAAGTCGAAGATTTAGCAGGAAGAGCAGAAAAAGAGTTCATAGCAGCCTCCGTGGATGGAAAGCTGGCATTGAAATTCAGGAAAGCCTTCGAAACAGCAAAACATAAGGGGTTAGATGTAAAAATAGTTCTCTCCGAGAGAAACAAACGTTATCTTAGTGCTTTAAGTCAGTTTGGAGAAGTATTTTCTATATCCCTTAAAAAGATCTTGAATGAAGGTCTGATTGTAAGTCTTCCATTCATCCTGCTGTTCCAAAGGATGATGGTTCTTTATTTAATCGAAAGATCAAGATATTGGAAAGTTGGAATTTGTTTCTAGACTTAACTTTCATTGTAATTGATGAAGATATCTTGCTTTGATAAGGCATCAGAAATGATATTAATAGAGGTTCCATTAGAGGCCGATATCTTCATATTGATTAAAGATTGCTTGTTTAACTCTACTATGTAGTTGGAGTAAATATTAAAGTGAATGATGCCTATAATAGTGTGCTAGTGATGTATGAATGCACCGTCAAGCGTGCCCCATATTAGGTTCTATAGCGTTCTTGATGCCACTATTATTCATAAGTGTTTCTATAGCCCTCTCACCTTGGTTCAGTTTTCTCAATAATGCATTAAGTGATTTAGGGCATGCAACTAGAAGTAGTGTTGCCATATTATTTAATCTTGGTTTAAGTACTGGTGGGATACTTCTTATACTCTTTGGGGCTACATGCGTCTATAAAGTTAATAGAGCTATAGGAATAGTGTTAATGGCGTCAGGCTACTTCCTTACGTTGATAGCAGTATTTGATGAAGTTTATGGTCGAGTTCATTATGTTGTATCCGTAATATTCTTTCTATCCTTAGCTGCAGGAGCAAGTCTTTATGCATACACTTATAAGTCGTTGAAAGCGTCTTTAGCATTAGTTATAAGTGTTCTGGTATGGTCTTTCTACTTTACAAAGATAATTAAATGTGGAGTAGCAGTACCAGAGACAATATCCATTCTGGCTACACTAATATGGTATATTGAACTGTTATTCAAGGTTTCAAAGATAAAGTAACTGATACTAAGAAGCTCTGATACTTCAATCTTTAATTACATGTATAATAGCTTTGCTAATGTAATATAGCAAGGTGATCTCTAACTAATAGATGATTAAGTTGACCACTGGTATTATTGAAAGTGCAGCAACATGTTCACTCTTCATACTCCTTGGATTTATTATCTCTTTCTTAGCTAGATCTATCATTAACATCAATGGATCTATATACAATAATAAGGGTTTACCTTGATCACAAGCCACTCTCCAATATCTTTTCTTATCCTTTTCTACTCTGAGCTTTCTTTTCCCTAATATTTTATCAAGCTCGATCCATTGTTTCGATGGTAAAAGTTCTATGGCGTTTAAAGCTTCCATTATGGATTCTTCATACATATCTAGTATGGTGTAATCTGCTATTCTTAAATGAAGTTTCCACAGGTTATCGTTTAAAGGCTTACATGTTAGTACTTTATCTACTACAAGAGGGGTCAACTTGGTTATGTATTCTTCTCCAACCACTAGTAGCGGGGAGATATAGATTGATGACAATGTTAACGCTTCAGCCAACTCTATAGGCAGCCTTAATTTCTCCACATAAATTTCGGTTACAATCATCAATTCAGCTAAAGGATAAACTAGTTCACGAAAGGGGTTACCGTTCAAATATTTCGATAACATATCTTTATACTTTTTGACTATTGAGGGTGGTAAACCTAGGTTTCTATATCTAAACTTTCTAATGAGCCATTGCAGTCTGTTTAAATGTTCACTACTGGATAGATCTGCTACAACAACTCCACGAAGATTTTTGACGATAGCTGCATATCTAGCAAACAATGTTAACACCCTATCATCATAAGATGGTAAATAAGATTAGAGGATACTCCTAAATTATAACTTAGTATAACTCTAATACTTATTTTCGCTAAGGCTTAACATAAAAGTGGACTAAAACCTGCCTCTTTTAACGCTCTTTTACATATCCTTATCGCTTCTTTAAAGACCCGTCTCTCATTTATTAACTGTAGCCTTCTCTTTTTCATTATGATTTTTCCATCTATTATTACTGTATCAACATCTGATCCGCTTGCTGAGTAAACTATAGTTGCTACAGGGTCATAGATAGGTTGTAAATGTGGTTTCCTTACATCTATTAGTATTATATCTGCCTTCTTTCCCTCCTCTATTGACCCTATCTCTTTATCTAAGCCTAATGCTTTAGCTCCGTTAACAGTGGCCATTTCAAGAACATCCCATGCAATTACGGTACTAGGATTAAGTGTAGTAACTTTATGTAGTAGCGCTGTTATTCTCATTGCCTCTACCATATCTAAATTATCATTACTTGCAGCACCATCTGTCCCTAAAGCAACGTTTATGCCCTTCTTTATCATCTTTGGTATTGGTGCAATGCCAGAAGAAAGTTTCATATTACTCTCAGGGTTATGGGATACACTAACCCTTCTATCCTTTAAAATCTCTAATTCCTTGTCTGTACACCATATACAATGGACTGCAAGAAACTTATATTTTAATATTCCTAACTCATCTAGATACTCAATAACACTTTTTCCGAGATTTCTCTTAGCCCATTCGACTTCAAACAATGTTTCATTAACATGCATGTGTATACCAATATTATACTTGTTTGCTATGGTCATCGCATCCCTAAGCAACTCCTCTGTAGAAGTGAAAACAGTTGTCGGACCTATCATACATTTAACTCTTCCATTATATGAGTTATGACATCTCCTAATAGTATCTTCTACGATTTTCACCTGCTCCTCTCTTGGCGGTATTAGGTCTTCAGGTATCCATCTATCAGCAATAACTGGTGTATATACAGCCCTAATACCAGTATCAGCTATAGCTTGAGGAATCGCAAATGATGCTCCATCTAAACAGTTGAATGTAGTTGTACCAGTTTTTATCATTTCTATTATGGCTAGTATTGATGAGTAATAGTCGAGACTATAGTCCATCTGTAACCTATATTTCCTTATAACCCTGACCAAAGGTATTAGAATCTTATTATTCCATTCAATTAATGATAAATTATCAGCTAAACCCTTAAGCAAATTCTGATACAAGTGGACATGTGTATTAACTAAGCCTGGAAGAGCTACAAACCCTTTTGCATTAATTTTTACCTCAGCCTTAACCTCCTTATCTATTTTGTCAGAAGGGCCCACTTGGACTATTTCGTTATCGTCGATCACAATACTTGTCTTCCTAAGTACGTTATACCTCTTGTTCATTGGTACAACTAGCGCATTAGATATTAATATTGATGCCTCCAAACTAGACACCGACATAATACATTTTAAGTTTAAACATAGAATAAATTATTTTATTTACAGATTCATTCTAAGAGAACATACCTAAACTATTGGTAAGTTCAAAGCCTACCATAACCTATTACCGTGATGGCTAGAGATAAGGCCATTAGTATTATACAGATAACCAGTATTACATAATCTTTTCTTGAAAACTTGAACTCTCTAAGTATTGTAGGTTTTTTAGAGGCACCAAAGGCTCTAGACTCCATAGCTAGGGCCATCCTCTCTGTCATATCTAGTGCTGTACTATAAAGCGGTACTAGTACTGCTATGCTATGCTTTATTCTACCAATTAATCCGTATTTCTCTAATTCTAAACCTCTAGCTTTTTGTGCGCAAACAACTTCATTATATATGGTTCTAAAGTATGGGATAAGCCTCCATGCAGTTGACATGATGAATGCTACTTGATAGGGTAGCCCCAGTCTCTGCATGATGTAAAGTACATCCGTAAATGGCACTGTGTATGTTAATATAGATGTAAATATTATGGTGAAGAGTATTTTCTCTACTAAATTTAGCCCAAAGAGGAAACCTCCAAGAGTGGCTTTCACCCCTCCAATAGTAAATAAAGGTCTAGTAGCTTGAGGGATATTTAGTCTTTCAGCAGGGTAGAGTATGGCTTCAGCTAGTAATAGTAATAGCATTACTGGTAAGAGGGGCTTGAGGAACTTTAATACCTTCCTCCAAGGCGTCTTAGCTATAATTCCTGGTATAAGGATTATTACTAATGTTACCAGTTGCCATAGAGGATCAGTCCATATTGCTAGTTGAAGTATTATTAGAAATCCCCATATAAGCTTGGTTCTAGGGTCAAGGTTGTGCCAGAAGGTTTCCCTTCTTTCATACTCTAAAGCCATAAAGACTCACCTCTACTTACAATACTTCATCATGATATCATATGCCTCATCTACTGTCAAAACATGTTTAGGCATACCAAGTTTACTTAACTTAATGAATAGCTCTGTAATTTGTGGAGGCCGTAATGAAGCCTTATTCAGGATATCAATGTCTGTAAGCGTTTCTCTAGGACTACCATCTTTAAGAATGGTTCCATAAGACATAATAATAATCCTATTAGCATACATGGCTATAAGCTCCATATCATGAGATATCACTATTACTGTCTTACCCTCCCTATTTAGTTCCTTGAGAATGTTCATTATCTGTATTGATTCAAGCCAGTCTTGACCTGTTGTTGGCTCATCAACTACAATAACATCTGGGTCCATAGTTAATATTGATGCTAAAGCTACCCTTTTCTTAACTCCTCTAGGTAAACTACTGGGTGAATAATCGAGGTATTCTTCAAGTCTTAGTTTCTTAGAAACTTTTTCAATTCTTCGATTAATCTCATTAAGTGGTATACCAAGATTCATAGGTCCATATTTTAATTCGTCTCTCACTGTCGGATTAAAGAACATTAAATCGGGATTTTGATATACATACCCTACTTTTCTAGATAAATATGATACACTTTTTTCTTTAGTATCTTCACCAAATACTATAACTTTACCAAGAGCTGGCTTCAATAAGCCATTTAAGTGTTTTGCTAAAGTGGTCTTCCCTGCCCCATTTGGTCCTGTAAGAGCTATGAATTCACCCTCATATATTTCAAGGTCTACTCCATTTAGTGCTTTAACTCCTTTAGGATACATGAAATGTACGTTCTCTAAACGTATTATAACTTTACCTTTACCCTTTTTCCCTCTTGAATAGTCTTTTAGTGACGCGTTATACTTTTCTAGTAAGCCTTTTCTTGATATTAACGTTGATGATATTATTTTATACGCTTCTTCAATAGTTATCGGAGCTCCTACAGTTCTAGTGATTATTCCTTTTTGTCCGAGCCTATAGTAAAGCTCAGCTACCTGAGGTATCCTTAATCCAATATTTTTCAATTTATTATACTCTGAAAGAATCTCATGAGGAGAGCCTTCAAGCTCTATTCTACCATTATTTAACACTATAACTTTATCAGAGATTGGTAATACTTCGCCGGTTTCTTGAGCTATAAGTATTGCAGCCATATTGTGCTTCTTGGCAATATCGTAAATGGTATTATATATTCTCATTCTGCTAGTAGGATCTAGTATAGCTGTTGCTTCATCAAGTACTAAGACCTCGGGAGTCATAGCTAGAGCGCTAGCAATAGCCACACTCTGTTTCTCTCCATAACTAAGCTCACTAGGATTTCTATATTCCAGTCCCTTTAGTTTACATGCTTCAATGGCAAACTTGACTCTTCTAATAATTTCATCTTTAGATAACGATAAATTCGTGGGGCCGAAGGCAATACATTCGAACACGCTTAATCCGAACATTTGGATTTCAGGGTTATCAAATACTAAACTTACCTTTTGAGCTAATACACGTATAGGATTCTCTTTGGTATTTAGCCCGCAGACGATTATATCTCCTATGAGTCTACCCCCTGTTATAAAGTGTGGTATTGTTCCATTGAGACAATATGCTAATGTTGTTTTACCCGCTCCTGTAGGTCCAAGTATGGCTAGTATTTCCCCTCTTCTAAGCTTAAATGATACGCTATCGAGGGCAGGCTTACTAGCATTAGGGTAATAGTATGTTACATTCTCTACCCTAATTACATAGTCAGTAAGCATGAATACCCCTAGGATTCAATTGATTAACCAATACTAAGATTACCTCTTCCTAAACTTTTTCACTACTTCAACAAGTATTGTAGCTGTTATGACATTTATTGTTGCACCATATAGTAATATTGGTACATAGATAACTAAAAATGCTAAACCTCCGAAGACAAAAGCTAACGGCACTAAACATCCAAAAGTGTTAACGAAAATAGCACAAATAACCGCTAGTATCCAGTTTACTGGCGGTTTAAACCTACGATACATGTACGCATAGAGCCCTGCAGCTAAAGCCATAGCTGGGTATGATGTCCAGATTATCGGTAATAATCCTACTAGTCCCCCAAATATATGTGAGGCAAAACATCCTAAAGCACAAATAGTTACTCCCTCAATGAAACCAAAGTATCCTGCTGCAAAAAAGCCGGGCATAGAGTCCAGGGCAACACCTCCACCACCAATTTGTATTTGAGCACCTATGATCGATAAGGCTAAGAGGATCGTAATTCTTGAAATACGCTTTGTTGACCATACCTCGATCTTACTTGTTGATTGTTTATTAGCTATAATCCTTCACCTACTCTTCAAAGCATGTTCTCTAAAGAATGTTGTTAGGTTTTAAATTAAATACTTTCTTCATTTAATTATGTCTTTACTCGTACATTGAGCATTTACATAAGGTCTTTTTATGAAGTATAATAATCGTAAGCATAAATAACACAGCCATTAATGCTATGAGAATGAGCATACTATAATCGTGTATGGTAACTTGTTTCGTCTGAAGTTGTAAAGATATATTACGTGCTATCAGATGTAATTGATGTTTGCTTATTATAGGTGAACCTACTACATTTATTGATTGTCCAATATTAACATCAACATCTGTAATACCCTGAGGAACAAATACTAAAAGAGTTTGTCTATTCCCTACTGATGAAATCTCAAGACCGTATAGTTTCTTTGTCCTAACTATACCTATAACTGAGACTAAAGGTGGAAGAGACTTGAACTTTAATAATTCACTTATGCTACAGCTTAGTACCTTCACCTTTATTGTAGATACAGAACTTACATATGCGTCTGAAGATACCTCTATTATAAAGTCTGTTGGCACTAATATACTGTGCCATGGAGGAGGTTTTGTTATAATACCTCTTATATAGTATATTACCTCCTTTTGATGAAGCTTTGCTTTAGAATGCTTCAACCCTATTAGTATATTTGAATTGTAAATATTAAATATGTAGTAGTCAGTTAGGGAGATACCAGTATATACAGCTTTTTTGGTTTCAATAAGTCTACCTATGATCTCGTATTTATCACTTATTATATGGAGTGGTATAGGTTTCGTATAGAAGGAATAGGTTTTAATTATTGTTCCATCTAACTTAAAAGCAATCCCTATCTCACTTCCAATAATCCTACTAACATGAACATTAATTTCAGTTATACTATCCCTGCTTGATACAGTATAGTTTATAGTGCAATTTTGGCTCATAATGCTAAGGTGGTGGGGACTTTGTATTATCATCAATTCTATTATTGTATCATTTTTAGTTATGAATAATGGTAAAGGTTTTTTAAAGCTTATTGTGTATTTCGATCCAACTTCTTTATATGCCCATAATATTCTAGATCCACTTATAATATAAGTCATGTATCCCTGCTTATATCCATCCCTATTGCTATCAGACCACCATGAACCACATAAGGCGGGTGAGACAAGGATCTTAAGGCCTTTAAATTCATGATACGAGTATATATGCCAGTGTCCACAAATAATTAATTTAACTTTATACTTTTTAAGTAGGTTTAATACCTTGCTTGTACTATCGCCCGTTAAATCCCAGACATTCGGAGGCTCATGAACAAATACTATGATATCATAGTCTTTATGTATGTCTAAATCCTTCTCTAACCACTTAACTTGATCCTCTTTAAATGCATATTTCACTTCTATTTGTTTAATCATGTGAGGCGAAAGCACAATAAAATGTGTATTTCCAATAGTAAATGAGTAGTAAAGTGGCCCAAAAAACTTAATGTAAAACCTCAAACTGTAAAGTGGATGATCTATGTCAATATAGGGATTTCTTAAGTCAAAGATATCATGATTCCCTATAGTATAGAAGACTAATATCCCTGACTTTGATATGTTATTAAGCTTGCATTTTACCTCTTTAGCCCATTTAGTAACTTGATTTTCTGACGGATAATTTGCGTCACAGATAATATCTCCTGTAATAATAATGAATAATGGCTTTTGTTCAAGAATTTCACTTACAGCTCTCTTTAAGACAATAGATGGGCTGATGGTGGCATTTATTTTGAAAACGTCACTAACCTCAGAATAAGTAGATGCATAATGGATATCTGTTAACTGAATAAACTTAATTTTTGTGGTATTGTATCTAGGGTCAGGTTTTAAGCCAAATAGTACCTTCTTTGTTGAGGCATTTACATAGAGAAACCATGATGTTATAGGGATATACCCTCTGGGTATCGAGATGTAAACTAGACCAATATCACCAAGTACAGGTAATGTAAAGGCCCCTTCATTATCAGTTATGACTATATCCCTTCCATTGGTAACTGGTACTCCACTAAGACCACATTCTCCACGATCTAAAATACCGTTGGCATTTAAGTCTAGAAATGCAATTCCTGTAACACTGTAAGATTTAATCATACAAGTACTAGGGTTGGGATTAAGGTTTAGAACAAATAATATGGTAAGTGAGAGGAGAATGAATAACGATAGTCTTTTTTCCATATTTATGATTGCACCTATTCTATTATGATCTTACATACCATCCACTCATGTGCTAAAGCGAACTTTTTACCTAAAGCCCTTCCCTTCTCATCCCATATTCCTACTAATAGATTCTCTTCAATCTCTTTTATGACCTCTTCTTGACCTTTAAGGTATGGATAAGCTAGTCTTATTGGTCCTCCTGCATCTACCTCAAATTTGAAGACTGGTCTTAGCAGTTTACCATTAACCATAAATGCTAGTAGTATTCTTCTACCTACTTCACTCTCCATTAATGCTTTTAAGTTAAACACTACTTTATACTTGTCCTTAGCGATGACTATAACTTTTGTTGCTCCGTTAGATACTCCAACATACTTTAGGACCTTCACTAATGGCACACCTGTGTATTCTAGCTCTTTTTTGAACCAAGGGTCATATTCTTTATATGTCATTGTACCTAAACTTCTTAACATATCAAGGTCGAAGGTGAAAGCATTATCACTATTTGTTTTCAATATCTTACCTTCCACTCTTAGTATTATTTCACCTGTAGGTGTCGTTGAAGCCTCCATGTGACTTACAAAGGACTTTACAATATAGCCTACAGTAAGTATTACGATCAACACTACCGTAATTATAATGACAATCTTATATTTGGACGAGACCACTGGAAGCCCCCCTGATTAATAAGTTAATGTTAGATAAAAGTTTATGACGCAATAAAATCTATTGAGAAGCTTTAAATTTATTTTATTCAAGATGTCATGCTATTTTTGCCACTCAGGATGACGACGATAAACTCTCCATAAGAGGTAAAGTAAAATTATCATTACAAGTCCTAAAGCCCAATTGATAATTAAACCTACATCATATGGTACATCGAATATTGACTCTAGAAGTTTAAGTATATCCATACCTTAAGCCTCACAATTATTACTAAGCCAAGATACATTACCCTTTTAAATCTATTTATGCGTTCCTTATTATTAAACTCTTAATTTCAAAGCTAGGTTTGATAAACCGTGTGTCATGAGAAAGTCTATTACCTCTCTTAGGTAAGGGCTGTTCCTAGGTCCTTGACGTTGAATTTTCAGTGTTGCTACGGCATTACCTACGGTTAATGAGTCTTCCCATGATAAATTCTTTAACAAGGAGAATATTATTCCTGCTGTAAAAGCGTCACCAGCACCAGTAGTGTCAATAGGTTTCACCTTAAATGCACTCTTAAATACTATCTTGTTGGTTTTCTTAACATAAGCTTGTGCACCTTCCTCACCTAAAGTTAGAATGATAACCTCTGGTCCTAAATTACTTAGTTTTCTCATTCCATCCGCAATGTTTACTTGTTCCGATAACAACTTCACAAATTCTATCTTACTCAATACTACTATGTCGCTTTGTGAAATAATTTCACGCAAGTAATCAAGTCCCATATTAGACATTACTCCTGGACCATAAATCACTTTTACTCCATGAGCTTTAGCATGTTCAATTATCTTCTTTCCTATATTAGGAGGTACTTCACCAATATACATTATTCTGCTTTTGCCCAAATATGCTAAGTCGATTTCATCTATAGACTCTATTAACGCTCTACCACCTAGTGCAAATACTACTTTTTCGCCCTGCTCACTAACAGCAATAAATGTTCTAGCAGAAGGCCCATCCTCTGCCATGATAATACGTGATGTATCTACTCCTTCTCTTTTAAGACTCTCGATCAAAAACCTACCATACATATCGTTACCGATTTTACCTATAAAACCACACTTCACTCCCAGTCTTGACAAAGCAACTGCAATATTAGCTGTTGAGCCTCCAGGCTCGATTTTTAAATCTTTAACAAATACTATTTCGTCAGCCCTTGGTATATGATCGACCTTGGCTATGAAGTCAACTGCAATAGCACCTATCAATACTACATTGACCAAGGTCTTACCGTCACCTCAAGAGGATCCTATTTTCCTTGTTCTGACTTAGCCCCAACGAATACTTTAAACTCAAAACTCAGAAATATATGTAATTACATGGTGGTTTAGACTAAAATATTTTCTAATATTTCGTCTAAAGTTTAACCCTAACTTTAACTTTGTCCCCGTCTTTTAATTTCAACTTCTCACGTAAACACACAGGTGCTATTATCTCTATTACGTCGGGTCCATAATGTGTTCTTTCAATCAGTAATAAGGCGCACTCTATGTTTTCTATTTCACCTTTAAAACATTTAACCCCGCCATAGCTTCTTAACTTATTACTGTAGCCTTTAATTTCTATAGCTGGAATATTCTCTAGAATCTTCCTTAAACGTATGTACTCTGGTTCTAGTCTTATATTCAATGTGCCTGGGTATGGAGAGAAGCCTAATTTCTCTTGCCACATCCTATAATAGTATGGTAATGTAACATAATACTTGCCCTCACCAAGGCCTGTGAAGACTTTACCACAAAGTATCATTTCATATTGTAACCCAGTGAATGTCTTATGTAGTATTTTATATGCCTCTAGGAGTTCACCCATAGCCTTACTAGTCAATGAGACTTTAGTACCTATTGGGGAGGATTCTCTCTGTATGTAGCCTTCTTTTTCAAGTCTACATAAAAGTCTCGAAGCTGACTGTTGTGAGATATTGAGCAGCCTTCCCAACTCTTGTGTTGTTATCAGTACAGTTCTATCACATCTTACACCAAGCTTTAATAATGCTAGTAATATATCAAGATACTTCACATAACCCACCCAGATCTGAGTAACATCATGGGTTGTGTTCTTTTTAGTGTGAGTAACACTTAAATTTGCCCGTCATACATGTAACTTGGTTAGAGGTAGATAAGCATTATGTATAGCGTGCTTGGCCATCAAAATAAAACAAAGAAATATGTTGGTGTATCATTACTAACTGCATTAGCAATAGTGTTTGCTGGCTTAAGAATACCTATACCGTTTCCTATTCTGCCATATCTAAAATTTGATATAACAGAGATTCCCATATTTATAGTGTTAATTTTCTATGGATTCAAGTACTCAGTGATATCAAGTGTACTATATTGGATTATATTATTGAATATTGGTGAGTTCACACCAATCGGCCCTACAATGAAGTTCTTAGCTATCCTCTCAACACTAACAGGCTATACTATAGGTTATAAAGTGAGTAGGAGTAACATCGTCGGCTTGGTGTGTTCAGCTATAGTGAGAGTTATAGTTATGTCTATAATGAACTATATAGTCCTAGTGATTTTAATGCCTGGTGGAATAGACTGGGCGGCATCATTCATATCCAAAATCTTAGGTTTAAACCTGGTAAGCTATTATGAAAAGTTTCTACTCGTACTAACATTTACCATGATATTTAACATATTACATACCATCATAACAATAGTGCCATCTAACTACATCTCATCAATACTAATAAGGAGATTAAAATTAATAGTGAAGTCCTAGCACACTCTTTTTGTTTAAAGTAAAGCTTAACATTAAGTATTATTGAAGTACTGTACTGTACCTATTACGTTACAAAGCTATGTGACTTAGTCTACGGGTAATGTGGTTAACTATGAAACAATACTCAAACATTATTAATGATGAATTGGAGAGAGTTGTTATTGCTGCTTGTACCTCATTAGCACTTGAGGTTACAGCCTCACCTAAGCCGGGTAATGTACATAGATTTAAGGATGATATTGATACACGTTTTGAACACTTTATAGTATCATCATTTGCTGTTATACCAACTATTAGTGAAGCTGTTAAGAGAGGTTATTTTCTTGGTTTACATATAGTAGATTATTGGGGTGTAGGTGTAGGAGAATTAATTTATGAAGGAGTGCGGGAGGCAAAGAGGTGGCATAAAGGGGGTAATACGAATCTTGGTACACTTACATTAATGGCTCCATTAGTTGTTGCCACTTCATCAGTGATAACCGCCTATGGGCTTATAGATTTGAATAAGATTAGTGGTATCATAATGAGGATTATTAGAGAATCTACTGAGGATGATGCAATTTACTTCTATAAGGCTATCAGAGAGGCTAATCCCTCATATCTCGGTAGACTTGATTATTGGGGTTTACCTGAAGTTTTTGACCCACTCTATGAGCTTAAGATTAGAAGGAGGGGTATAACGCTATTAGATATACTTCATTCCTCAAGCTTATGGGATATAGTAATGAGAGAGTTATACATAGGTTATGCTAACATTCTAGGACCATATCTACAAGTGTACAAGGAGTTCAATAAAAAATATGACTGGAATACGGCTACGGTCTTAACATACCTTTACATACTCTCTAATGAAGTAGACTCAATAATTAGAAGGAAATATGGATTACCATTCGCACTAAAAATCCGAGAAAAAGCCAAAGAAACACTAAACAAAATACTATCAGAAAACGATACAGCAATACTACATGAACTAGATAAACTACTTTCATGTCTAGAAGCTAATCCAGGTAGTGTTGCAGACTTTCTAGCACCAATAATAATGATAGGTCTTCTTGAGGGAATAAAACCATAAGGTGGATGTCGCCTTCACCTTAGCTGCTGTAAGCTTATTTCCTCTTTGAATTCAATTGTTTCTTTGAGAAAAATATTTAGCGATCCACCTTTGAAGCCTCTAATAGGAGATGATGAATTTCTGTCGCGCCAAATAGATGAAGACTTTTCCTCCCCCTGATAGGATGAACCTCCGTCAGGGGTCGGACTCTACATCATCACTCAACACTTATACTCTTTATGTGTCATCATCCAAACAAACTTAGTTATAAACTCTAATATATATTGTTTATCACTTTACATTTGAGGATAAAAGAATTAAGCAGTTGGAGCCGCCGGCGGGATTTGAACCCGCGACCACCGGCTTACAAGGCCGGCGCTCTACCCGCTGAGCTACGGCGGCTCATGGTTTATGGTGGTGCCGCCGCGGGGCTTCGAACCCCG
>CAZTBM010000020.1:0-28614 GCA_964611985.1 uncultured Desulfurococcales archaeon | reverse complement strand
CACCTGAGACACCGTAAGTGTGGATGAAAATGAGGGTTGATCGGTCAGGCGGGGGTAGAAACTTTTATTAGGTTTGTTTAGTTCGGTTTAGTATGGGTTGAAGCCCTATGGGGTGATGGGGGCAATGCCCCGAAGCCCCGTAGGGCGTAGCCGAGATGGGAGGGCTATGCCGTTGCCCTCGACGGCCACCCATGACCCTACGGGATGAGCCGAGAAGGTGAGCCCTCTAGGCGAGGTGGAAGTCCCCAGGAGGACATCCTAACCCACCCTAAACTACCACAAAACACCCTCTAGGGACAAACGGACATTCTTGGGATGATTGGGCCCTCTAGCTCCTGCCCCACTGACCCTAATGAGGTTGTCGGGCCAGTTCTGACCGTAACTTTACTTCATATTCTAGTTACATGCTTTCTATGTTGCTGCTTTTGAAACAATAATTATTGGGGGGTAGCCCTCTAATCTTAGTATGTAATTACCTTTAAACATGACAAGAGTCCCATCTGCTATCATAAACTTATACCTTACTAAGCCATTCTCTGCATATGTAATTATGTTTGCAGGGTCGTATAAACTCACATTCAATTTAGGGTAGTATCTTACTTCATTATTATCTATTATAACAATTATGTTGTTTGGTATTTTTAAGGGGATAGTGAGTGTGTCATTTGATTTAGTAAGATATTTCAATGTTAAAGCTGTGTGTATTGTATTAATTGCGTATTCTATGTAATAATGTGTTCTACTAATCTCTAGAATTTGTTGTACATGTGTGTAGTAATGGTAAGCTATTATGGCTAGGAAGATGTTTACCAGTATTACAAGTAGTGTAGGAATAGCTATCATACCAAGCTTATTACGCACCATAAGAAAACACCTCGTTTATCTCCCATGTATAAGGTGACTTCACTTAATTGGTTTAGGGGGATTGGTAATGGAAAGTAAATAGTATACGAAGAATCATCATTCCTCTCTATGTACCCGTAGACTATTGTCCCATTTACGTCTATGTATGCTTTAGTTAAAGGAACAAGTAGCCTTAAACTGTTAACTACATATACATAAGTGACATTAACTAGTAGTATCGTGTAGACCTGTGATATAATTGATGGAGTTACTGATGAGTTAATCAGCATGTAGATATTTATTGGTATTTTATTGTCAGAGTATGATAGTTTAATATACAAGCTACTACTACTGTATAATGCTACCACGTTAGGGATGTTAGTGGTAATTAGGATATTACTTGAACTTAAAGTAACTCTGTAATACCTGTAGAATAGATTCGAATCGCTATCCAAGAGTGTAGCTATTACATTATTCAAGATGCTCTCATTGTAATTTCTGTAAGCATCTGTAGTATAAGCTAGGTAATCAAGTAATATTGAGGCTACTTTGTACTCTAATGTAGTATTAATGTTTGTATCATCTATAGCCATCAGGTTATTTGAAACTAGAGGTATTATTGCAAATGTAAATATAAGGATAAACAATGCTAAAATTATGAGTATTTGACCTTTAAACTTCATTGCATATACCCCTCTTTAGAGATAATTATCTTGACTAAGATGGGGTTATTATAGAATGCTGATCTAGGTTTTATGTAGTAATCTTCAAGAAAAGGTGTTTTAATAGGGCTTCCTAACTCTAATATTAGCTGTGACGTGTTTAAGTCAACTATTGTAAGTTTATAATGTATATTGGGTAGTAACTTACTTAGAGCTAGTTCTAGGTTTGTAGGGTCCCTGGTACGCAAATACTCATCAATATGCCCGTACGTATCAAGTAGGAACATTACTTTATTTACAGCATCTCTTAGTGTACCCTTTGAGGTAGTAAGTATCGTGCAACCTGAGCTTACACTTCTTATAGTAATTAATGCTAGAATAAGGAAAGTTATTGCCACAATAGCTTCTAGTATTTTACCTTGAGCTTTTAGCTTAGACAAGCCACCTTCACCAAGGAACCATCATCCAATACTATAATGGTATAAAAGACTAAACAATTGTTAACAGGGCTTCCTTGACCCAATGTTATATTCCATATTATTTGAGGATAAGGCGTCATGGACAATCTTTCAACATAAATTACGTACCTATATTCTGTTAATACAGATTCATCATTAGTTATGGTGTTATACCATTCATCCCATTTCTTATGATCTCTACCATTCTCTTGTATTATTGTCAAGGCATCTTTCCAGCATTCCATACACTCATACTCCATTGAACTTAGAGAAATAGCTGTTGAAACAGTGGAAGAAACATGGTGTAATAGTATACTTAGTACTGTCATAAATAATGCTGTAATGAGTACTGTTTCAAAGGCCTGTTTCATAGATACTCCCAAATTAACTATAATAATATTTAAAGGGCTATTACTTAAGAGGAAGAGATGCTTACTATATTGTCTTTAACTTTCAGAACTATAATTGGTCCATGCGCATTAGCGTAAATAGTGAAACTGAAATTTATCACTTTAGAAGCCCCTTTGTAGTATATTACTACTGCTGTTGTATTCGTATTCTTAATTTTCAACTCAAAAGGTACAAAAATAACATGTTCAATAATACTTCTATTATAAAATGTTGATTCTAGATATGAGGAAATGATAAGATTCCGTATATAGTATGATAGTGTATCTAATGATATGGTAGAATAAACCCTTTCTACACGATACATCATTGTAGTTATAGTATTAGTGGATATAGAAAATATAAGAATTAATGATAATAATATTATGACTTCTGCAAGTGCCTCATGCATGCTTATCCCTCATATACGGGTTATCGTCACTTCGGGGGTTGTGACTCTACATTGTACAATTGTTCCACTTTGTATATTGAATGATGAAATTATCGTACCATTAGCAACTACTGATAACGTAGAGTCTTTATCAACGAATATGTTATCTTCTAAGCCGTTGCCTTTAGAGCGTAACTTAAATATTTCACCTAGCTTTGAGCCTGTACACTTAATAATAGGTATCATGATATTTAAGAACATGGTACTGTTCGAGAACGCTGTCTTTACCCTTACATAAGGCAGAATGGTGAAGGTGTTATTGTCACTAGTTCTAATTAGAAATTTTGATCCATCATTTATTTCTATAACTGCTGTGACTTTAGTAACATTTATACATTTACTTGCTAAAATAACCGGTGTATAACTAATTTCATAGAAAGCCGTCGTAACGTTATCTACGGTGATTTCTAGTATGAGAACATAATTACTCGTGTTTACATAGATCTCTTTTGGTAGCATGATTTCATATTTTCCGTATATAAGGCTTTGTTCGATGGCGTTTGATAATTCAATAGCATGATTATATAATTCATTTGTAGATGTTTTTGAACATTGACTTAAGAGAGTCTGGGTATATGAATATGCCTGGAAAACACTAACTGATATTACAAGTGTTAGTAAAATAATTGATGTGACTTGTATGTTCATTCTATGAAAGCCTCGCGTAAATTGTTCTTACTGATAACATATCCCATAATATTATTTTATTGTAGCTGCCATATGGTATAGCAATAATAGTGATACGTTTAGGGTTGCCCTTCACGGTTATTTTAGCGCTGTAAAGGGTTCCTTCACTTTTAGCTACAATAGAATTATCAATTGCTATGTAATATAATGCTTGAACAGGTTTACCCGTTATTGTGTAGCATTTAGCCTTGATTTCGATTGATGATTCTTTAATCTTAAAGTAGGTTATTTTTATATAAGCTATGTCAGTGGGTATAACAGCTTTGTTTAGTAATGGTACTATACCAAATGGTTTATAATGTAATTCAACAGGAATTTTCTTAAGAGATCTAATAGAATCATATGGTATTTTTATCCAAGCTTCTCCTGAATCAGTTACATTAACATTTACTGATATTCCCTTTAGATATAATCGTAATACATTGCTTCTGTTAGTAACACTATATCCATCAGCATACATTATTCTGAATCTTAAGATAACAGCATCCTTTTCATGAACAACCGAATACTCTATTTTCGGCTTTTCAATTCTTATTGGGATCACAACTTCCTTTGACACTCTACCGAGATAAAGCCTTACCTTAGGGTGGATGTTACACTTAGCTTCCTTAATCTCCATAGCTCTGAAAGGTAATTCTACTTTCACGCAACCTGCTTTATCGCTCTCTTTAATTAATTGCTTTTTCATGAATCTGAGTTTATCAACATTTAATACATTACATACCTCAATGTTTACCTTCTTGCCACATAATGGGGTGTTTCCTTTTAGTACCTTAGCCCTGATAACAATTTTAGCTTGTTCTAAAGGTAAAACTCTGCTTATTCTCTTTCCATTCACACCTTCTAAGAAGACATCAATTATCCTTATATTGAGTGTCGATACAACTCGCACTTCTATTGTATCACTCTTGTACTTAATGTAGGGTGTTCGAATTATAATGCTTATTATATATCTTCCGTTACGTATGTTCTTGTTAGCTTTAAGTGTAAGCTTAATACTTTTAGTTTGTTCTTGTGAAAGTTCCAAGGAGGTAGAGCTTAATCCTACACTCAATCCGTTAAGACTAGTCCTTAACGCACCATTTATCTTTACAGCTAATGCTACTTTCCCTTTATATAATGTACTAGTGATTTTCACTAAGACATCACGTGTAGATCCCGGAGTAAGCTCCATTGATTTACGTATTATGTCAATTATGATTAAGGGTTTTCTCGTATAATATGCTATTATAGTTTTATCAGAAGATAGGCTAATAGTCTTTTTAGTGCTCTTCGTGCCATCGATCCACCTACTAAAGTAGTACGCATATCCATCTGGGCTAATAAACTTTGTTGGTAAGGCAACCATGTACTTATCGGACCATAAGTATGGTGTTATTATACTCTTACTGCTTATTTTACTAGCCTTTACTTTCCAATAGGTAACTTCTCCAATATGATACTTCAAGTTGCCATAATAGCTTCCTTTTCTGTATATCTTAACCTTAGCTCCAGGAGCTTTAATGGTGTTACCTTGATCATCCTTGAGCTTTAAGGATAGTTTGTAAAAGCCTGTTGCAAATGTAAACCTTAGTATTAAGCCCAGATTTTCTCCGGGGGTAAGGGTTATTTTGATTTCTCTTTGTCTAATAATCTGTGTTGTAATCCCCTTCTTGATCCATGAGTGAAATTGGAATTTCACACCCCATGGATCAGTATAAGATTCTGGTGCTACTATTATGTATGTCCCGGGTGGTAGTCTATATCCCTTCACTGGTACCCTTATCCTTATGGATTTACCTTGACTATCAATGATGGTTATTGGGACAGCTTGTGGGTAATTTGATATCGATCTTTTGCTAAATTTTTGGAAACTTCCAACACTTATGCTTACGCTACTATCCTCCGCAAGTATATACTTAGAATTTAATGTAAATATGACTATTAAGGCAATAATCATGATTAGTAATGTTATATTCTTCCTCACTATTTCACCCTTTTAATTACGAAGAATATTTAAAAGACTGCTACTTGTAGAACCACTACTGTAGAAAGGGTATAGCTAATGATATTGAACTTAAACTGTAACAATTTAGAGTACTTACTAATGCCTATAAGAAAGCCCTTGATATTTATATCTAACATAGAATGGGCTAAGCAAGTGCTTCTAGCACATCTACTAATATCATATATTGCAAGTAGCGAAGAAAGCATAAGTGTCTTTTTAATTGATATTAGTAATGGATTATTTAGATTAGACATTCTTGAAAATGTTGCTAAACGATTTAATATTAAGTTAGATAATAGAGTAAAGATAACAAATACTATAAAGGACATACCTAAACATAAAGGGCTAGGTCTATTCATATACAATATATCAGTGAATAAGGATGAATGCTTCTATGCAGCAAAGATGTGGCATGATTTAGCTAAATTCTTCTTAGTAGTGTCTGATATAAAGCCGTCTAAGCTAACAAAATTCAAAAGAGTCTATGGAACACGTATTTACATAAACCGTTTAACTGAAAGTCAAAGATTATTTACACTAAAGTCTTATGAAAGAGAGGTTAAAGTGATAATAGATTATGATGGTGTTTATGATTATGAACTAAGATTATATGGTAACCTTAAGCTCGTTTACGAAGTTATAAGAGAAGCTATAATAGAGTATGGCCCACTAGATCTGAAAGATATAATACCAGTAATTATTTCAAAGACTGGTTTAAAGAAAGGTGTTATCCAAAAGTATATCAGGGAACTCGTAAAAATGGGGTTAATACGCATTATAGGTAAAACAGTAACCATATCATAGGACTATAGATAAGCTCCCTGTCTTTTTGCTTGGGTATACTGATAGGCTTTAGTAGCTGCCTCTACAGGATCAGATGTGAATTCTACTTTAACTATTCTTCTATGATCAAAATATCCATCCTTAGCTAATAGCCTTAGATTATCACTGGGATAGCCTGTTCCATCAATTACTATTACTGGCACACCATGCTCATATGCTAATAAAGCTTCAATCATCGTGCCAATACCTCCTCCTAGTACAACAAAAGCATCACTACTCCTAACGATAGGAATGCTCCTAGCTGGAAACGTCATACCAGACCTTATTACAAATGTATTGTACGGGTTCCAACGGTAATGCCCTTCACTTATGTTCTCGACTTCAATAGGTACAACACCTATTACTGGTATACCGTGTTTAAATGCTTCCTCCGATGCAACACTCATTAATCCTCCTCCACCACCCGTAATTAGTGATACGTTCTTAAACTTACTCAAAGTTTTCACGAAAAGCCTAGTTTTCCTTACAGCCTCTTCTAAGGGGTGAGGGTCACTTGAGGCAGCAATGCCAATTTGTATGTATCTGCCTCTCATATAATAACCACCCTATGTTACATTAACACAATAGTTTAATTAAGGTTTATATACAACCTCTATATCGCATACTATAAGCATATTTACTCGGAGCACTAGTCGTATACCAGGATGAGTGATCATGGCACCTGTGGAAATACCGATAGCAGAAGTAGAGGAAGAGGAGACTTACGTAGCTGACACTAGCGTCATTATAGAGGGCATAATCTCTAGAATGGTTAAAGAAGGTAAAATAAGAGGTAGAATAGTAGTTCATAAAGTAACTATCTCTGAATTAGAGAATCAGGCAAATCAAGGAAAGGTTGTAGGATTCCTAGGCTTAAAAGAAGTTAACAGGTTGAGAAAACTAGCTAATGAAGGTTTAATTAAGTTTGAGATTGTAGGTGAAAGACCGAGAATACAAGACATAAAGTATGCTCATACTGGAGCTATTGATGCCATTATTAGAGATTTAGCCTGGGAGCTTAATGCCATCTTAATAACTAGTGACCGTGTACAAGCAGAAGTGGCAAGAGCATTAGGTGTAAAAGTATTATACATTGAGCCTAAGCCTAAGCTTAAACTGAAAATAGAAAAGTATTTTGATAATAAAACGATGAGCGTTCATTTAAAGGAAGGAACATCACCAATAGCTAAGAAGGGTAGACCAGGAGAATGGTATTTTGTACAGTTAAGCGATGAACCCATGACCAAGGAGAAAATAGAGGAGATAGCAAGAGAGATTATAGAAGCAGCGAAATATGGAACCGACGGCTTCATAGAGGTAGATAGAAAAGGGTCAACAATAGTACAGCTTAACAGATATAGAATTGTAATAACCAGACCACCTTTATCAGACGGCTGGGAAATAACAGCAGTAAGACCACTAGTCAAGCTATCACTTGAGGACTATAAGTTACCAGATAAGCTAATGAGAAGGCTCGAAGAACGTGCTGAAGGAATTCTCATAGCTGGAGCGCCAGGTATGGGTAAAACAACATTTGCACAGGCATTAGCAGAATATTATTCTAGAAAAGGCAAGATAGTCAAGACCATAGAATCACCTAGAGATATGCAGTTACCCGACAACATAACACAGTACTCAAAAACTTATGCATCAAATGAGGAGCTTCACGACATATTGCTACTAAGCCGACCAGACTACACGGTATTCGATGAAATGAGAAATGATGAAGACTTTAGACTCTATACAGATCTTAGGCTTGCAGGTATAGGCATGATAGGTGTAGTACACGCAACATCACCTATAGATGCAATACAAAGATTCATTGGTAGAGTAGAGTTAGGTATGATACCCAGCATTATAGATACAGTAATATTCATAGATGGAGGTCGCGTTGTAAAAGTATACGAAGTGAGAATGACCGTAAAGTTACCAACAGGACTAAGAGAAGCAGACTTAGCAAGACCAGTAGTTGAAGTAAGAGACTTCCTAACAGGAGAGTTAGAATACGAGATATACACATTTGGTGAAGAAACAGTAGTAATTCCGGTTAAAAGGTTAAGGATGGGAGGTTTAGAATCAAGAGTAAGAAGAGAGATTGAACGGCTACTTCCAGGAGCAACAGTTGAAGTCCATGGAAATACAGTAACAATAACTATACCTAAGAGTTCATCAAAGGCACTCTCGAGAAAAGCTAAAAAGCTAAAAAGACTAGAAGACAAGCTGGGAGTAAACATTAAAGTTAGGCTTCAAGAGTACTAAGAAACTTATCTAAGGATGCCACACCATCTACAATGCCGCATAACTCTTTTAAAGTTAACCCCTTATTATAAGCTTCCTCGGTGACTTTAAATCGTCCCCCACGTGTTTCTTCAAGCAATTCCACTGGTATAAATCTCCAACCTGACCCATCCAAGAATTTTACGGCAATGAAGGCGTAAGCCTTTGACTTGACCCTCCTAGCAAACTCTAACAGTTTCTCGATTTTCTCCTTCTCAATGTAGATAGTTCCCCTTTTCTCTCTAGTTTTAACTTCAAATATTAATGTAAACCCATTCTTCAAGGCAACAACATCAGGATACACTGTCCTTTTAACCTTGGCTCCACTGGCGGGAGCTCTCATACAAGCAAATCCTTTTTTCCAAAATAATCTGACTAGCTCCCTTTCTCTTTGAAAGCCAAGTCTCCTAGCTTTTGAGCCGTGGATGCTCATCCACCCCTTCCGAATATTATATGTGACCAATAGTTAGAAAAGAGTTTATATTGTGGTTCGGGTAATACATAGATTTAGATAAGAATGATACTGTTTGGTGTGTTTGATACATGATATTGGAAATACTAATACTACTCATAATAGTCTTAATATTCTTATCGATGAGTATAAAAATAGTTAGGGAATATGAAAGAGCGATAGTATTTAGACTAGGAAGGTTCGTTGGCGTTAGGGGGCCAGGACTCTTCTTCATAATACCAGGTGTAGAGTCAATTAAGAAAGTAGATCTTAGAATCATGTCAGTTGATGTACCTGAACAGAGAATCATAACCAAAGATAACGTAACTGTAGGTGTAGATGCAGTAGTATACTATAGGGTAGTTGAGCCTGATAAAGCAATATTAAATGTTGAGAACTATGCTTATGCTGTTCTTTTACTAGCCCAGACGACACTAAGAGATATACTTGGACAAGTAGAGTTAGATGATCTACTAACAAGAAGAGAGGAATTAAACAAGAAGCTACAGAAAATACTTGATGTAGCAACAGATCCATGGGGCATTAAGGTTACGGCAGTAACACTAAAAGAGGTTAAGCTGCCAGAAGGCATGCTCAGAGCTATGGCGAAGCAAGCGGAGGCAGAGAGATGGAGAAGAGCAAGAATAATAGAGGCTGAAGGTGAGAGGCAGGCAGCAAGTATTATGGCCCAGGCAGCAGAGTTTTATGAAAAACATCCATCAGCATTAAGACTTAGAGAGCTACAAACCCTAGTTGAAATAGCTAGGGAAAGAAACCTAATACTAGTAACACCCGCCACATTAGGGACGGAATTATCTACCATGCTAGCATTAGCAAAAGGTGTAACTACAGGTCCTTCGGGAAAGAAGTGAGTGGCTAATGAGGGTACAAAGTAAAATTCTCTCCCTAATTTTATTAACACTCGTCATTACAACAATTATATCTCTAGCTACATCTACAAGAGAGGTTAAAGCTGAGACCACAAATAATCAAGAAGAATATATTACATCAAAAATACTAGTCTTTAAGCTAGATGGTGACTCAATAGATCAAGGGGTATCAAAAGCCATACTTAAAGCACTGGCCAGGGCTAAAGCCGAACATGCAATACTACTACTTATGCTCCACACTCCAGGAGGAGAATTTGATGCAACAATGAAAATTGTGGAAGCTTTTCTCAGATCAGACGTTCCTGTAGTAGGTTTTGTATATAAAGGCTATGCTCTAAGTGCTGGAACTATAATACTATTGTCTACGCATATAGCTGCTATGGCCCCAGGAACAGTCATAGGTGCATCGCAACCAGTAGCATATAATCCATTAGCTGGTTTATACCAGCCTGTTAATGAGAGTAAAATAATAAATCCAATAATGAAAATACTAGAGGTCATAGCTGAGGAAAGAGGAAGAAACCAAACAGTAGCAAAAGCATTCGTAAAGGAGAATCTATCTCTGGACCCAAAAACTGCTTTGAAGTATAATGTAATTGATGTTATAGCATACGACATTTATGACTTAGTAAATAAGATAAATGGTAAAACTATAAGGCTTATAGGAAATAGAACAATAAAGATCGTTATTACACAGCCAAATATCGAAGAATATAGCTGGGGTCTTTCAGAGCAATTGGTTCATATACTCTCAGACCCACTACTAAGTAGTATAATGTTCATGCTCGGATTCTACATTCTATTGTTAGGTTTATTCTCAGGACAAATACACATAGCGGTTGTAGGAATACTACTATTTGTACTTGGACTTATTGGTGTAGGCTTCTCAGTTAACCTACTATCAGCCATATTAATGCTATTAGGAGTAATACTACTAGTAGTAGAACTACTTATAATTCCAGGTTTTGGCTTAGTTGGTATAACAGGGATAATTATGATAGTGCTGGGAATACTGTTGATGCCATATTACCTACCTGAACGCTGGATAATAACACAAGAATTCTACCAGAGATTCATAAACATAGCAATAATAGTTGGAGGGGCGCTAGGGGCGTTCTTCGCGTTTGCATTATATAAAGTCATAAAGGCTAAACGTATGAGGCCAAAAGTTGGAGTTATAGAACAAAAAATAGGTGAAGCCCTAGACCTGATAAAGCCTGGTCGTAGAGGCTTTGTCATGGTTAATGGTGAATACTGGCTAGCAGAGTCAGATGAGGAAATAAAGCCTGGAGAAAAGGTTATAGTGCTAGCAAAGTCAGGTCCGGTGCTCAAAGTTAAGAAGGTTTCATCATAACTATAAAAATGTTAGTAGGTAGGATATTAATATCATTATGCATTTTCGTGGCACTAATGATACTTTACCTTACCATGGGAGCTGGGCCTGTTTGTCTGATGAGTACTACTACTCCCTCCTTTAATACTATTACTGCTCTATCTCTAGAAAGAAAGACTACTGATGCTGTATTATCTAAAATCTTCCTCTCACTCAACGTTTTTATGAACTCTTCAACATTATGTACTACAATATCTATTATTCCTGATGGATGTACACCTACATCTTTTACACGAATTATCATGAGCTATCTAGCCCCTAATTAATTATAGAGAACGTAAATATAAAGGATAATAAGTTATGGGGAAGACCCCATTTATTTACAGATCCTGCTTGATCTATCAGAATAATGTACCGTATAGTCCTGAGGCTTCATTTTTGAGACGATATAGTAGAATGCTTTCCATGGGTCAGAGTTTTCGCCACAAGTATAAACGTCAACAGTGGCATAGTTGTATTCGACCCATGTGTGAATTGCAATGTGGCTTTCAACAACTAAAGCGATAACGCTTACACCACCCTTCTCTCCACTAAACTTCCATGACTTAACTTCCCATAGAGTCATATTAGCGATTTTAGCCGCCTCAACAACTATCTCTTTAAGCTTTTCTTCGTCACAAAGAATTTCACGAGGACAATCATATAAGTTACCGTAGACATGTCTACCTATAACTCTGCCTTTGACGTTTACCTGTGATGTCCTTCCTGTCATACCGGTACCCTGACATTGATATCCAGCCGTAACTAACACTTAAAGAGTTTAAAAACTTATCCCTACAAATTTGAACTCCATGTAATGAACTTTTGTGAATCCTTAGCTAGATAATATAAAATTTAATTACTTTTTCTACAAATACTAAAACCAAGGTAATAATACTCCTGTATTGGTGAACCCATGAGGGCTGAAATAATTTCTATAGGTAATGAACTGCTAATAGGAAAAACAGTTAACACCAATGCAACATGGCTTGCTAAAAAGCTTACCGTACTAGGATTTAGTGTTAAACGAATAATAGTAGTCCCCGATGACAAAGACGATATAGTTAAAGAGGTTAGAGAGTCAATAAATCGAAAAACAAGAGTAATAATTATGACAGGTGGTTTAGGTCCAACATTTGACGATAAGACTAGTGAATCTTTAGCTAAAGCACTAGGCAGAAAGTGGATTCTAAATGAAGAAGCCTATCAAATGGTTAAATCTAAGTATGAAAGAAAAGGTCTACCATTAACTGAGCATAGATTAAAAATGGCAAAAATGCCTGAAAATGCTAAGCCCATACCTAACCCTGTAGGAACAGCGCCAGGAATTCAAGTAGAACATAACGAGACACTTATAATAGCTTTACCAGGCGTACCTTCAGAAATGAAGGCCATGTTTGAACAATATGTTGAACCTGAGTTAAGAAATCTTGTGAAAGATAGATTCTTTATTGAATCGAGAATAATAGTTAAAGGCATACCTGAATCAACACTAGCACCAATAATAGATAAAGTACTAAAAGCTAATCCCCTAGTCTACATCAAAAGTCATCCAAAAGGAGCTGAGCTAGAAAAACCAGTAATAGAACTCCACTTATACACCTCAAGCAATAATAAACAAGAGGCGCTTAACACGCTCGAAAGAGCCAAAGAGCTATTAAGGAAGGAGCTATTAAAAATTACTAAAGAGGTTTTCGAGGAATAGAAGTTTTATCACTTAAATATCTAAGAAATAATATAGTAGCCTAAGTGTGGGGTACAACCTATGGAAGTATCCAATAACATGAAATTAATAAGGAAAGACAAAATCTCCGGTGAAGTAGTAACATCCTTTAATGCGACCATAAAACTTGGAGGACCAGGAAATCCTAAATTTAGAAAAGTGTTTCTAGACCTAGACTCATCATTTTCAAAAGGCATATCATTAGCCTTACTAGACATAGGGTTAACTTCAAGAAATCCACCACAACATATAAAGTGGAGGTTATGGTTTGACGGTTTTCCTTTAGCTAGAGAGTTTAAACCATTCACAATAAATTATATTGAGGGAGAAGGTTACTTCTACAAGGTACTCTTTGATATAACTCCGGTAATGAAGTTAGGAAAGACACAACATATCGTCTCAATATATTATGAGGGTTCAGAAAGCTTAATAGTAAACCATGTCAATATCATGGCCGCCCTCATAGCAGACGGAGCTGAAAACAGCTACTCATATCTCTCTGGAGGACTTATTCTAGCACCAAACACCTCATGCACGCTCAAGATACCACTAGAAGCATTAAATGATGGAGTAGGAGAGATAAAAACAACTATCGATATGCCATCAACACTTGCAAAAGTACATATAAGAGTTAATGGTCATAATATACTAACATTGAATGGTATCATAGGTTGTGATGAAATAATAATACCAAACCTTGATCTCAAGTGTGATAATGCAGTAGAAATAATTCATGAAGCTAGAGAACAACAATATTATCCTAAGCATGTAAAGGTATCAAATATATTACTGGCTTCATCAAAAATGCTAAGACCCAAAATAATCATTTCAAGCGTTACACATGATAAGGAGAATAATAAACTTATAATTAAACTCAAGAATATAGGTCAAGTAGAACCGGATAAAATAATATTGCTAGCACTTTCAAAAGGCATACCAATAGCTAGATCCATAATTGAGCCTATTAAACCTGAAGAGGAAAAAGAAACAGAAGTTCCACTAGGGAGACTACCCAAAACAGAAAAGGAGTTAACATTAAGAATAGTATGGACTAGACTAAGCAGAACAATATATGAAGATAAAAAGGTGAATTTATCTAACCTCTAATATGGTGAAAAATTAATCCATAAACCCATACTTTCTTGAGGTCTTATTCTTGTGAGCTTAAGTCCAACCACTAGATGGAAAAGTAGTGAGAGAATAGCATTTAAGCTGCTAGAGCAACTTGGCTTTAAAATACTCAAAATCCATCATAGAATATCTATTAAAGGAATAGATGTAGCTGAAGTAGACGCTATAGCTGTAGATGACAGTGGAGAAAAATATGCCATAGAAGTTAAAGCAGGAAAACTTGATGTATCAGGCATAAGACAAGCTTATACCAACGCTAAATTACTAGATATGAAACCATTAATTATATGTAAAGGGTTTGCTGATGATGCAGCTAAAATGACAGCAGAAGAACTAGGTGTTAAAGTAATAACATTAAGTGACTATTACATAATAGAGCCTGAAGAGTTAGAAGTAATAGTAAAAGAGGTAGTGGATGATGTAATAAATAATGTTATCTCTACTCTTCTTGCACCTCAACTAAGAATTAAACCGGAAGACCAGACAATACTCAGTGCCATTTCAGAGGCGAATTCATTCAGTGAAGCGGCAAAATCGTTAAGCATCTCCCTGAATGAGTTAATAGAGAAAATTGTTGACATGAAAAAACGCGGATTAATACCTCATAAACTGAGAGGATTCAGTGAAATACAGAGACATGCAAGACTCCTGCTGTATAAGCTTACACTTGATACTAGGTTAAAGTGTATAATTGAAGAATTAGAGAAAGTAAATAAAAGGTTAAATGAATTACTAAACAAGTTAACTTAAACTATTAGATAACACATTGCATAAAATGCTTAAAGCCTTAAGTGTCACATTAATCTTCTCTTTACTATTTAATTCATAGGGTATTTTGAAGGTTAAGATACCAGTATTCATGTATGAAGTATGTTTCTCCTCTTTAGTGATTAAAGTCTTCATTTTTAGTTTTTGTTCAAACATTCTAGCAAGAGAGCTACACTGTAAGTATAAATCTCTAGGTAAGCTAATTGAGATAATGGAGTTTACATGTTCATATACGGCTATCATATATGTTACGTTGTAATTCTCAATTATACTATTTAGTGCCTCATTAAGCCAGCTTCCCTTATTAAACATTAGTTCATCGTAAAAGAGGAATTCATCATCGTATTTTTCTATAGTAACGAATTTGTCACTATAGAGTTTATAGTACTTGTCTGAATAAAGATAAAGCGCTACCTGTTTTCCTCTTTCAAGTGAATTTAGTACTCTATGTGCTACTAAGAAATCTCTTAACCTGTTATAATCATGTATCATGCATCCTTTACCAAGTACTAAAACATAATCGTTAAGCATCGTGTAAATCTTGTATTCATCAATATATTTTGTATCATATGCGTTTCTCTCAAGAATGTTCTCTAATTCGTTTAAGCTAATATTTTCTTTATCACCTAGTATACTATGTTTTAAACCGTTAAATCCGTAAACGTCAATACATGGTACTAATATTATGTTGAACCTGTATTTATATGATCTCTTAAGTACAACAGCTAATTTAAAAAGACCTTTAACTACACCATATTCATACCCTCTGAAACCACCAAGTATAAGTAACCCTCTTTCGCCACCTCTAAACACAAAGTATTTAACACGCTCATGTAATGTATGAGGTTTGATATTAATGGATGACAACTCAGAGACTATGGTTTCGTACATGGGCATCAATCCTACATGTACCCTCTAGTTTACCGTGAATAAACATCATCTTTAATAAACTATCATAGTAATAGAGTTATACGGGTTTAGTTTTAAATGAGGATTAAATAACATGGAAAATGTAGAGTACAAATTCACCATAGTGAAGAAGCCTTTACTAACATATTGGACTGCAAGGAGTATTCTAAAAGCTTATAATAGTGGATTAAAAAGCTTAAAAATTACATTGGATTTAGGTCTAACATACGAGGAAGTCTACATTAATGGGGAAAGAGTAAAAATAAGAAATAATACCATAAGTATTAATCTCCTTAATAAAGTAAAGGATGACTACGTATATATTGTTCAAGATGACAAGTTAATAAAAATAGCATTTTATGATAAAGGAAATTACTATAAATTGAAAGCCTTAGGTGAAACTATAGCACCTACAGTAGAAATAAATGGAATCCATATGCATCGTATAAAAGATACTACGCCTATGGATGACGCCGAGTCAAAGGTTAAAGCTGCAAGAGTAAGTAGATGTCATAGAGTATTGGATATATGTACGGGTTTAGGCTATACTGCTATTAAAAGTCTAGATAGAGGAGCTTGTGAAATAGTATCAGTCGAGAAGGACATAAACATATTGAAAATAGCAGAGTTAAATCCATGGTCATGGAGGCTTTCTGATAAGAGAATACGAATTTACCTAGCCGATGCAAGCGAACTAATAAAGCATTTTCCAACAGAGTATTTTGATAGAATAATTCATGATCCTCCTCGATTCAGCCTAGCTGGCGAACTATATAGTGAAGAATTCTATAAACAACTTTATAGAGTATTAAAGAATAGGGGAATTCTATATCATTATACTGGTGAGCCAGGTAGAGTTAGAGGTAAAAGTATACTTCAAGGTATAATCTCTCGATTAAGAAGAGTAGGATTCTATGTACAAAAATACTCCACTATTCTAGGCGTAGTAGCATTTAAAGAGGCATAGAATTAAATAATGTCTACCATAACTCTAAAAGATGTATATAGAAATATAGGGAAATACATATAAAAGTCTTCAAATATGATAAAAATAGCAATTGGAAAGTCTGGCTTATCACACATAGAGGAAACCCTCGTATGAAGGAGGGAGGAGTTAAAACATTGGTTGTAACGGGGGTAGAGGAGAGTGAAGCATTAAAAGTACTCGAAAAACCTCATGTTATTGAGGTTCTCGAAGCAATTATTGCTAAAGGTAGAATAAAACCTATCATAGGATTAGAGACTGGCATTAGATATTTAGAGCTTGAAATGTTTCCTAATTGGGAGGAAATAATTAACGAACTTTTACATGCTAAGCTTATTGAGAAAGTCCTCGTAGATATGGTTGTTGCATGTCCCAGATGTGAGAGTATACATGTAAGTACACGTTACCATTGTAGATATTGTGGTTCATTTCATGTAGTCTTTTCAGATATAGTACAACATATTGTCTGTGGCTATATTGATACACGAATAAAGTTTGAGACTGAAAATGGCAAACTAATTTGCCCAAGATGTGGTGCACCTCTTAGAAGAGAAGGTGTAGACTATATTGTACTGGGTAAAGTCTTCGAGTGTAGAAATTGCCAACGAAGAATGGACAGGCCTGAAGTAAAGCATGTATGTAGGCATTGTGGTCTAGAATTCACAATCAGAGAGTCAAAGTACCTTCCAATATACGCCTACAGACTTAGCCCTCTAGGCGAGGACATAATATCTAAAGGATTACATATGAGAAGAAGAATTATATCGTTACTTTCAAGTTTAGGCTATAAAGTTGAAGAAAACGCAAAATATATAGGTTTTTCAGGTGTTGAACACACATTTGATATCTTAGCTATTGGTGAAACCAATTCTATAGCAATAGACTTTATCGGTGGAGACGAAAAAGAAGCCTCATCAGAGCTTCTATCAAGAGCAATTAAGGCACTAGATGTTGGCACATTAAGATACGTTGTCATAGTACGACATGTATCAGAGCATGTGAAAAGAATAGTTGAAAATCAAGGTGTAACAGTTATAGAGGGTTATTCATACAAAGATGTTGAAGAGAAATTAAAGGAAATAGTAATGAGCTAATATTAAGCTATTACCTTAACATAATCATATTCTTGTGGTATATTTTCTCCTTGGCAAATAATAGATTTGGGATTCCTTCTTTCATGGCCTAATTACTGGTGTTGGTTGTAACTGAGGAACCTGTATACCCATGAGTAGTGATACTATGACTTCAATGTAAGTATAGTAAATCATTATGACCACTAATAGAACTGATAAGTGAAGTATACCGGGGCCCATAACTCCATAACGGACCTTTGATAAAATTGCTGCACTTGCCATCATAAGCACTATTGATGCATAATACAATACTGCTTTTACCTGCTCTGGCGGCAAGAGCGTTATAGCAAACCCTCTAGCACCTCTGGCAACTCCTATTGTTGAGAACATACTTATATCCATGTATAATAGTATGGCACTCACTATCAGGTATATCACTATCGCCATGTAGACTATCATACCATATACTCTAAGCTCCCTCTGCTTTTCATCGTCAAATCGTTGTAAAAGTAGAGCAAAGTTAGATGCAGTCCTTAATACTTCAGCAGCTTTGCCACCACTGTAATATGCCTCAGCCATCATTAAAGCCAGCTTTCTAGTTGTAGGACTTTCCTCTTTGAAAACTTCGTCAACAGCGTCTCCTAAGTCTTCACCAAACATTACTCTTAGAGTTAGTTTCTTCAGTAACGGTGTAAGTGCCTCATAATTTCTAAGAGATAACTCCTCTATAGCTTTAGTTAATGGTGTTCCTGTTCTAACAAGTTCAGCTAAATCCCTAAGGAATATTGGTAGATTACGTTCAATACTCTTTCTACGACGATAATCAAGAAAACTGACAACTCCAAGAGGGAAGAGGGCAATGAGTAAGACTAATGTAAATGAGTTAAGGAATTCAATGTTGTATGGTATTCTTAAGGCTCCACCAGCAACCACTATGGTCTTATTGGGGTCATAAACTTTAAAGATAAATATAGCTAAAAATAAGTAAGCCAGTACTGCAAACCCCGAAAAGAGAGCTGCATAGATATATCTTCTCTTTAGCTTCCTTTTCTTGACTCTCCGTACCCTCACCTTTGCCATACCGTGGTTCTACCTCTAACCCATGATGCGTGAGAGAGCGGAGCTTATCATTAAAGTAATCATGATAGCGATAACGGGTAAGCCTATTATTAATACTATGAATATAAGATCCATAGGCGAAAGGCCAAATACCGTACCTCCTCCAAGACTAGAAAGTACTATTATTATTATGATGAATATTAATGGGAAAACCACTAATAAGCTTATAAAAATTTCCATTAAGAACATCATTGAGTTCAAGACTTCCCTTAATCTATTCTCCATACCTCTGAGAACATGGTTCATGTACTCTTCTAGAAATGCTCTTACGTTACCTCCACTCTCAATTAATCCGGCAAGGCTGTCAAGCAACGTGGAGAGTAATGTAGATGTCGTTATTTCTGCTTCTCTTCTTAAAACCGTAATGCTATCTTGGCCTAATATAGCTATTCTACTGACGACTCTATGAAATTCCCTCTTAACATTGAAGAGTTCTCCTTTAGCAGCCACTCTTTCAAGCATTACTTCTATGTTTCTGCCTGCAGCTGCGATAGAGCTCATATAGGCTATGAGGTAGGGCATTGAAAGTTCTATTTTATCAGCTTGTGCTCTAGCTCTAATAATAGGATAGTACACCAGAAAACCATACGCTAAAAGATAGGCTGCTATTGTTGGTGGTATAGCTAGTATCATAGCTATGTAAATTGGTAGCTTAAACACTATGACATGTGATATAGTGAATAATGGAAATGTTATAGTTATCATAAGTATTGTTACTAGAGTTAACAAAGATATGTATGCTTGAAAATGATATGGGATGTTTGATGCATAGTAATATCTCTTAAGCCAAGCTAATGTTCTGAAGTGATATCTATAAAGTCTTGACCTTCCTAACAACCTGTAGCTAAAGGCTGCTAAGCCCATACTAATTGTACCTCTTCAACCTCGCTTGACGCCTCAGCATAAACTCTTTCAGGATCCTGATAGTAGGATCTTACAACTTTTGCTACTTCGCTGAACTTTCTGAGCTCCTTCTTAAGCATCCATTTTAGTATAACGCTTCTTCTACGGAGGTCATCAATAACATCTGCTAGCGGGATATTTCTGTTCTCAGATATTGTTTCAACTAGGTAACTTCTACCACTATACGTCCATGAGTCCTTAGTGGGATCCCATCGGAAGACATCGTTTAGTAGTATCTCGTTTGTCCTAGGGTCGATGCCGACGATCTCAGTGACTCTAATAACTCTCCTAACGATACCTGTTGGGCCCTTAACTCTACCAGTTAAGGTAATAACCTTCATTAGTGGTATGAGAACTCTAGGTATACTCATAGGCTTACTCTCAAGCCTGGAGATGACAGCTTCAACAGTCTCACCGTGAATTGTACAGTTACTAGTTATAATACATCTGCTGGTGATAGCGAAGTTTCCATAAGGTGAGACTTCAAAGTCATAAATATCTACATTATCAGTAAATTCCTCTTTAGATATTACTTTACCATATAATATGTTAGGCGTTTTCTTTAGAGCTTTCTTCTTTTCTATTTTACTTTTGGCAACAGTTATAGTGAATGGTGGATCAATGAAGTTAAGCATTCTTCTTGTCGAATTACCACCTAGAACTTTCAGCACATATACTATTGGTTTACCTTTAAACATGCCTCTAGTATTATCGGTTTCATATATCGATATGTGTATACCGAGAGTTTTAGCTAATAAGGCTATACTTTCAGCTAGTTCTCTATTAACTGTTTCAGCCATGATGTTACAAGCGTTTTTACCTCTATGTACAATACTTCCATCACCATCCCAGTATCCTTCTATTATTCCCTCTCTAAATGCTTTAGGCGCCTTTAAGGCTATATTTAACGGTACTACTCTCTCATGATCTTTAACTTTGCCCTCTAGCAATTTGTATAAGAGTATAGCGAATAACTTGTTATCCACGACTACATAGGGTATAGTAGCCTTCTGGTAGCATCCTACTCTTATTGATTCTCTATCAATACCTATGCTGTTGAGTGCACTGATCACTTTACTATGGAGTTTCTCATCAACGTAGAAGGTTACCCTTCTTGGGAGTTTATCTTTATCATCATAGTTTATACTGCCATCGGCTAGGTATAAGCCTACTAAGTACCCTAGTTCCCTTGATAACTCAAGTACTGCTGGTATTTTTCGTCTTGTCTTACCACCATACTTTAAGTACAGTTTTCTTCTTACAGGTTTGGCATCTCCACTATATAGCTTCTCTATTTCTAGGTAGTATTTGAGTGGTATAGCTTTACCATGACGATATTCATAAAGTTTCCATCTGGGTATTTTGAGTACACTATATATTCTCCTTGAAGGCACTTTCTTTACTAGATCCTCAGCACCAATTACGTATATTTTGTCTTTGAATTCGCTGTTGGCAAAGTAATCTATTAAGTCTAACTCGTTTTCCTCTTCAGGTATGGGAATCTCCTCTAGTATCGGTATGTAATCGCCCACATCAACATCTTTGGCGAATTTCCTTACAAACCCCGTACCAGTAGCTACAATAACTGGGTGTTTCTCATGAAATATCGCTTCTATACCACCCTCAATCTTAAGCTTAACAAATTTGTTACTCTCTCTCATTTTAATGAACTTAGTTATGGGAGTCCATACTGTTTTCCCGTTCTTAACATCATATGTTAGCACCTTTACACTCTTAAAGCGGCCCTCAATAAGCCCATCAACGATATCACCAATTCTATAAAGACCTACTCTTCCATCAACTATAGCTGGCAACTTCTCATACGCTGGTAGACATAATCCGCCATGCCCTACTGCTAGTGCTTGGAAGAAGGTATAGGCTTCTTCACCTCTAATCTCACCAACAATAATGAACTCCGGTCTCTGACGTAATGCACTCTTGAGTAAGTCGAAGAGTGTTACATCTTGGACCCCGGGTTCAAAGCTTGGCCTTGTTATTAGGGGAACCCAGTTTTCATGAGGTAACCTTATCTCAGGTGTATCCTCGATAGTAACGATCTTAGCTTCGGGTCGGATAAGCATAGCGATAGCGTTTAGAAGAGTGGTGTTATGTACTATTATTCCTCCACCAGCAATGAAGTTTTGGTATAATGGTATTTCAAAGTCATAAACATATCTGTTTTTATCGTTAACTACCTCCTCAACACTTATAACTTTAGAGAATATCACATCAGATTCAACAAGTTTCCATAGTTCTTTAAATTCTATTTTTCCACCATCACATAAGCTTAAAACATCCTTTACGATCAGCCTATTTCTAGATAGCCCACTGTACATTTCCAATGGGAGGAAGGTCTTAATATTCATTTCATTACATTTCTTCTTCAATTTATTGATGAGCCTATAATGTTTCTTAAGGAGAATATTTGGTATAACATCATGCTCTGCTCTATCATACTTTTCATGTAATAACTGCACTATTTTCTCATTCTTCTCCTCTTGTACAAAACCTATCTCCTTAACAAATATCCTTGCGTAATGTAGTGAGAATCCTAATCTATAATACCTGTCTTCCTTTACTGAAATCCATGGATGAATACCAAAGACCGCCAATGCATAAATCAGCTGATGGGCTAATTTCCTACTAATCGTAGATATTTCTATAGAGCCCTTACTATCTACAGTGCCGTCACCGCTAAAGTATCCCTTAAGTAAATTAGCCATCCATTCCTTTGGCATCACAAAGAATATTGAGGGTAAAGCCTTCTCCTTGGCTACTCTTCCAACATCTAGACCTACTATAACCCATTTGACAACAGATTGTATATTCACTACTGGAACCTTATTCTCTGATTTAACAACGTTATATGGTATGTTGAGTTTTTCACATATCTTAATGATGTCATCTAGTATTCTCTGATCGCTTGAGGCAATTTTAATACTGTGTCCATCAAAGTATCCTTCAGCAATATAATACCCTATTAACCTAGCAAAGTCTGGATCCTTTACTAGCTTCTCTAAATCATAGATTGGAGAACTCTTGGTCTTACTCCGTACTAGTATTTTTCTAGGTTTAATTCTAGTCAATTCAATTAACTTATATAACGTCTTGAGCCTTATAGCCTTAGTTTTGCTACTTATCCTTACATTTAATAGTTTTCGTGTACCTTGGGATCCATACTCGCTTACAAACTTATCTAATAATTGTTTCACGTCACCTACTAAGGCGACGTATATGTTGTCTCCAATATCACTTCTAATGAGTTCCCTAATTATCTCTTGGAGGGTTATATCTCTTTCAGGTACTTTTATTTTGCCGATTAATATTAAGTAATCTACGCCTACTCTTATTTCTCTAGGCGTTTTAACTGTGATAGCACCTGTTGTTCCATCTAAGACTAATAACGAGTGATCTCCTGTGACTTTAACTTGCCTACCAAGCCTAGTCTTCACTAGGTATAGTTTGTCGGGAGCCTTATGTCTAATGAATGCCCCAATAGATGTACTATCTAGCTTATAGTTTATAATGTTAAGTGAAAGAGTGGAAATATTATTTACATCTACTACATCATATTCTCTAACTTTCATAGTCTTATGTGCAAGTATATTCCATAACTCATTGAATGCTAGGACTTTGGGGATGCCATCGACTATGGCTAATGTATATTCGTCCCCACATACGGACTTACCTGAGGCCATGGGTCCGGCTATCATCATACTTTGTATATTGTCTACTAGGAGCCAATAATAAGCCGCTATTGTTGGTGATAGTGTGTTAAATCTCAATAGGTCTACTATGGTGAATGGTTCAACGCTATATTTTCTTATGGTGAAAGTGCTACCTCTACGTGAAACTTCACCAAGGGTTAAGTGTACACGGAATCCTTCAGGAGGTAGAGGACCTTCAACAATAGGTCTAGCAAATGTTATGCTCTGACCAGCTCTATAAGCGAGTCTACGGATAAAACGGTCAAGAACATCAGGTGTGGGGAAAACAACATTTGTTGGCATCCACTCGTAATCACGGTGATAAACGTATATGGGCAGCCCATAACCATCACAGTTATGTGTTATAATACCCATACCATGAACGAAGTTGTGGTGCTCTTTAACCTTAAAATCATAAACGTAACCAGTGTAAGCTATTTCCTTAATTTCTGAGACTCTTAGTATTGCAACATCACTTGAGAGAATAAAATGTCCAAGCTTCTCATTTAATATATTACTGTCCATCTCCACTGCTTTAATTACTGTTTTATAAGTTAACCTTCTACCATTCTTCACGGTCTGTAATATATGTTTCCTAAGGCTAGTAGTGTTTACTTTATACGCTTCTTTCACATTAATAGCAAAGCTTGGAATTCTGTTTGTAACGACTAGAGTTTTTGATAATAATTTCTCAGGATCCTTACCCTCAATTATCACGCTTCTAAAGTATTCTCCTCTAACATAGATTTCGATGTGTCCTAGTTTATCCTTCCTAGTATAAGTATACGCTGTAAATGGAATACCCAGCCTCAATAATAAGTATATTAGGCCATAGGCTAAATGTGGAGACACAGTTACGAGAGAGTAGACATCCTTATATTTGTTGTAATACCCGTCACCCGCAAAGAGGCCCTTAATTACCTCTCTAATGAACCACTTAGGAGCTTTAAATACGAAGTTAGGTATGGTTTTTTCATACGAATTTCTTCCCACTTTCCATACATCTTTAAATAACCATTCTATAATTCTACTATTAATGCTAACAACGGTGGCCGTTTCCTTCTTATTCACCTTTGCAGGGATATGGAAAGCCTTCTCAAGAGCTTTTTTGCAATCATCAATTAATTCTTTCTCATGTTTACCAAACGCGATGAATATTCCTGGGGCATTATTGGACATGTAACCCTCAGAGAGATAATAGCCTATAATTCTCCCTAGTTCCTTCGTTAATTCAATTATTGCTGGAACTTTATACCTTGATCCACGTCCAGCAGTTAAATATAGATCCCTTTCAATGTTTCTTGCTATCGGATTTAACTCTCTTAGTCTTAAATATACTTTTAATGGCATACTCTTTTGTCTTCTCCAGTTAGCGAGATCCCATCTCTTTAATTTTATGTTGAGCTTTTTGATTTCATTAAATTGTAATAATCTAGGTATATGCTTGCTATATACTTTAATTTTGCTCTCATAACGTGTTCCTGCAAATAACTCAATTAAATTTATATTAGATTGTTTTGGTTTATTCTCGTCTCTGTAGGGTATATCAAGCTTTCTTGCAACTATTACAAAGTCCCCTTTCTTGACATCTTTAGCTCTTTTTAGTTTCAAGCCTTCTTGGTCAATAATAAACACTGGATGGTAGGGTGTTACATAGAATACTCTATTACCCTCAAGTTTTATGACTAAGATTCTTCCCTCATAGGCGGGCCTCTTTGCTGCAAAAATTATTCTACTTTTAACTATTTTACCTTTAGCTAAATCTAGGGCTAGCGCTTCTGCATGTACTTGTGGATAAGCTTTCACTATGCCATACTCTTCTTCTATGCATCTAGAGAATTTCATTATGGTATTGAATACCTCTTCGGCAGTACCAAATATGGGTTTACCGTTTATGAATACTAAGACATACTCAAATCGCGGAATACATGTTATGTCTTCAACATATGGGTCTCTGTATATTGGGTCTAAAGGTCCATAGCCTATGAAGTCTCTTACAATATAATATTTTATTTTACTAATCGTCCTACGTGGCACCCTTATTCCATAAGTTCTTATAACACGATCTACCTCAGCCTCTAGAGCAGCTCTAGCTCTATCATATGATCTAAGTAGTGAAGGTTCTAAACGTGCCTCGTCAAGTATAATCTCCTTAATCTCATCTATTACTCGAACTTCTCTACCTGTAAGGGGGGGCTCGATAACATGGTATCTTACTATACCCTCTGGGTCAACATAGATTGCGACGTGAGCGTAAGGAGGATTCACAGAGTAAAAGTCTCGAATAATAACATTTGTTCCTAGCACCTTAACAGGTAAGGGTACTCTACGGGCAACACCATTACTGTTACCAACTACGCCTCCACTATTTGCATTGGATGCCACAATAACACCTCTATGGCTACCTTTACTTTACAGTATCCTCTCTAACACTGTATATTGTAGTTAAAGATTAAAATACCTTAATAAACACTACAGCACATTAGACTATACTGCTAAGAATGATATGATAATTAACCTCATAGTTTTAAGCTATTCAACTACATATAGGCATTTACGAGTATTTCTGAAACCGAATGTAACTCTCGTGCAATGTTTACACCTGTTTCCTTATATGGCTTCTCTAATAAATCGTTAGCATACGTGGTAAGAAGTATCGTTAAGGATTCTATTTCATCAGGTGTTTCGTGTGGTACTATTTTTCCTATAGAGTAAACTGGTGCAGTCATTACCTGTGATAATATGAAATCCCTCTGGTCTTCGTATAATTCTATATCTAGATATAGATCTATGAATAACTGTGAAAGTTTAGGATTAAAGAGGGTGATCAAACAGTTTTCAACAGTATCAACAAGTTTAACATATGTGTCGACTTTAACCACGTCACTTAGATTCTTTGAAACTATTTCACCAGCTTTCCATCTTAAAGTCTTTAATGCCTTGTTAGTGAAATATAGAAATGCCTTGTGTAATTCTGCATCCAATACTGATTTCAAGAGCCTCATGTCTTGTAATGTTATTGAGGAGAGGTTAATTTTAAAGGCCTCATGCCCATTAAGCCATACTGTTTCGTTCTCAGCGTAAAAATATTCATCATAGTTATTGCACTTTCTTGTTAAGACTCTTATATTCAAAAATGAGAAGTAATCATAAGTGTCATATAGTTCCCTAATGCTTTCCCTGACTAAACCTACTCCTTCATCAGGTACACTAACTAGTATGTTACAGCTTCTCATACCAGTCTCTCGCATAAGGAGGGTTTATAAACTGTAATAACTCTTGTTGAGATAACTATTTTACCTCAAGACAGTTGTAACTTAATAAATTAATCTGTGTAATCTCTTTCCATTTTTAGCATCAACATTAGGATGTAACAAGTAGATTTAAATTTACTCCCTCAGACTTAAGGGTAAGTAGGTGTAATATGGAATGTCATTACGTATAGACCCTGAAGTGATAGAGCAGGTTCGTGAAATCTTTAAACGACTAGAAAGCCCAGTAACATTGAACTTGTTTTTAGCCAAAGAGAGTAGATGCCCCTATTGTAAGGAGACCGAGGAATTAATAAGCATAGTCTCACAAACATCCGATAAGATTAATGTAAGGAAATATTATGAGGGATCTGATGAAGCAAAAGCATTTAATATTGACAAATATCCAGCAATAGTAGTTCATGGTAAAGAGAAATACAACATTAGATATTTTGGTATTCCTGTAGGCTACGAATTTGGTGTACTAATAGAGGATATACTTCATGCATCTAGAGGTAAACCAGATCTACCAGATGACATAGTTGAAAAACTTAAAGAAATAGACAAACCAGTACATATTCAAGTATTTATGACACCCACATGTCCATATTGCCCTTATGCTGCAAGAGTTGCCCACATGTTTGCCATAGTAAACAAGAACATCGTAGCAGACGTTATTGAAGCAATGGAATTTCCTGAATTAGCAGAAAAGTATAGTGTTCGAGCTGTACCAAAAATAGTAATTAACGATAAAGTATCATTTGAAGGAGCAATGCCAGAAAGAGAATTCCTAGAAAAGGTACTTGAAGCCTTATAATGCCCTATCTAACTACAGAAAATAAAAAGCAAGTGAGAAAACACTCTCTACACTTATTTTTAAACCTGTCTCGAAGTGAATGCTTGAAGTAATCGCCACCATGGTCTTAGAAATTCTACTATACTACGCTAACTCTCCCTGCTATTATTGAATCTTCTATTACATCAAGACCTTTCATTGTAGGTTTCAGCAGGATGGGTTGTGCCTCTACCACTATGTTTCAGGTACTTCCCAACTATACCCTCTAACACAGACCATAAAACCCTTTTTACTCTTTCAATATCTATAAGGATTTTGCCCATCTAACCCATTAATATTTGTACAAAACTCTATATTATAGAATTCTAATATTGACCATAGAAAGCCGGTTATTCCTGTCTACATGTAACTGTCTTCCACTAATGAGGACTCCGATATAAAAATAAGCTTAAACAATAATAATCACACAGAGATAGTAAAACCTAAAAGACAATAATGAGGACAAATTAGGTGAGACGTTTTTGAGTGAATACAGCTTCATAGAGAAGTTAACACCCGTAGATAAAGCTTTATCAGTAATTTTACCTAAATTAAACATTAAACCAGACTGTATAAATTGTAATATTGTAGAAGCTGTAGGTAAGATTTCAGCAGAGACTGTAATCTCACCTCTAGACTTTCCTCCTTACAATCGTAGTGCTGTTGACGGATTTGCTGTAAGAGCTGAAGATACTTATGGAGCATCACCCTCAAACCCTGTAATATTAATGGTTAAAGGCTTTTTGGGTGTAAGTGATACACCAGACAAGTACTCGATTAGCCCTGGTGAGTGTGTTGAGGTTGCTACTGGGGCACCAATACCTCAAGGAGCAAACGCAGTAATAATGGCTGAATACGTAAGGAAAGTGACTGCTGACAAAGTAGAAATATACACTCAAGTCCCACCGTTAGCCAATGTTTCA